>CAZYOV010000001.1:0-97265 GCA_964649215.1 uncultured Dehalococcoidia bacterium
CGGTGGCGGCCGTGCTGCTCGCGCTCACGCTCGCCGGCCTGTCCCCCGCTTCTACGATGGCCATCCTGGCGCTGTGGACAACCGGCCTCAGCCTGTTTCTTCCCTTCCCCGTCTATCTCCTGGCCCTGGCGCTGTACCTGCTGACACTGGTCGCCTGCTGGCGCAGCGGCGACGCCTTCTGGATTGCGGCGGGACTGCTTCTCGTACTGCTGGCCGGTTACATGGCGGAATCCACGTACCACCACCTGCTGGTGCTGCTGGGGGTGGCCTTCGTGGCAGGCATCGCGCAGCAGAGCAGAACCACGTCCGGTCGCGACAACGGGAGCACAGAAGCGCTCCCGTCGCGCGTGCTGTAGCACTTTCCACTCCGGGCACTTGGGTGAGTCCGCACGGAACCTATCTGCTGCCGTGGTAGAATCGCCTTATTCCATCTACGTCAGAGGAGAGCGAAGCAATTATGGTGGACTCCTGATTCCGCCTCTCAAGGTGAGGCTGCCATGACTCCAGAGGACGTATCGGCTCGCTGTCCGACCGCTGCTTGCGGCGCGACGCGGCCAACCTGGCAAAGGCGACTCCTTAGCGTGTACTGCAAGAGCCGACATCGCATCCGGTTCCTTTGCCTGGGTACATCGTTGGCCGTCCTGTTCGCTGCCTGCGGCGGGGAATCGAGCGCCACACTCCCATCAGTGGTGTTGCCCGCCGACACCGCTCGCTCGCCCGACGACTACTCGGTTGCGATCGCTGATGACCCGCCGCCCGAAAGCGAACCCGGCTTTGACATAGTCGGGCCGGTGTGGGAGATTCGAGGTCCGGGCCCGCCTGACGGCGAGCTGTTCACGATCGAGCTTCCCGCTCCCGGTGACTTGCCGCCGGACGTTGATCCCGCTGAGCTGAAGATCGCCTCATTCCATCCAGCCGTCGGCGACGGGTCCGCATTCTGGGTCATCGCCAGTGATGTGGAGCATAATCAGCAACGAGCAGCGCTATCGACACAGACCGGCGGCGTCGGTCTCTTTGCCATCGCGGTTCCCAACC
The DNA here is from genome assembly GCA_964649215.1 of uncultured Dehalococcoidia bacterium. GTDB lineage: Bacteria > Chloroflexota > Dehalococcoidia > SM23-28-2 > RBG-16-64-32 > JADFNQ01. The sequence continues at coordinate 1,036 of CAZYOV010000001.1, forward strand.
GCTACTGGACGACGACGCTGAGTCGCGATGGGAACTACCGGATTCATTACGTCTCCGACCCTGCAAGCGATAGGGCCGCAGAGCCGGAATACGTGGCGCTGCTCCGTAACGAACTCGAGGAGGCCCGGCGGTGGATGGTCAACAACGGCTACCGGGAGCCGAAGGACACGTTCGGCGGTCCGCAGCCCGTGTATCTTGTGCCGCTCATCGGTGGCCCCGGCCTGACCGAGCCATCAAACCTGGGCAGCGTGATGAAGCTCGATAACCGGCTATTCCGAAATCCAGACGCCGTCCCAAGCGCTGTTACCCATGAGCTCTTTCATCTCTCTCAGCGGCGGGCGAGGTTCGATCCGCAACGGGCGGGGACCTGGATCAGGGAGGCCACCGCTGAGTACGTCGCCGTCCAGCGGCTGGGCATATCAGGGGCGAGACCTCACATCGACACGTCCTGCGGCAACTACGCCCGCAGCGTACTGGACACCCGTGGCATCAACGAATACCAGAACTGGACGTTCGTGGCCTTTCTAGAGCATCGCCACGCCGGCTTCGTCAGGCGGTTCTTCGAATCGGCGGGCGGGTCCGGGGACGGCGTCGGTACGCTGCGCGAGCTTGCCGGGGCCCCCCTCAACGAGGTCATGGCGCAGTACGCAGGCTCCTATCGCCTCCTGCAGGACTATTTTTCGGGCGGCGAGATCTCCTGTCCGGCTCCTGTTTCCGTCGAGGTGCAGGCGCTCGACGGCCGTTCATATCACATTCCGCCGCTGGCCGGTCTCGTGGTGCTGGCGGACATGGAGACGCCGAGGCGGGTCAAGCTGGCCATTGAGCGCTCGGGGGGCGCTGAAGTCATCTTTTGGGGGTTCTTCGGCGGCGTCCGGGAACAGCTACAGCCTACTGACACAGCGACACCTGGCCGGCTGGTGTACGATCTGGACTGTGCGGCGACCCGGACCGACAACGCCACTTCGCTCTTACGCATAGCGCTGCTAATTGGCACCGGTGAGGAGGCCGCTGAGGTCGAGTTGTCAGTTGAGGCGGGAGAACGGTGCTGACGGGAATAGGGATAGGCATCACGCGACATTGACATAGTCCGCACTATGGCGCACCATTGGCATATTCGTAGTGTCCTATCCACAGTCGCGAAAGGAGACACCGGTGAAACGAAAGCCAATCCTTTGGGTTCTCTTTCTAGCTATCGCTGCCCTTGCGGTAGTTGCGATCGCCTGCGGCGGCGACGGCGACGATGAGGCGTCGCCCACCGTTGCGGCGGACGAGACGCCCGCGGCGACGGAGGAGCCGACGGCGGGCAGCCATAGTCAGATCCTGGCGGACGTGCAGGCCGCGGATGAGCTGGTCTGCGGCGTCAACGATGCGGTTCCCGGCTTCGGGTTCGTCGACGACGCTGGCGACTTCTCAGGCTTCGATACCGACTTCTGTCGCGCCATAGCGGCCGCCGTCCTCGGCGATGCGACCAAAGTCCAGTTCGTCCCGTTAACGGCGGAAGCCAGGCTGACCGCGCTGCAGACCGGCGAGATAGACGTCCTCATCCGCAACACCACCTGGACGATCACCCGCGACGCGGCAACCGGCCTGAGCTACGCCGTAACGACGTTCTACGACGGTCAGGGGATGATGGTGCGCGCGGCCGACCCCTTCGCGACCGTCGACGACCTGGCGACGGCGCGCATCTGCGTCCTTGCTGGCACCACCACCGAGCTGAACCTGGCCGACCGGCTGCCTGACAGTGAGGTTGTCCCATTCGAGGACAACGAGACGCTCCAGGCGGCGTTCATCGCTGAGTCCTGTGACGGCTGGACCTCCGACAAGTCGCAGCTGGCGAGCCGCCGCGCCGTTTTCCCCGAGGACGCCGGAGGCCCCGAGTCCCTGACGCTCCTGGCGGAAACGTTCTCCAAGGAGCCGTTGGGGCCGCTGACCATCGACAACGACAGCCAGTGGTTCGACATCGTCAACTGGACCACCATCGGCATAATCCTGGCCGAAGAGGCGGGAATCACGAGCGCGAACATCGACGACTTCATAGCCAACCCGCCCTCGGTGGCGGAGGCCAGGCTGCTGGGGGTGCCCTTCGAGGGCGGCGAGATCTTCGACCCCGGCCTGGGCCTCGACCCCGACTTCATGCAGGAGGTCATCCGCGCGGTGGGCAACTACGGTGAGATCTACGAGAACAACATCGTGCCCATAGGTATAGCACCGAGACCGGGTACACTGAACGCCCTCTGGACGGACGGCGGCCTGATCTACGCTCCGCCCTGGCGCTAGAGACGCTGGGATGAAGTAGCGGAAAGGCCCAGCCCGGCCCGGGCTGGGCCTTTCCATCTTCCCTGAAGCGCACCTATGGCCCTCGGCTACCAAGCCCCCGCACGGCGGATCGGCGCGGTGCTGGCCCTCTGGCGAAACGTCAGGGTCCAGCGCTTCGCCTGGCAGTCGGCGTTCGCCGTCCTGGTCATCGCCATCGGCTACCTGCTCCTCGACAACCTGTCCTCCGCACTGGGCCAGCTCGACCTCGAGCTCTTCCCCTTCGTCAAGCTGAAAGACGGGTTTCCCTTCGTCGAGATCAGCCAGGACTTCCTGAAACAGCGAGCCGGGTTCCAGATCGGGGAAACTTCCTTCGGCTTCGACTACGACCCCAACGACAACTACACGCGAGTCTTCCAGGCGGGGCTTCTGAATACGCTCAAGGTGGCCGTTGTCGGCATCTTCCTGGCCACGATCGTCGGAGTCGTGGCGGGGGTAGCCCGCCTGTCCAGGAACTGGCTGGTGTCACGGGTGGCGATAGTGTACGTGGAGACGTTCCGCAACGTCCCCCTCCTGGTACAGCTGATCTTCTGGTTCACAGCGGTGATACTGCAGCTGCCCAAGATATCCGAGAGCCTGGATATCTTCGGTGTGGCTTTCGTCTCCAACCGGGCGGTGGCCATCCCCTGGGCGGACGGCACGGCCGGACTCGGGTCCTGGCTCCTCCTTCTGCTCCTCGGTCTTGTCGTGGCCGCCGCCGTCCGGGCCTTTCGCTCCAGGCGCGAAGACCGGACGGGGAGGCCGAGCCATCCCTGGTGGTGGGCTTTCGGGGTTTTCGCCTTGATAGCGCTCGTCGGCTTCTTCGCGACGGGGACCCCGCTGGACTTCAGCCGCCCGGAGATGGGGCAGACGAGCTTCACAGGTGGGCTTCAGATCAAGCCTGAGTTTATCGCCCTCCTAATCGGCCTGGTGTTGTATACGGGGGCGTTCATCGCCGAGATCGTTCGGGGGAGCATCACGGCCATCCCCAAGGGTCAGACGGAGGCCGCGGCGGCGGTGGGCCTGAACTCCTTCCAGCGGCTCCGCTTCGTCATCCTGCCCCAGGCGATGCGGATAATGATCCCGCCGCTGACCAACCAGTACCTCAACCTGACGAAGAACTCCAGCCTGGCAGTGGCCGTTGCGTTTCCGGACCTGTTCCAGGTCTCCCGAGTTTCTATCAATCAGACCGGCCAGGCGGTGCCGATCATCGTCCTGGTGATGCTGACCTACCTGGCCATGAGCCTGATCATCTCTTTGGTCATGAACACGCTTAACAGCCGTCTCAATTGGGGGACGCGGTAGCCATGGCGCTGACCGCGGGCGCCCGCAGGCCTCCTGCGCTTACCGTCCGGAGCGCCTGGCGCTGGGCCCGCGACAACCTGTTCGGCAGTGTCGCCAATACGGCGTTGACCGTCACCACGTTTCTGTTCGTTTGGTTTGCTCTCATCGCCATCCCCGGGGTCGTAGAGTTTCCCCCCTTCGGGATAGCCTGGTTCGTTGTCGACGCTGCGGACTGGGAGGTCATCACGACCAACCGCAAGCTTTTCTTCATCGGCCGCTTCCCCTCGGACGAGACGTGGAGGCTATGGGTGATCCTGCTGCCGCTGAGCGGGCTGGCGGGGCTGAGCTGGGGGCTGTGGAGCAGCATTGGGCGCCGGCTGGCGGCGATGTTCGTGATGGGCGTTGTGTTGATCTTCCTCTTCATGGCGGAGGGCGATGTCGCGCTCCTCACGGCTGGGACGATCGGGCTGTTCGTTGGGGGCTACGTGTTGGGGCGCCTGCTGGCAACCAGCCGCTACGTAGCCCTGGCCCGCAACCTGGCCATCGGAGGCTGGCTTCTCTCCTTCCCCCTCACGATGTACCTGCTCACCGCGGGGGATGATATCGACAGCCTGAACTGGGGCGGGCTGCTCCTGACGATGATTCTCGCCATCGTTGGGATCGTCGCCTCTTTCCCGCTCGCCCTGCTCCTCGCTCTGGGACGAGCCAGCACGTTTCCGGTGATCCGCCTGTTCTGCGTGGGCTACATTGAGCTGATCCGCGGCGTGCCGCTGATCACCCTTCTGTTCATGGCAAAGTTTATCCTGCCGCTGATGGTGGCGCAGGAGGGTGACGTTTCCCTTCTCGGATTTAAGCTCCTCGAGATGAACGATGTGGTGAGGGCCATGGCTGCCATCACCATATTCTCCTCTGCCTACCTGGCTGAGATAATCCGTGGCGGTCTGCAATCAGTGCCCAAAGGCCAGGTGGAGGCCGCGCAGGCGCTGGGCCTTGGCACTGCCCGTATCCTCGCCTTCATCGTCCTGCCGCAGGCGCTACGAGCCGTGATCCCGGCGCTTGTCGGCCAGTTCATCGCCCTTTTTAAGGACACGTCGCTGGTCGTCATCATTGGGTTGACGGAGCTGTTGAAGGCCGCGCAGCAGGTGACAGCCCAGCCCGACTTCATCGGCAGGCAGGCGGAGGCGCTGATGTTCGTCGCCCTGATATACTGGGTTGTGGCGTTCTCAATGTCACGGGCCAGCCAGCAGCTGGAACACACGCTGGGAGTCGGTGAGCGATAGAGGTGGAGAGGGATGTCTGACCGCGAAGGGGCGAGAACTGGGCGAGGTGACGGCGATAGCCGTATCGGCGCCAACGATATCATCATCTGCAAAGACGTCACGAAGTGGTTCGGCGACTTCCAGGCGCTGCACGGCATCACCACCTCCGTCAGGGAGGGCGAGGTGGTCGTCATCTTCGGCCCCTCCGGCTCCGGCAAGTCCACGTTCATCCGCACGCTCAACCGCCTGGAGGAGCACGACGGGGGCCAGATAATCATCGATGGCGTGGAGCTGAACAACGACCTCCGCAATCTGGAGAAGATCCGCTCGGAGGTCGGCATGGTGTTCCAGCAGTTCAACCTCTTCCCACACCTCACGGTACGAAGGAACGTCACCCTGGCGCTATCGCACGTCCGGCACTTGCGCAAGGGCGAAGCGAACGAGCTGGCGGAAAAGCTTCTGGAGCGGGTCGGTATCCCGGAGCAGATCGACAAGTATCCGGCCCAGCTCTCCGGCGGACAGCAGCAGCGGGTCGCTATCGCCCGCGCCCTGGCGATGCAGCCCAAGATCATGCTGTTCGATGAACCGACCTCCGCCCTGGACCCGGAGATGATCAAAGAGGTGCTGGACGTGATGGGAGAGCTGGCGCAGTCAGGCATGACGATGATCGTCGTCACGCACGAGATGGGGTTTGCCCGGGAGGCGGCCGACCGGTTCCTCTTCTTCGATGACGGCCTTATCGTGGAGGAAGGGACGCCGGAGCACTTCTTCGAGGACCCGCATGAGGAGCGAACGAAACTGTTCCTCTCCCAGATCCTCTAGGATAGCTGGCAGCCTTCGCCCGCTAGCTCGCCGGCGGCTTTATCAGTCGGCCTCGAATCCCCCGTCCTTGTGGGTGCCATCGCAGTGCGGCTTGGACGTAGGTCTATGAGGTAGCGCCCTTTTACCGCTCACGCTCCCTGTTGACAAGCTCCTCGTAATGATTGGCGACTTGAGCCGAGTAGAAGACGGCGGGTGCCATGAAGACTACGAAGGTGCCCCCGATGACGATCATGAAGGCGCCCATGCCTATCACGAGATCCGAGACCCTGAAGCCCATCACGGCCAGGTTTAGGCTGGTCCGGAGCTGGACCGCCCGGAATGCTGTCTCGCGGTTAGGGTCGTCGCGATCGAGCTCGGCGTACGTCTTTCCGCCAGTGAGTTCGAGGTAGTGCACCTCGATTACGTCTGCTTCCGCCGTGGCCTTGGCCGCGTTGTCAACGAGCACGTTTGGTATGCTAGCGTCATCTGAGGTGATGATGTTTTCGCTGACGATCGCATCGCGGACCTCGTCCTTGGCGCTGCGGCCTTCAACCACCATGTAGATTCCGGCCCCGATGAAGACGAACCCGAGAACCAGGGGCGCGATCCAGATGTAGTGCCTGGCGATACTCACGAGCTTCATGTCTTAAACTCCTCCGAACGTAGTTCCTCTACGGCCCTGAGAGTGGCCCGTCGCCGTGGTAGCGAACTTGGGCATGCACGATAACCATGCCAGACCGGGAGACGTCACCACACGCCAACATTAGGTATTTCCATACTTATTCCTAGCCGCTAACCCGGCGCCGCGGGATATCCATTGAGCCGTTCAGACCGCAGCGCCGGGGCGCACACGTGGGCAGCCACGGGCCGTGCGCCCGCATAGGACCGCCATCTCACTCAGTCGCTAGCTAAGAATAGGTAGGAACCTACTTAGTTCTAGCGTGTATCCGGCAGTCGTATCGTGGCAGACTTATCGAGCGGGTCTCAATGGTTGCAGACTGGCTCCAATCTCGCAGCAAGGAATCCAGTTGGTTCGAGCTCATAAGAATGCGCGTGGAATCGGGCCGGCAACGCGGCGAAGAGCTGGGGTCGTACCTGAGTCGATCGGAGCTACGGAGTCAATAGGAGTTCCAATCCGCCTGAAGGCCTGTAGGAGTCATGAAGAATGGCCAGAGAGACGATCAACGTACGTGTTCGCCCGGCGCCCGACGACGATGCCGCGCGAATCATCTCATTCCCGTACCCGGAGCGCGTCGCTGCCTCCGAGTGGCTAGGATTGGGCATACCCATCGACGGCGAAGAGGTAACGTTTATCGTGGGGCGTAACGAGGAGGGCAAATTCCACTACCCAGACTTCCAGGGCGGCCGCTGGGTGGACTTGGACTGGGACACTGATCTGGAACAGGCGCTGGCGGCAGCCGAGAAAAGCTTGTTAGAGTTTCTCAACGGGCGCGACTACGAGGCGCAGTTCTGATAGCGCGCTCCGCTCTGCCCCGAAACCACGAACGCCACGGCGAGCCACCACAGCCAGGTATGGTAGCTAGGATAGCGCGACAGGGCAACAGATTGGAGGCGCCCATTGGACAAAGACGAGCGGAAGGAAATCGCCGAGGACCTGGGAGCAGCGACGGCCGGAAGCTACGTCGCGCAGCGCAGGCGACAGCGCTCGGCCCGAAAGAAGGCCAAGAAACCCTCCGGGCTGGCCGATGCGGAGCTAAGCGCGGTCGAGCGTGACAAGGCGATGGCCCGCGAAGCTGAGCGCCGTAAGCGGTCCGGCCGGGATGCGGCAGTGGACAGCTAGATCAGGCCCGGTACCAAAAGAGAGCCCAGGCCAACCAACAGGGCGAACGTCACGCCCGCCAGCGCAGCGAGGATCCACGCCGCCCTGGTGAAGCGAAGGGCCAGCGCCATGAGACTGAGGGCACCGCCCAAAGATAGACCAAGGCCAATGGTCAAAATCTGAGGGAAGCATTCTATGCCTTCGCTGCGCTACAACGCCCCATCTGATCGAGACCTCGTTCGACAATACGAAGGGAAAATACTTAATTCTAGGCTGTCCAAATATCGCGGCGTTTGGCAAGCTTTAAGACCGTTGCTCAAATCAATCAAACAGAGGCGCGTATCTGATGCCCAACATGTTCTTGATTGCGGCGTTCTGGGAGGCGGTAATCCTGCTCGTCGTATGGGTTCCTCTCGTCCTGCTCTGGCTGAGCGCCCTGCTTGATCTGTTCTTGCGTCAGCATATGTCGGGAATCGCCCGGGTGCTATGGCTCCTGTTGATCATCTTCTTGCCCGTCATCGGCGCCATAATCTACTTCATCGTCCGCTCGCGCGACGATATCGACGTCATCATGGCCCCTAACCTCCCTGACTCGCCGCCGGAGGTGGGCTATCAGCTTGAGGCTCTGAGCAAGCTGCGTGATAGGGGTGCGCTGTCCGAGGCTGAGTTCGCGAGTGCGAAGGCGAAGCTCCTTGTCTGAGTGGCGCAGCCGGCGACCCGAGGCCCGGCCAGCGAATCGCTGTGGGGCATCGGGCGCTCTACGAGAGGGGTGGCCGAGCGGTGGCCGGTTGCACAGCGAACGCGGGATGGCGGGCTACCGCTGATGTCTGTTAACATATTGGTCTGTTTCGCCAGCGCCGGGAGGCGCCGGTGATGCAATAAACGCTTGCCGAGGCGGGCCACCTCCGGTTTCACCCTATACCTTCGATGTGCGCCGGTAGCGGTGACCTAAGACCTCACAGGCTGGGGAGGGAGCATCATGTTTAAGCGCTTTAACGGCAACGGCGGATCAAAGATCGCCAGACGAGGACTGAGCGCGGCGGATGACCTGACGAACGCCGTGCTGGCTGCGCTGTCCGATCAAGTCGCCTTCGTCGATCGGGACGGCAACATCACCGCTGTCAACGAGGCGTGGAAGAGCTTCGACTGCGGGTGCGGCGACCTCGCGCTCCAGCGCTCGGGCGTCGGGTCGAACTACCTTGAAGTCTGCCGGGCGGCCGAGCAAGCCGGGTCGGGCGGCCTCGAGGGAGCGATTCTCGGCCTTCAGGCAGTGCTCGAGGGATCGAGACCGCATTTCTCACTGACCTACGCGTGTCAGTCACCGTCGGGACGGCAGTGGTTCCGGATGACGGTGTCGCCGATCGGGTCGCCACCCGATGGGGCCGTAATCTCGCACACGAACGTTGCAGAGCCCACGCTGACCGGCGAAGCGCTGGATGTGGCAGCGATCGCTCCAGCCGAGACCGGCGAGCCTCTTCTTCGTGCCTTCACCGAGCACCTGGCGAAGACGATTGGAGCGCGCTTCGCGTTCCTGTCGGAGGTAGTTGATCAACGGGCCGGAAGGCTTCGGCTCATCGCCCTCTGGAGCGGCGAGGGGTTCGAGGAAAGCTTCGAGTACGACGTGGATGGGACGCCGTGCCGGGAGGTAATGCGCGGGGCCATCTGCCTGTTCCCCGCAGACGTACAGGAATATTTCCCCGATGACGTCTGGCTCAAGGAGATCGCGGCGGAATGCTATCTAGCGGTCCCACTGTTCAGTTACGCCGGAGACATCATCGGACATCTGGGAGTTATTCACGACCAGAGTCTCAACGACGTTTCATTCGCCGAACATGTGGTGCGGGCTGTCGCGGCGCGAGCGAGCGTAGAGCTGGAGCGCGTGCGTCTGGTGCGGACTCTTGAGAAAAGCGAGAGGACGGCCCGGGCGCTACTGAACGCCCCCGTGGACTCAGCGCTGTTGGTGGAACCCGACGGGACGATCTCTGACCTCAACGAAGTGGCCGCGATCAGGCTGGGCGTGACCGTGAAAGAGGCTATCGGCAAGAACGTATTTGACCTGTTCCCGCCTGGCGTGGCGGCGACGAGACGGGCCGCGATGGAAGAGGTCATGACCTCCCGCAGGCCACTGCGGGTGGAGGACGAGCGGGCGGGCATGCACTTTGAAACTTCCGCCTATCCCGTGCTCGATCCGCAGGGGGACGTCGAGAGAATAGCCGTCTTCGCCAGCAACGTCACGGCGCGACAAATCGCCGAGGAGGCGCTGGTGCAAAGCGAGCGGCGGATACGGCAGGTGACCGAGCACATCAGCGAGATGGTCTGGCTAAGCGACCCCGAGAATGGCAAACTCCTGTACGTGAGCCCAGCTTACGAACAGATCTGGGGGCGCAGCTGCCAGAGCCTCTACGAAAATTTGCAGTCGTGGCTGGAAGCAGTTCACCCCGATGACTTGGAGCGTGTACAGGCGGCGGTGGGCGATGCGGAGCAAGTGTTTGACCTGGAGTACCGGATAATCCGTCCAGACGGCGTCGTGCGCTGGGTCTGGGCCCGCAGCTTTCCTGTCCGCGAGGAGCCGGATGGCCGATCACGCCGGGCGGGCGTCGCCTCCGACATTACGGAGCGCAAGCTGGCGGAGGAGATACTTAGACGTCAAGCTCAACTGCTTGCCAATGTCAATGATGCAGTAGTAGCGTCCGATAGTAATTTTATTTGGACATCCTGGAATCCTGCAGCAGAAAGAATGTACGGTTGGAAGGAAGATGAAGTCATCGGCCGACCATCGGGAGAGATACTTCATCCAGAATTTATCGGCATCGATGCTGCTGAAGTACTCCGTATTCTGCGCGAAACCGGTCAGTGGCGTGGTGAAGTAATCCAGTACGACAAGGACGGCCGGAAGATGTATACCGAGGCAAACGCTTTCGCATTGCGGGACGAGAATGGCGATATCACTGGTTATGTTAGTGCGGATCGCGACATCACGGAGCGCAAGCGGGCGGAGGAGGCCCTTCGTCAGAGCACCCAGAGGAACGCAACTCTGATAGACGCGATCCCGGACATGATGTTCACGATTGACCGACGGGGTCTCTACGTTGATTTCGTGCCTGCGAACGGGAGTGAGCCTTATGCCCCACCGGACCAGTTTCTCGGCAGGACGGTGTTTGAGGTGTTGCCGGCATCTCTTGCTCAAGACGTGATGCAGGGAGTCGAGCTCGCGCTGGAAACCGGCCGCCCCGAACGGCTGGAGTACGAGCTGGAGCTGGACGATGGTAGGCGCCAATATGAAGCCCGGATCCTCAAGTCGAAGGAAGACGAAGCTCTCGCCATCGTGCGTGATGTCACCGCACAAAAGCGCCAAGAGCGAGAAGAGGAGCTTCGCAGGGTCCGCGACGAGCTGGAAGGCAGAGTCGAAAAGGAGATGCTCGGCAAGAACCCCTACGGGCTCACCTTCCGTGAGTTCACAGTCCTGCACCTGGCGGCAAACGGCGCAGCCGACAAGGAGATAGCGGACCAGCTGGGAATCAGCACCTTCACGGTCAGCAAGCACGTGGCGAACATCCTCGGTAAGATGGCCGCCTCTTCTCGCACCGAGGCCTGCGTCCGCGCCCTGCGGGAGGGCCTGCTGACCTAGCCGACCGAGCCGACCGAGGCGGGCCACCTCACGAGCTGAGGAGGTAGCGTCATGTGGAAAGGCTTCAGCGGCACCGGCGGATCAAAGACCGCCAGACGTGGACTGAGCGCAACGGATGACCTGACGGACGCCGTGCTGGCTACGCTGTCCGATCACGTCGCCATAGTCGATCGGGACGGCAACATCATCGCTGTCAACGAGGCGTGGAAGAGCTTCGACTGCGAGTGCGGCGACTCCGCGTTCCACCGCTCGTGTGTCGGGTCGAACTACGTTGAAGTCTGGCGGGCGGCCGAACAATCCGGAGCGGGTGGTATCGAGGGAGCGATCCTCGGCCTTTGGGCGGTGCTCGAGGGATCGAGACCGCATTTCTCACTGACCTACTTGTGTCACTCACCATCGGGACGGCAGTGGTTCCGGATGACGGCATCGCCGATCGGGTCGCCACCCGGTGGGGCCGTAATCTCGCACACGAGTGTGGCAGAGCCCACGCCGGTCGGCGAACCGCTGCATGCGGCAGCGATCGCTCCAGCGGAGACCGGCGAGCCTCTTCTTCATGTCTTAACCGAGAAACTGGCGAAGACGATTGGAGCGCGCTTCGCGTTCCTGTCGGAGGTAGTTGATCAACGGGCCGGAAGGCTTCGGCTCATCGCCCTCTGGAGCGGCGAGGGGTTCGAGGAAGGCTTCGAGTACGATGTGGATGGGACGCCGTGCCAAGAGGTATTGCGCGGGAACGTCGGCCTGTACCCTGCGGACGTGCAGGATTCTTTCCCGGATGACGTCTGGCTCAAGGAGATCGCGGCGGAATGCTATCTAGCGGTCCCATTGTTTGGTCACGCCGGAGACGTCATCGGGCATGTGGGCGTGATTCACGACCAGAGGCTCGAAGACGTCTCATTCGCCGAACATGTGCTGCGGGCTATCGCGGCGCGAGCGAGCGTAGAGCTGGAGCGCGTCCGTCTGGTGAGGGCTCTGGAGAAAAGCGAGAGGACGGCCCGAGCCCTCCTGAACGCCCCCGTGGACTCAGCGGTGTTGATGGAACCCGACGGTACGATCACTGACCTCAACGAAGTGGCCGCGGCCAGGCTGGGTGTAACCACGGAAGAGGCTGTGGGAAAGAACGTATTCGATCTGCTCCCGCCTGAAGTGGCGGCCACGAGACAGGCCGCGATGGACAAGGCCATGACCTCCCGCAAGCCGCTGCGGCTGGAGGACGAGCGGGCCGGCATGAACTTTGAGAATTACGTCTATCCCATCCTCGATCTGGAGGGAAATGTCGATAAAGTAGCCGTTTCGCCAGCAACGTCACGGCGCGAAAGCTGGCGGAGGAGGAGCTGCAACGGAGTGAGAAGAGGTTCAGGTCGCTTGTCGACACCATCAATCACGGAGTCGAGGAGATAGATACCTCCGGAGTGATAACGTTCGCTAACGCTGCGCTCCACCGGTTATACGAATATGGCGATGGTCAGCTCCTTGGAAAGTCCATTCTGGACTTTATCGCATCGGATGCCGAGAGAGAAACGCTAGCCGACTATCTGAAATATTTGGTGAAAGAACAGCCATCTCCTACTCCCTACTTGGGACGGAAACGGACCAAGAGTGGAAATGTCATCGATGTCGAAATAGCCTGGGATTACAAGCGGGATGAGCACGGGCAGCCAACCGGATTTGTCGGGATCGTTACGGACATCACCGAGCGCAAGCAGGCGGAGGAGGCGCTGCGGGAGAGCGAGGAGCGCTTCCGGGTGGCACTGTTAAATTCGCCTGTAGTCGTCTTTTGCCAGGACAGCGAGCTTCGCTACAGCTGGATCCACAATCCGGTTCCTGGCTTCAGCGCAGCAGATATCCTGGGCAAGACCGATGAAGACCTGCTTCCGCCTGAAGAAGCCAGCCGCCTGACGGCGATCAAACGACGAGTGCTGGATTCCGGCGTCAGTACGCGGCAGGAGATACACGCCACAGCCCGCGGAGAGGTAATCTTTCACGACCTTACGGTCGAGCCGCTGCGCGACGCCACGGGCACCATAGTGGGGATCACGGGCGCTTCGTTCGATATCACAGAGCGCAAGCGGGCGGAGGAGGCGCTTCGTCAGAGCACCGAGAAGAACGCAACTCTGATAGGCGCGATCCCGGACATGATGTTCACGCTTGACAGAGGGGGTGTCTACGTTGATTCCGTGCCTGCTGACGGGCTTGAGCCCTATGCCCCACCAGACCAGTTTCTCGGCAGGACGGTGTTTGAGGTGATGCCGGCATCTCTTGCTCAAGACGTGATGCGGGGAGTCGAGCTCGCGCTGGACAGCGGCCGCCCGGAGCGGCTCGAGTATGAGCTGGAGCTGGACGATGGGAGGCGCCAATATGAAGCTCGGATCGTCAAGTCGAAGGAAGACGAAGTTCTCGCCATCGTGCGTGATGTCACAGCACAAAAGCGCCTAGAGCGAGAAGAGGAGCTTCGCAGGATCCGCGACGAGCTGGAAGGCAGAGTCGAACACCAGATGCTCGGCAAGAACCCCTACGGGCTCACCTTCCGTGAGTTCACAGTCCTGCACCTGGCGGCAAACGGCGCAGCCGACAAGGAGATAGCGGACCAGCTGGGAATCAGCACCTTCACGGTCAGCAAGCACGTGGCGAACATCCTCGGTAAGATGGCCGCCTCTTCTCGCACAGAGGCCTGCGTCCGTGCCCTGCGGGAGGGCATGCTGACCTAGCCGACCGAGCCGCGGCACGGCGGCTGCCGCCTCCTCCCACACCTCCCTCGTAGCCTGCAAGTCACTAAGAATCGGTACGAACGTACTTAGGTTTCCCCATGCGCGGCGGCGGTGAGGACACGGATACTTGGGGCAGACCCGTGGGCCGTTAGTCCGAATTACGGACACGGTGCTCGAACCGGCCAGACGCGCTGGTGTCCGTACGTCTGTGCAAGACGCGGGATAGCGGCGCGGTGCAGCGGACCATATGAACGAAGGTGACAGGACGTTGACTCACGGCACTCAGAGGACGGTGACGTATCAGGGCTCTGTAGCGGATACGGAAACTAAGAACGACGACAGGCTTGCCACAATAGTTCAAAACTACGACGCGGCGTTCAGGTTCGCCTTCGAGAGTTTCGCTCTGGGCACCACGGACAGCCCCGTACGCGACGGCGAAGTTCTCGAACTCGCACGTCGCGCTGGCATCACCAGAGGTAGCCGTGTCCTTGAACCGGGCTCCGGGAGTGGCGGTGTCAGCAGGTTACTGGCCCGCGAGTTGAAGTGCGAGGTGCAGGGCATCGACCTGACGCCGTCCCAATTTGAGGAGGCCCAACGACGAGCGGAGGAGGCCGCCCTTCAGGACCTGGTCTCGTGTTCGCTTGGAGATATGGAGTTCTTTGACTACGAGCAAGAGGCGTATGACGTGGCCATGGACGTGTTTTCTTGGATTCACGTACCCGATTGGCAAAGACTATTTTCGCTGCTACGTGGCGCCTTGAAACCCGGTGGCAGGATCGTGATGTATGACGCCTTCCTGGCTCCCGCGGCGACAGACGAGACTGCGGCCTCGGTGAGAGACGCGTGGTTGGTGCGGATAGGTGCCGTGGATGACTGCACAGCGCTGCTTGAGGAGAGCGGATACCGGGTAATCCACACACAGGAATGGGGACGGCAGGTCTTGGACAACTGGAGAGGAGGGCTGGCCAATCTAAGGAAGAAAGAAGACGAGTTCATAGGCCGTTTTGGAGAGGATGCGTACAGCTTTTTCGTTGAGACGTCAGCCTGGACAATCGGCGCTTATGAAAGGGAAGAGCTGACGGCGGCTCAAATAATCGCCGAGAAGACATGACATCGTATCGGAAGACGGAAGGGAGAAAACCAATGTCTGGCAACGCCACAAGGGACCATGAGGCCACGCTGCAGGGCCTGGCCACGAATGACCGCACACTCATCACATCACTGCTTGAGATGCAGCTGGAAAACATCGCCGCATCGGGACTGGATCCGAGGACGCACGCGTTGGTTCGACTAGCCGCCCTCGTGGCGATCGACGCTCCCCCGGCCTCATTCGTCTGGAATGTAGAGATAGCGCTCGAAAGCGGCGTGAAGCCTGAAGAGATGATCGGGGTACTCGTCGCTTTAGCCCCCACCGTCGGGTTTGCCCGAATCGTAGCTGCCGCCCCGGAGCTTGCCCTGGCGCTGGGTATCGACATCGAGGCTTTGGAGGCCGTTAGGGCGGCTGGGGGCTCGTAACCCGAAAACTGCAGGTATTCGTCTCGCGAGCGGCACTACCGGAGAGCATCTTTTCGCAGACGATCGTACACGTCGTCTGATCAGCGGCAGGAGGTCAAGAATGTTTATGAGGAGAAGGCCACTTCGCAGAGTTGTCGGGGTGGCAGCGGTTGGAGCAGTGGCTGGAGGCGTCGGCTACTACGCCGGCAAGAAGTCGGGGCAGGCCGAAGAAAGGCAAACTCAACCCTCGGAAAGCGCGCCGTCAGGTGACGAAGACAAGCTGGAGCAGCTCAAGAAGCTGGGCGAGCTACGGGACGCGGGAACCATAACCGAGCAAGAGTTCGAGCGAGAGAAACAGAAGATATTGGCTGCGGAGTAAATGAGCAGCGCAGTCACTAAGAATCGGTACGAACGTACTTAGGTTTCTCCATGCGCGACCGCGCTCGGCACCGTGATACTTGAGTGAGACAAGTATGCAGGTGGCTCACAGAAGGGAGCGTCAGTCATGAGCGAATCGGCCAGTCCCATCAGTTTGATCGCCGCCTTCTACAGGAACGAGACCGACGCGGGTGAAATGCTGACACGGCTGAAGCAGATGGACAAGGACGGGACCGTCGATATCATTGACGCTGCTGTGATGGTCAAGGCTGAGGATGGGCGCAAGCTGAAGGTCAACGAGACCGCTGAGTTCACCGCCAAAAAGGGCGCCGTACGCGGCGCCCTTGCGGGCGGCGTGCTGGGGATCATCTTCCCACCGGCGATCCTGGCCATGGCCGCCGTCGGCGCCGCCGCCGGCGCCGCCGTGGGTCACTTCACAGATCAGGGGTTCGATAATAACCTCCTCAAGGAGATCGGCGAGAACCTTCCGCCCGGGGGCTCCTGCATCGTAGCGGTAGTGGAAGAGACGTGGCTCGCCAAGCTTTCGACCGCGCTTGAGGGCTACGTCGACCTGGCCCGATACGCCCTGGACGCGGAATCGGCCGCCAAACTGACGGCGTCGCTCGAACGATAGTGGTTGGCGCAGCCTCCACGTCTGGCCTCGGCTCCGGATCCGCTGCGGCGGGGCACGCCCTGAGCCCGGCGGTCGCCCGAGCATTCGAGCGCATGAGAGGTATAGAGTGTCGGCACGTCCGCCCCTCCTTTTCGGCCTGATCCTGGTGGGGCTTCTTATGGGCCTGCAGGCGAGCCTGTGGTCCACGTTCATCTTCCTGGCGGCGGAAGTTTTCTGGGTCTTGCTTCCCGCGTCGGGAGACCGCGGCGTGGCGTTGGAACCGATCGAGAGACGCAGGCGCCGAGAGGACGATAGAGCGGAATCCCAGGAGCTGATCCAGCTTCTGGGCGTCGTGGGGCCTGCTTCCGCATTCGTCTTGGGCTTTCTGCTCGGCGCGCGATGACCTTCTCACTCGTTTGTGATGCGATGGCATCGCCGCAGACGCGGCCGTGCGACGGCGACGTAACGAAGAATCATTAGGAACCTACCTAAGTTTCCCCATGCGGCGGCCCGCGCGTAAGACCACACTGGTCATGGAGGCTCATAGCGTTTGGGCCCCGCGTTAGAAAGGAGCACCCGAAATGGTAGCGCCAGTATTTCTTTCCACCTTCTGGGACGTCATCTGGGCGGGGTTCATCGTGTTTTTTGTTGTGATCCCCCTCATCATGCTGTGGGTCTTCGCCCTGGTCGATCTATTCGTTAGGCCCGACATACGGTGGCGGAAGGTCCTGTGGCTGATCTTCATCATCTTCGTTCCTATCTTCGGTGCGATCATCTACCTACTCGTCCGACCTCCAGAGGCCGATATCGCACCATACGAAGAACCCGCGAGTGACGCCGTCCCGGACGCCTAGGAACGGGACAGGCGAGAGGGGCTTCCTCGGACAGGGACGCGTTTCAGCCTGACGGATCGGAGAGTCCCAGGATAGGCACTCGCGCTGCCGGACCACCCTGCCCTGGGCACCCTACGCCGATCCGTGCTGCGGTTCGAAGATTGGGGGGATAACGTGCGTGCATTGATTGCGGCGACGCTCGTATTGGTTGGAGTGTTGCTCTGGGTCCCGGGCAGTGTCGCGGCGTGGCAGGAATTGGAAGGTCGTCAGAGTCCCCGGAGGTTGGTATGCGTGGATTCGCAGTCGTAGTTCTGATCATCATCGGCGGGATCTTATCCGTTCCCGGAACCATTGGCCTCTGGGTGGAGAGAGAAATAGTTGACGAGGACAACTTCGTGGGGACAGTGAATGAGGCGTTCGAGGACGAGGCTGTCAGGACCGTGCTGGCGGAACGCCTCACGGACGCGGTGATGGAACGACTGGAGATACGGAGGCGAATAGGCGACGGCCTTGCCGACATACAAAGCCAGCGCCGCGAGGATGCACCAGGGGATCTGGTGCTGCTGGAGGGGCCTCTGACACTCGCTGCCCGTAACGTGATATTCGAAGTTTCGTTCAGAGTCGTCGATTCAGAGCTCGTCGCGGAGGTGCGCGACGTTTCGCTGAGAGCTGTGCACCGGGTCGTAACAGCGATCGTCAACAACGACAAGGAGCTCCTCGGCACCGTAGGCGACACTCTCGTGCTCGATCTCCGGCCGCTGCTGGAGGAGATCGTAAGGGAGATCGGGGGCGACAAGGGCGAAGAGTTGCTCGGTAACCTTGAAAACCTCGATATACCCGAGGACAGAGGAGTAATCGTCCTGGCGACGAAGTCCGATCTTGAGCCAGTCTGGACCATTGTCCAAGTCTTTGACCGCGGCAATCCCTGGTTGGCTATTGCGGCGGGAGTTCTGTTAGCCGTAGCTATCGCTATCGCCCGCAGTCGACGAAGGGCGGTGATCGGAGTGGGTATTACGGTCGCCGTGGTAGCCGCGCTAGAGGCCCTGGCCGTAGCGCAGCCTCTGAGAGAGGTCGCGGTTGACGGGCTTTCCGCGACGGAGTCCGGCCGAACTGCGGCCAAAGTCACCTACGACACCTTGGTTAGGAACTTTCTGCGCCAGCAGGTCATCGTCATGCTGATAGGGGTGGGGATGGTGGCAGGAGGTTCCCTAGCTATGGACACCGGCCTTCCGAAAGCGATCAGGTCCGCGTACCGCGGTCAGGCCGACGATCTGGCCGAATGGATCCGCGAGCGCGCATGGGCTCTTCGCATTGCCGGCCTGGGCCTGGGAGGCCTCTTGCTGATCACTTGGCCCGACCCGTCATCTCGGATGATCGTAACCGTCTTCGTCCTGCTAGCGCTCTATCTGGCCGTACTCACGATCGTCACTAGCGATGCCGCCTGGGCCGTCGGGATGCGATCACGAGGCGGCGAGCTGTGGGAACGCTACTTCCGTGTAGACGAGGCGACCGTGGCCGGCCCAACTGGGAAACGTACGCTCCCGGGCTGGGTTGCGGCACGGGCGGCATGGTTCCGCGTCATCGGGATCGCGACCGGGATCATATTCCTCGCCGCCTGGCCGTCAGTCACGTTCGGCCTGGTCGTTGTCATAGTTGCCTTGGAGTTCCTCTACCTCGCCGCCATCGACATGATCGTCAATCGCGAATCGGGCTGAGTGGGAGAAGCCGATGCCTGAGGAGCCCTCCTCTCCGCAGGAAGAACGAAGTGACCAGGACCTGCTGGACGAGATTTTCTCCCGCCTTCCTATGACTGAAGGGAGCTTCGTAGACTTCCTTTCGGCTGTGCTGCTGTCCGCCGCGGTGGTAGCCTCCGCGTTCAGCGCCTGGCAGGCGTCGCTGTGGAGCGGCGAACAGGCCACCCTGTTCGCAGAAGCCTCCACCGCCCGGCTCGAATCCAATAGGGAGTCAGGCATCGCCGTCACCAGGCTCAGCTATGATGCGGGCACTTTCGTCGATGCCGCCATAGCGGTCACGGTAGACAACCAGGACGCACTCGACCTGTTTCGAGAGCGCCTGTTCCGGGACCAGTTCAATGTCTTCGTTGATGAGTGGCTTGAGCTCGATCCGCTCAACAACCCCGACGCTCCCAAGACCCCGTTCGAGCTTGAAGGAGTCACTGACTCATATTTCGCGGAATCGATTCGGTTGGATGAGATCGCGAACGACAAGTTCAACGTGGGCAAGGAAGCCAACCGGAACAACGACAACTGGGTCCTTGCCACTGTCATGTTCGCCGGTGTTCTCTTCTTCGCGGGGATATCCACCAAGTTCAAGAGCGCCAGAATCCGGGCGCTGAGCGTCGCCTTCGCCACAATCGTCCTCGTAGCGGGCGGAGTCTGGCTTCTCAGCATGCCGCGCCTGATCGAGGTGTAGCTGACTTGGGGGGCTTGGGCCCTTCCTGTTCCGGCTACGGGTTGTGGCGGCCTCGGAGATCCTGGCGTGCCGCAAGGTTACCAGGAGGATGACGTGAGAGACCTCCAAGGCGTCCGCGAAGACCAGCTCGCCGGGGGCTTCCTGCCCCTGCTGGCCTTGCTGGTGCTGCTGTTCGTCCTGGCGTTCCTTATCGATGAGTGGACGGCGGGCCGTGTAGCGCTGAGCTTCCTCTTCTTTGCGGTCTTGGTGACCGCCGTCAAGCTGTCGGTTCGCCGCCGGCGGAGTGTCCTGGTTGTCATGGCTGCGTCGGCCCTGTCATGGGCCGCTGTCGTGGTCGACGAGATCTTCGGCGTTGTGGAGATTGGGGCAGCCGGGAGGATCGTGGTGCTGGCGCTGCTTGCGTTCGCGATCGTCTCCATCCTTGGGCGCGTCGTCAGGGATGAAAGGGTGACGGTGAACACGGTCTACGGCGCCATATGTGTGTACTTCCTGCTCGTCCTGTTCTGGGCGTTCATCTTCATCCTGATCGAAGACATAGAGCCAGATTCGTTCTCGGGTATTGGCGGCGCGGGGGAGGAAGTCTCTGATTTTCTCTACTTCAGCATGGTGACGCAGACGACTTTGGGGTACGGAGACATCACCCCGGTGTCGGGCTTGCCGCGGTCGCTCGCTGCCCTCGAGGCCTTTTTCGGGCAAGTGTTCTTGGTCGCGACGGTGGCGCGGTTGGTCGCGCTTCAGGTGGCGTACTCACGTCGGGGGCCGCAGACGTCCACCGGCACGCCACCTGAAGGCCAGGAGGCCATTCGAGGGACAGCGTCGAAGGGCAGAGCTCACGGCGAGCGGCCCCAGGACTCGGAAGACCGCAATGAGCTAGACGAAAGCTAGAGGGAGGGCCGACATGAGTCCTGACGATCAGACCGGGCGAGGGCGGATTCGCCAAGGGGACGGCGGTCAGCGCAAGTTCTGGAGCGTGTCGCGTCAGGTTGACCCCAGCGTACGGCGAGAGGTCCTGGGATCGCTGTTCTTCATCGGACCTAGGCTGCGTCCCTACCTGATTCGCTTCACGGTGCTACTGAGTCTCTCAGTGCTCATCGCGTCGTGGGGCGTACTCGACGACTCGACTGCGGTAGTGATCGGCGGCATGCTGATAGCTCCGCTCATGACCCCGGTACTTGGCATTGCGGCCGCCACGGTCATGGCCTGGCCACGGCGACTCGGGACAGCGGTGCTGCAGGTTGCAATCGCCAGCGCGGGTGCGGTCACGATGGCGTGGCTGGTGGCGCTTTTTTTCCCGGACGGTGTGTACGCGCTGGTGCTCCCGGGTGAACTGGTGTCCAGGACCGAGCCCACCGTTCTGGATCTCGCTATAGCCCTCGCGGCCGGAGCCGCGGGCGCGTACGTTCTAGTCCACAAGGAGTCCGTATCTGCGCTGCCGGGAGTCGCAGTGGCGGTGGCGCTCGTGCCGCCGCTGGCGGTGGTCGGGATCTCGTTGGCGTTTGGAAATTACGATGATGCGGGGGGCGCTACGCTCCTGTATCTCACCAACCTGGCCGGCATCGTTCTGGCGGCGATGGTCGTGTTCGTGCTTACCGGGTTTGTGCCGGAGTTCCAGATCAGACGCGGGTTCAAGGAGATCCGCCTCGGATTCGTCGTAGCCGCCATCTCCGTTTTCGTGATCTCGGTTCCGCTTCTCGCGAACTCGCTTCTCATTGTCAACGACGCCCGGGATCAGTCTACCGTACGGGCAGAGGTTGAGAAGTGGCTCGGGGACGAGCCGTCGCTGGAAGTCGTGAAATTGGACGTGTCCGGGAATGACGTAACCGTGAACCTGGTGGGTCCGGAACCGCCGCCGCCGGCCGCCTCTCTGGGAACGGACCTCGCCGGCGCATTGGGCGGTGACGTTAACGTCACGGTCGGTTGGGTGAAGGAGGTAGAGGAATCGACAGGGCCGCAATCTGAATGACGGGGCGTGCGGCGACGGGCCCACGCCGATTCGAAGCCTCATCTCTACCGAGAATTCGGTACGAACGTACTTATCTCTAGCAATGCCCGGAGAGACCGCGGCGGGCTAAAGTTGGACGAGCGGCGGGAAACATCGCTGCCAATAGACGACTGGCTGGAAGTGGACATCTAGAACGTCATGACACGACTAACCGTGCAAGACAGGGCAGATTCAATGGATAGGACTCGTCATCTGCCGACGTCCAAGCGAGCAGCCGTCTCAATGACAGAAGGATGCAACGACGAGTCCCAACTGGTGGAGCGCGCTAAGGATATGGAGGAGGACGCCCTCGCCTCGCTCTACTCCATTTACTACCCACGGATCTACAACTACGCGTTTTACCAGCTCGGGGACATCCAGGCAGCGGAAGATCTAGCGTCTGACGTTATGCTGAAGGTATTGGAGTCTATCCACGGGTACCGGTCCAAGGGACCGCCGTTTTCCGCCTGGGTTATCCGCATAGCGCGAAACAAGCTAATCGATCTCCATCGGCGGCGCAAGCGGAATGGAATGGTGAATCTGTGGGACCCGCCAGTAGCGATTGAATTGGCACCCGAGACTCTGGCGGAGCGGGCCCTTGACCGCGGACAGCTCCAGATCGCCCTAAAGTACCTTACCGAAGTTCAGCGGCATGTCATCGTACTCCGGTTCATCGAGGGGTTCGATACTGCCACTGTCGCGCACACCCTGGGCCGAAGCGAGAGCGCCGTCAAGTCGGCGCAGCGCCGGGCGCTCAGGTCGCTCCGCGCCATCCTCGCGCGGAACGGGCGGTAACGCCGCCAACCGCTTGCTTGACTTCGCCCCCGGCAGTCGCCGATCCGGCGCCGCACGGCACAGCGGGGATGGCTACCGAGAATTCATTAGCAATATAACGATCCTTAGCCATGCGTTGACCTCTTAAGACTCCCGATACTGGGTGGTAGTCGTAGCGGCCCATATCGAGCGCGGGTCGGTATTGCAACAGGATGAAACCGGTAGAGGAGACCTCAAGGCCAAGGGGATCATCACGAACGAGGAGTTTGAGGTTAAGAAGAAGCTGTTGATCGGGCTCTAAGTGAGCCGTCAACGAGAGGAGGTCTTAGCGTGAAGACGATTATCTTAGGTGCTGTGGCATTGGCTGCGGGGGCCTGGCTAGTGATGCGCCGGCGCCGCCAATCGGAGCGCTCAGAAGAGGGAGAAGGCCCTGCGGACGAGACTGCCACCGGTCAGACGCTCAGGCCGATAGCGATGTCGAGCCACGGAGAGGAGGAGAGGCTTCCTGGACACACATCTGAAACCAAAGAAGCATGACAGATACATCGCTAAAGCGAAGATCGAGAAGGAGGAAGAGCGATGAGCGAACTCGTCGTAGTGGCATTTGACAACGTGTCTGAGGCGGATCAGCTGATGGACAAGCTGGGGAAGCTGCAGAAGGAGCGCCTTATCACGTTAGATGACGCTGCCGTGGTCGTCCGGAAGCAGGACGGCAACGTGAAGGTCAAGCAGGCCCACAACCTGGTGGGGTCAGGCGCTGTGGGCGGGGCGTTCTGGGGAATGCTGATCGGCCTTCTGTTCTTGGCGCCCTGGCTCGGCCTCGCCATAGGTGCCGTGTCGGGCGCGCTCGCCGGGAAGCTGACAGACGTAGGCATCGATGACAATTTCATCAAGGAGGTCGGCGCCACGATCAAGCCAGGAAACTCGGCCGCCTTCCTGCTGGTACGCGAATCCACGCCCGACAAGGTCTTGGACGAGCTGAAGGGATTCAACGGCACCGTTCTGAAGACCTCACTGTCGAAGGAGAACGAGGCCAAGCTGAAGGTCGCCTTCGGCGCAGAGGAGTAGCGCGGACTGCCTGCGAGGATATGAGGTACTTACCATGATAATCCGGGTAATAGTGGTCTTGGCCGTGTCCCTAATAGTGGCGGCGGCATGCTCCGATGATGACAGTAACGGCGACGCCAACGGCACTGCGGTCCCTTCCGTCTGCGATGAGGCGGACACTCTCCAGCAGTCTGTTGACGAACTCGCTCAGCTTGACGTCATAGCGGCAGGCACTAACGGGCTGAACGCCGCGGTAGACCAGGTGCGAGTAGACGTCGAGAGCCTCTCGGCGCTGGTTGGCACTGAGGTGGCCCCCGAAGCGGCCGCCCTCACGGACGCTGTCGAGCAGGCGGACGAAACCTTCTCCACCCTGGAAGACCAAGAGAGCCTGCTCGCCGCCACCGCCGAAGTGGGACTCGTCATCGCACAGGTGGCCACTGCAGCCGACGGGCTGAAGGAGGCGCTCTCGTTCGAGTGCGGTTGAGCAAAACATCTCGGCAGAATTCCGCCACACTTGCAGCCCTGGACGGCCCGTTCGTATCCCAGGCCTTCGTCAGAGCGTGTATCGCAGACGGAGCTCAAGGCCAAGGGGATCATTGCGGACGACGAGTTCGAGGCGACATCGAAGCAGATCCTGGGGATATAGCCCAGCAAGTCAACTAGCGGATAAGGAGGAAGCCCATGCCCGAGTTGAACGAGTACAAGCCCGCGACCGCGTTCACCGGCGTCATCGGACGGACGTACGACCAATCCGAGCCGGCGTGGCCGGAACCGCTCCGCGCCAAAGAGGGCGCACCCAACGTACTGTTTTTCATCCTAGACGATACTGGCTTCGGCCAGCTCGGCTGCTACGGCAGCCCGATCGACACGCCGAACCTGGACGCGCTCGCGGCGAACGGTCTCCTGTACAACAACATGCACACGACGGCCCTCTGCTCGCCGACGCGGACGTGCGTGCTGACGGGGCGGAATCATCACTCGAACGGCATGGCTGCTATCACGGAAGTCTCCACCGGATACCCCGGCTACAACGGCAACATCCCGTTCGAGAACGGGTTTCTGTCGGAGATGCTGCATCAGCACGGCTACAGCACGTACGCCGCCGGTAAGTGGCACCTGACGCCGGCGGACCAGATATCCGCCGCGGGCCCTTACGACCGCTGGCCGCTCGGCCGCGGCTTCGAGCGCTACTACGGCTTTCTCAGCGGCGACACGCACCAGTACTATCCCGATCTGACGTACGACAACCATCGTGTCGAGCCACCGAAGACGCCGGAGGAAGGCTACCACCTGACTGAAGACCTGGCCGACAGGACGATCTCTTTCATCGCCGACTCCAAACAGGTCGCGCCTAACAAGCCTTTCTTCTTCTATTTCGCCACAGGAGCGATGCATGCGCCACACCACGTGCCGAAAGAGTGGGCCGACCGCTACGCCGGCAAGTTTGACGATGGGTGGGAAGCCTATCGAGAGAAAACGTTCGCCAGGCAGAAGGAGCTGGGCATCGTCCCGCAGGATGCAG
Source organism: uncultured Dehalococcoidia bacterium (assembly GCA_964649215.1). Lineage (GTDB taxonomy): Bacteria > Chloroflexota > Dehalococcoidia > SM23-28-2 > RBG-16-64-32 > JADFNQ01. Next base: position 25,860 of record CAZYOV010000001.1, read on the forward strand.
AGCTGTCCCGACACGACCCAGATGTGAAGCCGTGGGACGACTGCTCAGTGGAAGAGAAGAAGCTCTACGCGAGGATGATGGAGGTCTACGCGGGCTTCCTGGAGCACACGGATCACCAGTTCGGCAGGATCCTCGACTTCCTTAGGGCGATGGGCGAGCTGGACAACACGCTCATCATGGTGATCTCCGACAACGGCGCGAGTTCCGAGGGCGGGCCGGAAGGTTCTGTGAACGAGAACCTCTTCTTCAACTTCGTGCCGGAGTCGCTTGAGGAGAACCTCGCGGCGATCGACGAACTGGGCGGTCCGAAACACTTCAACCACTATCCGTGGGGCTGGACCTGGGCAGGCAACACGCCCTTCCGCCGCTGGAAGCGCGAGACCTATCGCGGCGGCATCAGCGACCCGTTCATCGTCCACTGGCCCCAAGGGATCAAGGCGAAGGGCGAAGTTCGCACCCAGTACGCCCATGCCACCGACCTGGTGCCCACGGTGCTGGAGGCTCTTGGCCTCGAACCGCCCACCATGATCAAGGGCGTCGCCCAATCTCCGATCGAAGGTGTGAGCCTTGCTCATACGTTTGACGATGCAAATGCTCCCACTAAGCACGGTACCCAGTACTTCGAAATGATGGGCCACCGCTCGATCTACCACGATGGCTGGCGGGCGGTCTGCCCCTGGCCGGGCACGTCGTTCAGCGAATCCGGCAGGACGTTCGGAACGCCGATCCCGGCCGAAACGCTGACCGAGCTCGACGCGAACGACTGGGAGCTCTACCACGTCGCCGAGGACTTCGCCGAGAACCATGACATCGCAGCCGACAACCGGCCACGCCTGATCGAGATGATCGCGCAGTGGTATGTGGAGGCTGGCAAGTACAACGTGCTGCCGGTCGATGGTCGCGGGCAGCAACGCTTCGCCGACCCGCGACCACAGATAACCAGCGCACGCAGCAGCTACACGTACTACCCGGGTACGCAGGAGGTGCCGGTCAACGCCGCTGCCCCAATCATCAACCGCCCCCACAGCATTACGGTAGACGTGGAGGTGCCGTCAGGTGGCGCACAGGGTGTGCTGATCTCACAGGGCGGCATTGACGGCGGCTACACCCTCTTCGTAAAGGACGGCAAGCTTCAGTACGTCTATAGCTATGTCGCCCGAACCTTCTACCACGTTGAGTCGAACGTCGACGTCCCCGAAGGCCGTCATCAGCTGCGGTATGAATTCGAGGTCACTGGCGAGCCGGACATTCTGAAAGGCAAAGGGGCGGCGGGCCGCGGCCAGCTCTATATAGACGGAGAGCTCGTCGGCCAGGTCGATATGCCCGTAACGAACCCGATAATGCTCGGACTCGCCAGCGGCGTGGCCGTCGGCGCGGACGCCGGCGCCCCCGTGACCGACGAGTACGAGCCGCCGTTTGAGTTCACCGGCACAATCCACAAGGTGGTCATCGACGTGAGTGGCGAACTTATTAGGGACACGGAGGCCGAGATGCGTGCCATCATGGCCCGGCAGTAGGACGCACGGAGACAAGCATGACAGCAGACAAGCCGGCAAAGGGGGCTGGGCGCGATCTGTAAGAGCGAAGGAGAAGCGTCATGAGCGATCTGGTTGTGGTGGCCTTCGACAATGAAACCGATGCCGAGAAGCTGCAGGCCGAAATGAAGCGGCTGCAGAAGGAGCACCTCGTGACGCTTGAGGACGCCGCCGTCGTGGTCAGGAAGGCGGACGGCAAAGTCAAAGTCAAGCAATCAACCAGCCTGGTGGGTGCGGGCGCGCTCGGCGGGGCCTTCTGGGGCCTGCTGATCGGCCTGGTGCTCAGGGTAATGTGGTGGGGCCTTGCGGTTGGCATCGTGCTTGGCGCCCTCCGAGGCAAGTTCAAGGACATCGGCGTCGATGACAAATTCATCAAAGAGGTTGGCGAGACGATTCAGCCGGGCAACTCCGCGATCTTCCTGCTGATACGAGAGTCCACACCGGACAGGCTGATTGACGAGCTGAAGGGGTACCGGGGCACGGTGTTGAAGACCTCGCTGTCGAAGGACGATGAGGCGAGGCTCCGCGCCGCATTTGGCGCGGAGGCCTAGGGTGGGTGGTCCGTCCGCCACCAGAGACGGAGGTGCAGAATGAGAAACAGCCAGAGGCAGCCGAACATCCTGTTCATCCTGGTCGACCAGGAGCGGTACTTCAAGGAGCACCCGAAGGAGCTGGAGATACCGGGGCGGCGACGCCTTTTGGATATGGGCGTCACCTTTACCAACCACTATATCGCTTCCAGCGTTTGCACCGCTTCACGCTCCGTCGTCTACACCGGCCAGCACATGCCTGTGACCGGCATGTTCGACAACGTCAACTTCCCGTTCGTACCCTCGCTGACGACCAACCTGCCAACGATCGGGACGATGATGCGGCAGCTCGGCTACTACACCGCATATAAGGGCAAGTGGCATCTGGCCAGTGAGCTCGAGCCAGACCCGGAGCGCGACCACAACTACGTCAATGACATGGAGAAGTACGGGTTCTCGGACTGGAATCCGGCTGGAGACATTATTGGCGACCCGTGGGACGGGTTCATCCGTGACAACGGCTCGCTGGCTGGAGCGCTCCAATGGCTGCGCACGAAGGGGTTGCAACTGCGCGGCGAGGGAAGGCCATGGTTTCTATCGGTGGACTTGGTGAACCCACACGACATCATGTACTTCAACACCGACCTACCCGGCGAGAAGGTCCAAGACACCGGCGCCCTCATGATGGAGCTAAGGCGGGCGCCTGATACTCCCAGCTACAGCCAGACGTACGACGGCGTTGTCCCGGATAACTGGACGCAGGCCCTCGACGAGGAGGGCCGGCCGGCGCTGCACGGCGAAGCAATGGAAGCGACTGCTCACGCCCTGGGGCGCATCCCGTCGGAGCAAGAACGCTGGCAGAGGTTCAACGACTACTACCTCAACTGCATGAAAGAGGTCGACCGTAAGATTGACCGGCTCATCGAGGAGGTCGATGATCTCGGGCTCCTCGACCAAACGGTCATCATCTTCACCTCTGATCACGGCGAAATGGGTGGTGCTCATGGCTTGAGGAGCAAAACGGGAAACGCCTATGAAGAGACCGTTCACGTTCCCCTGATTGTGTACACCCCCGGCGGACCGGCCGGCGTGAGCTGCGACGCGGTAACCTCGCACGTGGACCTCGCCCCGACACTGCTGGGCCTGTCCGGCGCGAACCCCAGCGCCGTCGAGGGCATCGCTCAAGCCCTACCTGGCAGGGACTTCAGCGAGCTGACAAGGAATCCGAAGGATGCGACAGCCAGCTCCGTGCGGTCGGGGTTGCTCTTCGCCTACAGCATGGCTCTAACCCTGGACGCCAACTTCCTCGCGAAGATGGTAGAGATGAAGCAGCAAGGCAAGGACCCCGCGGAGATCAAGGCATCGGGAGTCAAGCCGGACCTGACGAAGCGAGGCTTCATGCGCACCTACTTCGACGGGCGGTACAAATTCTCTCGCTATTTCGCGCCGAGCCAGCACAACCAGCCGCGGACGGCGGACGAGCTGTATGAATGGAACGAGGTGGAGCTGTTCGACCTGACGGATGACCCGAAAGAGATGATCAACCTGGCAGCTCAGGGGAAGGATTACCGACATTTGGTAGAAGAGCTCAGCGGGAAGCTGAACCACATGATCTCAACGGAAATTGGGGCAGCCGACGATGGACGATACCTTCCTAATGTACCGGGCATGAGCTGGGCAGTGACCGAGTTCAAGAACATCTAGGGTATGGCCTGGTCCAACTCCCGTCTAGGTCCGGCGCCGGAAATGAAGCGAGCGATTCAGAAAGGAGAAAGGCAATGACCGCTGAAGACCGACAGAGTTCGACGCCTGAAGAGGCGAACGTTGAGCGCAAAGAAATCCAGGCCTTGTTTGTGCAGACGGCCAAGAGTGTTGTATTCGAGAATGGGAGGCTGACGCTGAATGGCCTGGCCCCAACAACGCTGTACTTCTCGGATCGTCCCGACCGGGTCGTCGGCCACATCACGTCCGATGAGTTCCTGGATGCCTGGGACGAAGGCGAGGACAGCTTCGCCGACGACCCACCGAATGCAGCGCTTTCCGTCTTCAGCCATGACGGCGACGAGATCCACGACATCGTCGTAGTGCTGAAAGACCCGGGCCTCAAGGGCGATGTGATGACTTATAACGTCGAGGTCCTGGATGGCGAGATGCCGGCCTCAGGTGGCCCAAGCTCGCTGTTCATCGATGTGATTGGCCGTCCGCTGACTCCCGTATCCGTCGCCGGCGCTCGCAGGCGGCGGCGACGAAGAAGATAGAGAGAACGGCTGGATGGAAATCAGCAAAGCGGCCGGCACGGAAGACACGCTCTAAGAAAAAGAAGCAGGTTAACGAAGGGAGACATTCTGTGGTTCGAGCACTCGTCCTTCTGGCATTGATCGGCGCGGCGTGGTATGCGGTTACCCGGATCATGGCGCAACCGAAAGGCTCCTTCAGAGAGCGTGCTACTCGGGCCGCAGCATCCGTCCGCGAGCACGGCCCAGCCGCGATTCAAGACGTTGCCTACGGCATCGAAAAGGCGGGCGAAGCGGCGGAAGCGGAGGCTAAGACACTCCGCCAGCGCAAAGCCTCCGAGACGGAAGGGGCTTCAGACGCTGACTAAGGGGCAAGAATCGTATCTGGAGCGAGCGATCATGGCACGACAGTAGGCAGGAGGCAGTCGAATGGCAGTCGTAGAGTATCCACAAGGAGCAAGCTTCCCCGGCAAGATCGGGCGCACGGCTGAGGAATCCACGCCCGCGTGGCCCCAACCTATACGCGCCCAGGAGGGCGCGCCCAATATCCTGTTCTTCATCCTTGACGACGTCGGTTACGGGCAGCTCTCATGCTTCGGTGGGCTGGTGGAGACGCCGAACATCGACCGGGTGGCGGCGAACGGCCTCCGCTACGCGAACATGCATACCACGGCGCTCTGCTCACCCACGCGGTCGTGTGTGCTGACCGGGCGCAATCACCACTCTAACGGCGTTGCCTCCATCATGGAGACCGCAACCGGCTACCCCGGCTACGACGCCCGTATGCCGTTCGAGAACGGCATGCTGCCCGAAATGCTCCTCCCCCACGGCTACAACACGTTCTGCATTGGGAAGTGGCATCTGTCGCCGTCGGAGGACAACACTGCCGCCGGCCCCTTCCACCGCTGGCCGATGGGGCGCGGCTTTGAGCGCTTCTACGGCTTCCTGGGCGGCGAGACCAACCAGTGGTACCCCGACCTGACCGAGGATAACCGCTCGGCCCCACAGCCGAAGCCGCCGCAAGAGGGCTACCACCTCAACATCGACCTGGCCGATAAGGCCATCAAGATGGTTCTTGACGCCCACGTTAACGCGCCGGAGAAGCCCTTCTTCCTCTATTACGCTACCGGCGCCGCGCACGCGCCGCACCACGTCGAGAAGGAGTGGATTGACAAGTACAAGGGCAAGTTTGACGCCGGCTGGGACTCGTACCGCGAGCAGGTTTTTCAGCGCCAGAAGGAGATAGGGTTGTTGCCCGCTGACGCGCAACTGGCGGAACGCGACCCGGACGTGCCGGTGTGGGACACGCTGTCGCCTGACGAAAGACGCCTCTACTCTCGTTTCATGGAGGTCTACGCCGGCTTCCTTTCGCAGACGGATTTTCACTTTGGACGCATCCTCGACACTCTGGAAGAGATCGGCGAGCTGAATAACACGCTCATCATGGTCCTGTCCGACAACGGCGCTTCCGCCGAAGGTGGGCCGGTCGGCTCGGTCAACGAGATGTTCTTCTTCAACAACATCCCGGAAAAGTTCGACGACAACCTGGCACAGATCGACGAGCTGGGTGGAACGAAGAGCTACAACCATTACCCCTGGGGCTGGACCTGGGCCGGCAACGCGCCCTTCCGCCGCTGGAAGCGGGAGACCTACCGCGGTGGCTCTACCGACCCCTTCATCGTCGCCTGGCCGAACGGCATCAAGGCTCGGGGCGAGGTGCGCCAGCAGTACGCCCACGCCGTTGATATGGTGCCCACCGTCCTTGACGCACTGGGCATCGAAGCGCCCCCGGCGATCCGAGGCATAGCCCAATCCCCGCTGGAAGGCGTGAGCTTCGCCCACACTTTCGACGCGCCTGACGCGCATACCCAGCACGTTACGCAGTACTTCGAGATGTTCGCTCATCGCGCCATCGACCATGACGGCTGGCGAGCGGTCTGCCCCTGGCCCGGCGTCAACTTCACCGAAGCCGCCAAGAAGGGCCGTCAGTTTGGCTCTCCCGTCCCGCCGGAAGTCCTGGACGAATTGGAGACCAGCGCCTGGGAGCTGTACCACATCGCCGAAGACCCAACCGAGTCCCGCGATGTGGCCGCCCAGCACCCGGCGAAGCTGCGCGAGCTGATCTCGCTCTGGTGGACGGAGGCTGGCAAGTACAAGGTCCTTCCCCTTGACGGCGATGTCAAAACGCGCATGGTCGTCGAGCGTCCTCAGACGTCAAGACCGCGGACTCGCTTCACGTACTACCCGGGGCTTTCGGTCATTCCGACACCCGCGACGCCTAAGATCTTGAATCGCCCGCACAGCATCGAAGCGGACGTGGAGATCCCGACAGGCGGGGCGGAAGGTGTTCTGCTCGCCCAGGGCGGCGCCGCCGGCGGCTTCGTCCTCTACGTCAAAGACGGGCGGCTGCGCTACGCCCACAATTACGTCGGGAAGGAGATATTCGAGGTCGAGGCGCAGGCGGAACTGCCCGCGGGACGGCGCAGTCTGCGCTTCGAATTCGAGCCGACCGGCCAGCCGGACTTCGCCAACGGTAAGGGAGCCCCGGGGCGCTTGCAGCTTTACATCGATGGCACGCTTGTCGGGAGCACGGACGCGCCGCACACCACCCCTCTCACATTCGAGCTGGAGGGGCTCTCCTGCGGATACGACTTTGGGGCGCCGGTGCTGGAACGCGTCTACCAGCCGCCGTTCACCTTCACCGGCACCATCCATAGCGTGACCGTGGACGTCGCCGGCGAGCTGATCGAGGACGACGAGGCGACGTTGCGCCGCATGATGGCCCAGCAGTAGCGGCCCAGCATGCAAAGCGATTAGCTTGGGCGGAGAGCGCACAATGACGATGCTGACCATGCCCGAAGGCGCGCCCCCCGCGTTCCATCTCCTCGCCAAGCCGACGGGGGCGGTCTGCAACCTTGACTGCAAGTACTGCTTCTATCTGTCCAAGGAGAGGCTCTACCCCGGCAGCCGCTTTCGCATGGCTGACGACCTGCTCGAGACCTACATCCGGCAACTCATCGAATCGCACCGAACCCCGGAGGTGACTGTCGCCTGGCAGGGCGGCGAGCCCACGCTGATGGGTCTGGACTTCTTCAAGCTGTCCCTGGAGTACGCCGAGAAGTGCAAGCGGCCGGGCCAGCGCGTCGTGCATACGATGCAGACCAATGGGACGAGGTTGGACGACGAATGGTGCGCCTTTCTCAATGAGCACGAGTTTCTCGTAGGTCTCAGCGTGGACGGGCCCAGGGGGGAGCATGACGTCTACCGTGTGAACAGGGGCGGCACGGGCACCTTTGATGAGGTGATGCGCGGCTGGAGCATGCTCAAGAAGCACGGCGTAAACTTCAACATTCTAGGCACCGTCCACGCGGCCAATGCCGACCATCCCCGGGAAGTGTACCGGTTCTTTCGCGACGAGCTCGAGGCCGCCTTCATCCAGTTCATCCCAATCGTGGAACGGATCAATGCGGACGGAAGCACGCTGTTGCAGGAGGGCGACACCGTCACCGGCCGCTCGGTTAAGGCGGAACAGTACGGCCGGTTTCTTGTCGAGGTCTTCGAGGAGTGGGTGCGTCGGGACGTTGGCGAGGTCTACGTGCAAATGTTCGATGTCGCTCTCGCCAACTGGGTCGGCGCGCCGCCGGGCGTGTGCGTCTTCTCGGAGACGTGCGGCCAAGCGCTGGCCCTGGAACACACCGGCGACCCGTATTCATGCGACCATTTCGTGGAGCCGAAACACCTCCTGGGCAACATCAAACAGACGCACATGATTGAGCTGGTCGCGTCGGATCAGCAGCGCCGCTTTGGGCAGGACAAGCGGGACACTCTGCCCCGCTACTGTCGGGAATGCGAAGTGCGCTTCGCCTGTCACGGCGGCTGCCCCAAGAACCGATTCAACGACACGCCGGACGGCGAACGCGGGCTGAACTACTTGTGTGCCGGGTACAAGCTGTTCTTCAACCACGTAGACCGGCCGATGCGCATGATGGCGGATCTGCTGCGCCAAGGACGGGCGCCGGCGGAGATCATGGCCTCCTACGCCGCCAAGGATCGAGAGAGGGATGACCGGTTCGCCGATGTGGGGCGCAACGAGCCGTGCCCCTGCGGCTGCGGGCGCAAGTACAAGAAGTGCCATGGCGCCAGCGTCGTCGCCGCATGGGCTGGCGATAAGAAGGAGTCCTGATGGGCAGTGTGATCGGAGAGATCCTGCCTCTTGCCATCGGCGTGGCGATCAGCCTCGTCCCCATAATCGCCGTGATCATCATGCTCTTCACCCCGAAGGCCACGACGAACAGCGTCGCCTTCCTCCTCGGCTGGCTGCTGGGCCTCATCGTGGTCGGCAGCATCGTGCTGCTCGCCGGCGACGTCGCCTCGGACGACTCGGGGGAGTCCACGGTCTCCGGGGTGGTGAAGCTGGCTCTCGGATTGCTGTTCTTGGCTCTCGCCGCCCGGAACTGGCGGTCGCGGCCCAAGGCGGGTGAGGAGCCGGAGATGCCGGCGTGGATGGCCACCATCGACCAGTTCGGCGCTGGGAAGTCCGCAGGGATCGGTGCGCTGCTGTCGGGGGTAAACCCCAAGAACCTCGCCCTCACCGCCGCCGGCGCCGCCACAATCGCCGCCGCCGGGCTCACCACCGGCGAGCAGATCGGCGCCTTCGCCGTCTTCGTGACCATCGCCAGCGTCACCGTGGCGGCTCCGGTGATTCTCTACCTGATCATGGGGGACCGAGTGCAGGGCGGCCTGAACAGTCTGAAGGAGTGGCTCATAGCTAACAACAACACGGTCATGGCCGTCCTGCTCGTCGTGTTCGGCGCCAAGCTGCTCGGGGACGCGATCAGCATCCTCAGCGGTTGACCCCATGCAGGGAAAGACGCTGGCTCGGCAGATGCAAGCGATAGTAGTGCCGCCGCACGGGACACTGACGGCATGCGCCGAGCCTCCTTCGATAGAGGCTGAAGAGCCATGATAATCGCGGGCATCGCGTCACTGCTGGGGGCCCCAATATGGATCGTCGTCACGCTCGTGGCTCTTCTGTTCTGGCGCAGTCGGTGGGTTAAGCGCCGGCCCGGCTCGTTCAAGTGCGCCGTTCGCCGCGCTCCCGATGATGTCGCTGATACGATCGTCGACGTCCCCTCTAAATTCAAGCTGGGATACGGCCTGTGGGTGAGTAACGTGTTCATCTGGGAAAGAGGAAGGGCCACGTTCAGAGACTTCCTTCTGCCAGTGGACGGGATCGATGAGGGAGGCGTGCGCAGAGCAAAGCCGAAGGAGGTGAAAGGCCTCGGAGATGAACCGGTCATCGCAACCCTGGTTGTCGGATCCGCGGCCGGGGTGGAGGTGGCTGCGCGGGCCGAGGACCGTGACATCGCGTTGGGCCCGTTCCGCAAGCGGGCCGCCGAGGAAATGGAAGGGAGGACACAATGACCGACAGACCCGCGAAGGAGCCCACTCACGAGGGGGAGCCGCACGAAGCCGCCTGCTGCGCGGCGAGCAGGTCGAGCGAGCGGGCCCTGGAAGGAGTGGCGGAAGCCGTTTCTCTGACAGCCGCCAGCGCCTCCACCGACGGGATGATACTGATTCCCGGCGGCAAGTTCCTGATGGGCACTGCCGATGACGTCAGCTACCCGGCCGACGGCGAGGGGCCGGTTCGCGAGGTCATGCTGCGTGGGTTCTGGATCGACGCGATAGCTGTCTCGAATGAGCGCTTCGCCGCGTTCGTAGACGACACAAGCCACATCACTGACGCGGAGCGGTTCGAGTGGTCCTTCGTTTTTGCCGGCCTGCTTCCCCCCGATTGCACGGACACCAGAGGCATCGCAGCGGCACCCTGGTGGCGGCAGGTGTTCGGCGCTGACTGGCGCCACCCAGAAGGGCCGAACTCCAACATCAGCGAGCGCTCGGACCATCCAGTCGTTCATGTGTCCTGGAACGACGCATTAGGGTACTGCACCTGGGCGGGAATGCGCCTGCCCACCGAGGCGGAATGGGAGTACGCCGCCCGCGGAGGCCTGGAGCAGAAGCGCTACCCCTGGGGCGATGACCGCGAACCCCACGGCCAGCACCGAATGAACGTCTGGCAGGGAGAGTTCCCTAACCAGAACACGGTTGATGACGGGTACTTCGGCACCGCACCGGTGAGTGCCTTTGATCCCAATGGCTATGGCCTATTCAACATGTCCGGGAACGTCTGGGAGTGGTGCTCGGACTGGTTTAGCCCAACCCATCATGCGAACGGCTCGCGCGAAAACCCCGCAGGGCCTCCGTCTGGAGACGCGAAGGTGATTCGAGGCGGCTCGTACCTGTGCCATGACTCCTACTGCAACCGATATCGAGTGGCGGCCCGAACGCGCAACACACCTGACAGCTCCACCGGCAATATGGGCTTCCGCTGCGCAAGGGACGCCTGACCTAGATATCGCAATCACTAGACCTCGAACCTTTTACGCCTGGCACCCCAACCACTCGTAGCGACGTTCGACGCAGCGCCCGAAACCGTGATTTCATTCGCCTCGCGGAATTCCCTGCCTGCCAGGCCTATCTGCGGCCACCGGCCAGCGAGGGGCACTACCAAGAAATGATTACAAATGTACTTATGATTCGCGATGGCCCGCGTCTCATCTTGGCCCATCATTTGAACCATCGGTAAGCCAGTATTCCCTATCTGGGGAAAGGAGTATTCGACGTGTTTTATCTTTCGACGTTCTGGGACGTCCTCTGGGCCTCGTTCCTCTTCTTCTTCATATTTGTCCCACTCATCATGTTGTGGGTCTTCGCCCTGGTGGACCTGTTCAGACGGAAAGGCATGTCCGTGATCGTTCGAGTCCTATGGCTGCTATTCATCATCTTCGTGCCCATCATTGGACCGCTGATCTATCTGCTGGTCCGGCCGGCTGATGAGGAAGTCGAATACCGCTACTAGCTATTCGCCCGATCTGGGGGCTCGTCGCTGGAAGACGGACCCCGCTGAAACGGCGTCCCACACCTGATCGGAGCAGTCCAATGAGCAAGCCAGACGAACCGGTTGTCGTCATGGTGGCGGTCTACACCACCGAGATAGACGGCGACCTCACGCTCGCCACGCTGAACCAGTGGAAGAAAGACGGCAAGATCGAGGTCATCGACGCCGCTGTGATGGTCAGGGAGGGGACCTCTGGAAGCTTCGAGATCAAGGTGCCCGGCGAACCCACCGCCAAGAGGGGCGCCAAGCGTGGCGCCATCGCGGGTGGGGTTCTCGGGGCTATCTTCCCGCCCTCAATCCTCGCGCTGTCGGCGGCTGGCGCCGTCGCCGGTGCGGTCGTGGGGCACTTCCGGGACCATGGCCTGGACACCGACGTCCTGAAAGCGATCGGGGACAGGGTGCCACGAGGAGGCTCCGCCATCGTGGCGGTGATCGAAAAGCCTTGGGTGGATCAGTTCGCCAAGATCGTCAAGGGCTACGGCGAGCTCACCAGCTACGCGCTTGACCCGGAAGCCGCGGCGCGGCTTATCGGTAAGCAGTGATCACAACCGCGGGCTGGCATCTGTCCCAGGTCAAGTAGCGACTACTGCGGTACTTCGCCTGCGCGGCCCTGGGCGGGGCGTTGACGCCGTGTGGGTGTCCCGAACCTGGGCCGGCGCAGGTACCCGGAGACGCTGATCTAGGGTCTCCGGACTCACAGAAGGAGGCATGGACATGGAAACGGCAGACGTTACGAGGCAGAAGATCGAGAAGGGAACGAACCCGAAGGGGGAGCAGGACTATCGCGACCACTACTTCCCCAAGACCGAGCAGCTGGGCGAAAACGAGATGCGCGTCACCGCGCTGGGTACGGGCATGCCGAACCAGCGTCCCGCCCAGGCTTCGGCGTCGTGGCTCGTCGAACTTGGAAACGGCGACACCTTCTTCTTTGACATCGGGACGGGCTGCATGTCCCGCTTCGCCTCTCTTAGCGTCTCCTACAACCGCGCGCATCGAGTGTTCCTCAGCCACCTTCATGCCGATCACTGCGGAGACCTCGCCGCACTGTGGCTCGGAGGATGGGTGGCCAACCGAATGGTGCCCCTACAGGTGTGGGGGCCGACCGGCAAGGAGGAACGCCTCGGTACGCGGCACTTCATCGAGCATCAGAAGGCTTCCTATGCCTGGGATGTAGAGGGCCGCCGCATGTCGGGCCTCCCGCCGGCGGGCGGCGACATCGAGGTCCACGAGTTCGACTACTCGAAGGTGCAGGAGATCTACAACGAGAACGGGGTCAAGGTGATCTCGTTCCCAGCCATTCACATCCACGACGGCCCGGTCAGCTTCCGCCTTGAGTGGAACGGCCTCGTCTTCGTCTATTCCGGTGACACGCATCCCAACAGGTGGTTCATTGAGAACAGTCAGAACGCTGACCTGCTGATTCACGAATCGTTCGTCACGGTCGACGCGCTGGTTGAGAAGCAGGGATTTCCGCGGGAGCTCGCCGTCAAGGTCGGGACGCAGATACACACGTCGCCGGCGCACTGCGGCGAGGTCTTCGCCCAGACCAAGCCTCGGCTCGCCGTCGCCTATCACTTCTTCAACGACTGGGACACGACCCACGACGTCTGGGACGAGCTGCGGTCGACCTACCAAGGGCCGCTGATCCTGGCGAACGACTACATGGTCTTCAATGTGACCAAGGAGTACGTGAAGGCTCGCATGGCGGTTGCGCCGGAGGACGTCTGGCCGCCGGAGAGCGCGGCGGAGGCGGCCGAGCGACCGGAGGTGATGCAGTTCGGCGGGCGCGGCGTGAAGTCGCACCGGGAGATCGTAGAGATGTCGGACTGGCTGCGGGAGGGCGACCTGCAGTTCGACTAGCACCGGAATCGGGATCGTCAACGGGTGGACCAGTGAGCCGGCACAGACGAGATCCCATTCATAGAGAGCCGTTAGCAGATCATGAGCAAGCAGATGCTCGCCCCAAACATTCCATCCGCCTCGCCGGTTCCAGGGTTGGACTGCCTCTAGGTATTAGCCCCAGCAGATCGGAGCCGCAATATAAGCGCCCAAGCTGAGCAGCAAGCAGAGCCCGCCGGCCTGCGAGGGCTTGCCTACCGGCACATGCCCATACTGGAGTGGCTGCCCGCGTATCAGCTTTCCTGGCTGCGCTTCGATGCCATCGCCGGGCTGACTGTCTGGGCGCTGCTCATTCCAGAGGCGATGGCGTATGCGACGCTGGCGGGCGTGCCCCCCGAGGCGGGGCTGTATACCGCGATAACCCCTCTGCTTCTATACGCCGTGTTCGGCACCTCCCGCCAACTCTCCGTCGGGCCCAGCTCCACGGTCGCCATCCTGTCGGCGGCCACGATAGCCCCCCTGGCAAGCGACACCGATGACTTCATCGTGCTGACGGCGGCCCTCGCCATCATCGTCGGGGTGATCCTCATCGTGGCCGGCATCGCCCGCATGGGCTGGGTATCCAATTTCATGGCGGAACCGGTCCTCAAAGGTTTCATCATCGGACTTGCCCTGATCGTCGCCCTGGGGCAGGCGGACAAGCTGTTTGGGGTCGAGGCGGGGGGGGACAATTTCTTCCTGGAGCTCTGGGACCTCGTGTCCAGTGTTGGCGACTTCCATCTTGAGACCGCCGTGATCGGCGCGATCTCGCTCGCCGTGCTGTTCGGGCTCGGGCGGTTCGTGCCAAAAGCGCCCGGCGCCCTGATCACCGTAGTGCTCGGAATAGTGCTCGTCTCGATCTTCGACCTCGATGACGAGGGTGTGCACATCGTCGGCGACATCCCGTCCGGATTGCCGCCGTTCGGCCTCCCCGACGGGATCAGCCTGGAGGACATCCGCGACCTCCTGCCGGGGGCGTTCGGCATTGTGCTGGTCGGTTACGCCGAGTCAATCGCAATCGCTCAGAAGTACGCGACAAAGTACAAATATGACGTCGACCCCAATCAGGAACTGATCGCCCTGGGGCTGTCCAACGCCGGCGCAGGCTTGAGCCAGGGCTTCGTCGTGGACGGAAGCCTGTCGAAGACGGCGGCGAGCGACGAGGCGGGCGTGAAGACGCAGATGTCGTCGCTCATCAACTTCGTCCTTGTCCTCGTCACCATCGCCGCTCTCACGCCCCTCTTCCACAACCTCCCCGAGGCGACATTGGGTGCGGTCGTAATACACGCCGTATGGCATCTGATCGACTTCAAGAAACTCAAGGGGTTCTACGACGTCAGCAAGGGGGATTTCGCGCTGGCCCTGACCAGTCTTCTCGGCGTGCTCATCCTCGATATGCTGCCGGGGCTGATCATAGCCGTCGTGGCGTCCCTGCTCCTGATCATCTACAGGGCGAGCCACCCGGCAATTCCCGTACTCGGGAAGTTCCTCGCCGAGGAAACCTACGGCAACGTCGAGGAGCACCCGCTGAATGAGACGTTTCCCGGACTAGTGATCTTCCGCTTCGACGCCGAGCTTTTCTTCGCCAACTCTCAGAAGTTCCGTGACCGGGTGCGAGAGCTGGTAAAGACGGCCGATCCGCCCGCGATAGCGGTTCTCGCCGACTTCGAGGCCGTCTATGACCTCGACATAACCGCAGCGGACATGCTGAAGGAGCTTGCGTCTGAGCTAGCCGGCGAAGAGATTGAGTTGTTCTTTGCCCGGGTCAAGACGCCGGTGCGAGACATGATGCGCGGGTCCGGCGTTGACGACGCCGTCGGCCCCGACCACTTCTACGAATCGGTCCACGCCGGTGTGGACGACTACCTTCGACGTCACCCCGAGGCCAGAGAAGGAGACCGACCGGCCACCCGAGACACCTAGGCTGTGAGCCTTCAGACGAAGCGACATGAGCGCACAGGCTGAGCCGCAGCAAAAGAGAACCCGGCTCCGGGAGCTCGCCGACCGGTACGTGCCGATACTGGAGTGGCTGCCCCGGTACCAGCGCAGGTGGCTCCGCCCGGACGCCATCTCCGCCCTCGCAGTCTGGGCCGTACTCGTACCTCAGGCGATAGCGTACGCCTCACTGGCCGGCCTTCCGCCAGAAGCCGGGCTTGCCGCCGCCGCACTTCCGCTTCTCCTTTATGCTGCGCTGGGGACAACCCGCCAGCTAACGGTGGGCCCAGGCTCTACCATAGCTATTTTGGTAGCCGCTACGGTTGGCCCCCTTGCGGCCGGTGACGGCTCCAGCTACGCCGCGCTTGCCGCTACCCTGGCCCTGCTTGTCGGCGGCATTCTCATCGCCGCTGGCGTGGCGCGCTTGGGCCGAATCTCGGACTTCTTCGCGAAGCCTGTTCTCGCCGGGTTCGTCGGCGGCCTGGCGGTGGTGATCGCCGTAGGTCAGGCTCCCAAGCTGTTCGGGATCGAGGGGGGTGGGGACAACTTCTTCGAGGAGCTCTGGAACCTTGGAAAGGATCTGCCCGACACGAATCCTGAAACGCTCGCCGTCAGCGCCGGCTCCTTCCTCTTACTCTACGCTGTATCGCGCTTGGCGCCGTCCGCTCCGGCGGCGCTTATCACGGTCATCGTGGCGATCGGGATCGTCGCAATTCTAGACCTGGGCGAACGGGGCGTAGCGGTGGTAGGCGAAATCCCGAGGGGGCTACCGACGCCAGCGATCCCGCGGATTGGTCTGGGGGACATCTCCAACCTCCTGCCAGGAGCCGTAGGTATAGCCGTCATCGCGCTCGCGGAATCGAGCGCCACCGCTCGCTCCCTGGCTGCCAAGCACAAGTACGAGATCGACGCCGACCAGGAGCTCATCGCTCTGGGGGCGTCGAACCTCGGCGCCGGGCTCTTCCAGGGCTTCGCGGTAGACGCCTCCCTGTCGCGAAGCGCCATCGCCGATGAAGCTGGCATAAAAACGCAGGTCTCGAGCCTCATAGCCTTCGCTCTAGTCCTCATCACGGCTGTAGCGCTGGCGCCGCTGTTTCGGAACCTCGCAGATGCCACTCTGGCAGCCCTCATTATAATTTCGGTGGTCAATCTGATAAGTATCGATGAGTTCCGCCGGCTCTACGGGCTCGACAAGGTGGACTTCGGGCTCGCAGTCATCAGCCTGTTGGGGGTCCTCATATTCGGCATTCTCCCAGGCCTCGCCGTGGCTATATTGGCGGCGCTGTCGGCGCTTGTCTACCGGGGATACCGGCCGCACACTGCGGTCCTGGGTAGGGTCACCGGCGAGGAGGACGAGGACTTCGGGTTCCGGGACGTCGAGCGGCATCCTCAGGCAGAAACGTACCCCGGTCTGGTCATCTTCCGCTTCGACACCGAGCTCTTCTTCGCCAACGCCAACCACTTTCGAGATCAGATCCGAGAGGTCGTGAGAGAAGCCCAGCCTCCGGCGAGGGCGATCCTCGTCGATGCGGGTGCCATTTCGCACATCGATACGACCGGCACGGACATGCTCGCCGAGCTCGTGTCCGAATTAACGGAGTCCAATGTGGAGTTGCTACTCGCCCGGGTAAAGGGACCGGTGCGGGACATTTTGCGTCGCTCGGGACTTGAGGACGCCTTCGGAGGCGACCGCATCTACCCGACGGTCCGTGCCGGAGTCGCCGCCTACCTTGCGCGGCACGGGGGTGCGGAGGAGTCGACCGATCGGCCGACCGACGACAGCGAGACCTGATCCCTCACTAGCAAGAAAGGAATGCCGGTGCTCAACCGATGTCACTCAGAGATCAGATGGAACGCAAGGGATGCTTTGTCACCCTGCCCTGACGGCACAAGCGATACACAGCGGCATATGCAAAGGAGGACACTATGCGCGCACTGCTAATCATGTTCCTGGTCGTCGCGATCCTGACCCCGGGGCTCCTGCTAGGGATCCTCGTCAGCCCGTGGTTCTTCTTCATCCTTTTCCTGCTGCTATTGGCGACGGCAGTGCCTTTCCTTGTCCCGAAGAGCGAAACGACACAAACGCGAGCAGGACGTCAGCACAGGGAGGACGAGGGTACGCTGCTAATATGGATTCTGGTTGTCCCAGCCATACTGATCAGCGTCCCGGTGCTCATCGCGGCTCTTCTGTACAGCCCGGCTTTCGTTCTCATCGTCCTCGTCCTGATGGCGCCGTTGCTGTGGGTGGCTTTCCAATGAGCGGATCGGGCTCCGTGTAAAGGAGGACGTGTCAGGTACTCGCGAATTCTGGTCTGGCACCACCCCCTCCGATATCTGTGAGCTGACCACACCGATAACGAGAAATCGTTAGCAACGTACTTATGTTTTGCCATGCGCCAAGAAGCTAAGGCGCAGCATACTTTGGGGGAGCGTCCCTCTAGCGCGGGTCGGAGAGGTTCTCATCGACGGGACGCGATTGCAGCCTCGCCTGCGCGTGCGATCGATTGGCGTCAACCAGGGCATCAGGGAGGAGATGTAATGCACGCGAGATTCGCACTGGCCGCTCGACGTGGAGGAACTTTCGGCACCAGACTGCAGCGGGTGCTCGGGGCGTTCTGGCGGAGCCTCGGGGCCAGCAGAGACAGCCGTGAGGCCGCTGGTCAGATCGTGCAGGTAGGCTCATGCCGACCTGTTCGCTTCGGACCCCTCACCGGGAGACAGGCCTATTCATGGTATGTGTTCCAGCAACGGCTGAACTGGGAACGAGGTGGCGTCCGCGCGGCCTGGTCCGTACACGACACCGCACCGGTAAGGAGGTGCTCGCCCTGGGAGAACTAGCGCCACAGTCTGCGGTTGAGTGGGCTTCAGCTTAGGATGCGTCTGTCGTAGACGAAGACTGTGGGCCGTTGGATCGCTTTCCGGTGCGTGAGACAAGCAGATCAAACAAGTGCATACGTTTTCCCTCCGAGACTGCCATCAGGCGGGGCAACTACTGATAAATCGTAATGAACGTACATAAATTTTGCCATGTGCTCGCCGATGGGGTCGGTGCACACTAATGGGGAACCAGTAGAAGAGTGCAGATAGGAGGAGAATGACAATGCTCAACAAGTGGACATTCCTGGGACTGGGGCTACTAATCGCGATTGTGGCTGTCGTCTCATATGCCTGTGGCGACGACGAGCCGTCGGAGGCGGAGGCTGTGGCGCAACTTTGTGCGGACCTGAATACGCTTCAGTCCGCGGACGCAGCGTTTGACAACATCGCTGCTGACAGTACTGTTGACGAGCTCGACGACGCGAAAGCTGCCTACAGCGATGCTCTCGATGACGTTGTCTCTTCGGCGCAGGATGTTACGGACATCAGGACACAGGACATCGAGGATGCCTACGACGACCTGGATCAGGCGATCAGCGATATCTCCGGCGACGCCACTATCGTAGAGGGCCTCGTCTCTATCGAGCCTCAACTGGCCGCCGTCGACGCCGCATACGCTTCGGCGTTCTCGAGCTTGGACTGCCCCTAGGGCCGTATGACCTCCCTTTGCTGCAGTCGCCGTCGCTGTCGGCGACGGCGACTGCAGATTAAGAGGGAGGCTGGGGTAGTGGCCATGGCGCCTCAAGGCAAGCGCGACGTGGGGTCGCTGCAAGCTCCATCTAAATTAGCTCTCGTAGGCACCATGATGATGAAACGTGAGGACAGGGCGCAGTCAAGTCGGGTAGGAGAACTGGCGTGCTCCTAGTCCTGGCCATCTTCTTTGGAGTGATGTCAGCGATCGCCGGGATGTACGGTTTTGCCAGTTTCGCCACCGTTACCGGCCGCATCGCCAGGGTGCTATTCCTCGTCTTTCTGGTCGCCTTTGTCGTCGTCGTCGTGTTGCAGGTCTGATGACATCGGGAGAGCGGATCGCGGTCGGGTTCCTGACCCTCATCATTATCGCAAGCTGTCTACTCTTGATCGCGATTGGCCTGGAAGAACGTCATACGGCGGTCGCCGACTTCGGGGCCGCCTCGGCCATCTGGACTCCGGTCGCAGTCGCCTGCTATCTGACGCTCGGCAGGCCCGGCGGCCAGGCGCGAGGACGTCCGCAAGGATAGCCCGGCGGGACGATAACCGCTGCCATGATACTGATCCTCCTGGTCGTCTTTGGGGTTCTGGCCGCCGCCACCGGGGCGTTCGGCTTCTTCTTTGCTGCGGCCGCCCTGGCTGTGCTGGCGAGGCGGGCGTTCTCCCTCTTTTTTTTGGCTTTCGCTGTCCTCTTTGTGTTGTGGCTGCTGTAGCAGGTACCGCACCCGCCAGCGAGCGAGCGTTAGACGCCCGCCAAGTCGTCCTCGTCAGGGTCCGTTTCGCCTCGCTGTTGAAACCGCTCGCGTATGACGCGAATAGTCTCGCTACCGCGTTGCGGGGCGGCCAGCAAGCCAAGACTTGTGCCCAACGCCATGCCAAGCATCAGACCAATGACAAACCGCATATTCTGCCTCCTAGCTGCACTCCAATCGGTTCACGGCGGGAGCCAGATCGAGTATCTCAGACCGCAACAGACCCACGCAGTGCAGAGACTAGGTACATTCGTAATGATTTCTCGTTACTTCTCACGAACCGGGTCAGCACTACAATCGCTGAGGGCACAACGTGACGGTGAGCCGCTTCGGCCGGCGAGTCGGGCTGCGGGTTGCGCGTCTCTAGGGCGCGCTCCCCGTATTTGGCAAGGCCCGAAAGTCGGTCATCGCGAACGACGGACCTTTGATCAACTTGCGACCGTATCCGGAAGGAGATATCGTGACCCAAGAAGCAAACCAGACGCGACGACGGCTCGCCCGCCGGCACTTCATCGGCGGAGGGTTCGCCACGCTGGCGCTGGCGGGAGCTGGCCTTGGACTAGCTGCCTGTGGCGATGACAACGAAAACGCCGCTGCTACGGCAGCGGCTTCCCCGACACCGGCCGCGGGATTCGCTCCCGGCCCGAAGCCGGAAGGCAAGGTCGCTAGCGCCCGGGATGCGACCCTGCCCCCACTTCAGCCTTCTCCCCTTCAGCTCACCTATCGGGCCACCGACGCCACGGTCGAGATAGCCGCCGGCGTTCGCTACAACGCCTGGACCTTCGAGGACACCGTCCCGGCGCCTGTTCTCCACGTAAAGCAGGGCGATACGGTGCAGTTCACCTTAGTCAATGAGGCCAGCGCAGGCCATTCCATCGACTTCCATGCCGCACGCACCCCCTGGGACAAGAACTACATAACGATAGTGCCCGGAGATTCCTTGAGTTTCGACTGGACGGCGGATTTCCCCGGCGTGTACGTCTACCACTGTGGCACTGCGCCGGTCCTCCATCACATCGCCAACGGAATGTACGGTGTGATCGTTGTGGATCCGGAGACGCCTCTACCACCGGCACGCGAATACTGGCTTATGCAGAGCGAGTTCTATGCCAAGGCCGGGGAGGGCGATACCTGGGACGGGGACATGGATAAAATGCTGGCTCCGAGGCCGGACATCCTTGCCTTCAACGGTGTCGCATTTCAGTATCGAGACAACCCCTTGCCCGCTTCTGCCGGAGAGAAAATCCGGCTCTATGTAGCTAACATTGGTCCCACCCTGTTCTCCGCGTTCCACGTCATCGGCGCTCTTTTCGACGTCGCCTACGTGGACGGCAACCCCGCCAACCCTCTGGTAGGATTACAGACCCACACGATACCGCCTGGCGGCGGCGCCACCTTCGAACTCACCATACCGGACCCGGGACTCTACCCTATAGTCACCCACACCTTCGCCTACACAGAGCTGGGCGCGGTAGGCTTGCTGGAGGTGACCTAGTCGGAGTGGACGGGATCGATGAAAGGACGAGTGCGCAGGAAAGGGCGCTGCCTCATTAGACGTACCTCTTCAACGGGGGAAGGCGCTACCTAGCAATCGTTACGAATGTACTTAGTCTCTGCCATGTGCCCGGCTCACTCGCGTATGAAAATGGAGCAAGCTAACTGATGAGTCATACCTCAAGAGGGAGCGCTTGCCATGAGTAACGACAAGAAGCCAAACATCCTCGTGCTCTGGGGCGACGACATCGGCCTCACTAACCTCAGCTGTTACGGCGATGGCGTCATGGGCTATCGGACGCCGAATATCGACCGCCTCGCTGAGGAGGGAATACGCTTCACGGACTACTACGGGGAGCAAAGCTGCACCGCAGGCCGCTCGGCGTTCATTACAGGCCAGAGCGTCTTCCGAACGGGCCTCAGCAAAGTGGGAATGCCAGGTGCCGACTTGGGACTGAGCGCCGAGGACCCGACGATCGCTGAACTCCTCAAACCACTGGGCTACGCAACAGGCCAGTTCGGCAAAAACCACCTCGGTGACAAGGACGAGTTCCTACCCAGCAACCACGGATTCGACGAGTTCTTCGGGAACCTCTACCACCTCAACGCCGAGGAGGAGCCAGAGCTGCCGGACTACCCGACAGAGAAGGACTTTCCGGACTTCCGGAAGAACTTCGGCCCACGAGGAGTCATACGGAGCTACGCCGACGGCCGGATCGAGGACACGGGACCTCTCACCAAGAAGCGCATGGAGACCTGCGATGACGAGTTCCGAGATGCGGCGCTGGATTTCATCGACCGGAAGACGAGCGAAGGAACTCCCTGGTTCCTTTGGCTCAACACCACGCACATGCATCTCCGGACTCACCCCAAGCCTGAAAGCGTCGGCCAAGCCGGCCGCTGGCAGTCCGAGTACCACGACACGATGATAGACCACGACAAAGTCATTGGCGCCCTGCTGGACAAGCTGGATGAGCTGGGCATCGCGGACAACACGATCGTCATGTACAGCACGGACAACGGGCCGCACGCCAATAGCTGGCCCGACGGCGCGACGACGTCGTTCCGTAGCGAGAAGGATACGAACTGGGAGGGCGCTTTCCGCGTGCCGGCGATGATCCGCTGGCCGGGACACATCCCGGCCGGCGTGGTCACGAACGACATCGTCAGCGCCATGGACATGCTCCCGACCTTCCTCGCCGCGGCCGGGGAGCCCGACATTAAGGAGAAGCTCCTCACGGGCCACCAGGCGGGCAGCAAGACGTTCAAGGTCCACCTCGATGGGTACAACATGCTCCCGTTCCTGACGAAGGAAGGAGAGCGCAGCCCCCGCGTCGAGTTCTTCTACTTCTCGGACGATGGCGACGTGGTCGCGCTCCGTTACGATAACTGGAAGCTCGTCTTCATGGAGCAGCGCGCGCGAGGCACGCTGGGGTTATGGGCAGAGCCGTTCACGACGCTGCGCCTACCGAAATTATTCAACCTGCGCACTGATCCGTTCGAATTCGCCGACATCACATCGAATACCTACTGGGACTGGGTGATCGACCACGTATTCCTGATGGTGCCCGCACAGACCCTTGTCGGCGAATTTCTTGCCAGCTTCAAGGAGTTCCCGCCACGCCAGAAAGCCGCCAGCTTCACGATCGACCAAGTGATGGAAAAGCTGACTCAAGGCATCAGCTCCTAATAGGAAGCGGGACTGGATGGAGCAGACCATGGAGGAGGCGCCGTCAAGAGCACCGTATCCCGACATGGTCTGGATCCCAGGCGGCACCTTTCGCATGGGCTCTAATGACCACTACACGGAGGAGGCCCCCGTCCACAGCGTGGCCGTCGACGGCTTCTGGATGGACCGCACCACGGTGACGAATAGGGACTTTCAGAAGTTCGTGGACGCGACTGGGTACGTAACGGTCGCTGAGCGGTCACCAAACCCGGAGGACCATCCCGGCGCGCCAGCTGAGAACCTGGTGGCGGGCTCGCTCGCGTTCAGGAAGACGCCCGGCCCTGTAGATCTTCGCCACCTGAGCCAGTGGTGGGTCTGGACTCCTGGCGCGAGCTGGCGTCATCCTGAGGGTCCGCAAAGCTCTATCGCTGGTCGGATGGGTCACCCGGTCGTGCATGTCGCCTGCGATGACGCACAGGCCTACGCGATCTGGACGGGGAAGGCCTTAGCTACCGAAGCGGAGTGGGAGCGCGCCGCCCGAGGCGGGCTGGAAGGCGCTGAGTTCGTCTGGGGTGATGAGCGGGTACCGGACGGCAAGCCTCCGGCCAACTGGTGGCAGGGCGAGTTTCCCTGGCAGAACAGCTTGGACGACGGGTTCGAGGGCTCCGCGCCGGTGGGCTCTTTTCCGCCGAACGGGTTCGGCCTCTACGACATGGCCGGCAACGTGTGGGAGTGGACGAGCGGCTGGTACACGACCCGGCATCCAGAGGACGCCGATGACCCGTGCTGCGTGCCGAGCAATCCGCGAGGGGGAATGGAGGACGAGAGCTACGACCCAGCGCAACCACAGTTCAAGATTCCCCGGAAGGTGATCAAGGGTGGCTCGTTCCTCTGCGCCGACAACTATTGCCAGCGGTACAGACCGGCGGCGCGGCGCCCGCAGATGATCGACACCGGCATGAGCCACATCGGCTTTCGATGTATCGTTCGGCCGGACTCGGCAGCCGATGTCTCGCGCTGACCCGCTCGCTTCTTGTCGCGAAGGCTCCACGCGCTCGGCGATTCTCAGCTTCCTCGACCGCGCGAATGAAATCCCGGCGGAGCGTCGAGTCGCCGTATTCGATAACGACGGAACGCTGTGGTCGCCGGACGGCGTCCTTCACTTCGGACGCTAACGTCGTACAATCTGCGAGCCTGTAGGGAGAGCGCAATGAAGTTGACATGGACGATCGCGACCCTCATGTTCATTGTGCTCGCCGCCTGTACATCAGAGGGGACGAAGCACCACAATAAGGGTGTCGAGTTGGCGGAACAGGGGCGGTGGGAAGAGGCTATCGTCGAGTTCGACAAGGCCATAGAACTGGACGGAGATCCCCTGAGCTACATGGCGCGAGGAATCACTTATGGAGCGTTGGATGATTTCGATCGGGCACTTGCCGATCTCGATAGGGCCATCGAACTGGATTCCGGATGGGGCGAAGCTTATCGCGAGCGCGGGGCCGCCTATGCGCTAGCGGGCGACACCGAGCAGGCCCGGGCAGACCTTCAGATGGCACTGTCTCTTGTCAACGATGACCAGGCGAGGGCCGAGATCAAGGTGTTGATCGAAGCGGTGGGTGGCGAACTGCCGGAAGGTGAGCTTTCTCCCAAGCGTTGTGCGGAGCTGTCCACCGAGAATCCGGGTGGAATAATCGTCTTCGAAGGCGATCTGACCGTTGAGGAAAAGATTGAGTGCGGGCGCCTGCTCTCTCAGTGACGGTGTAGAGTGAGCTAGCCCAGCCCGAGGCGACCGATCATCGCGGCCTGCGCGAGCGCTTAGCCTGGCGCGGACGGGCGAGCACCTTGAGCGCCGTCTTCAGCCGACTCATCTCGTATCGCCGTTTCTCGGTGATCTTCTTGCGATGACGCCTCGCTGTACTCAGCTCCGACTCCCTGTCACGGACGTCCTCGTTGGCTTCGTCGATCTCCTTCTGAAGGCGCTCCATCAGGATGGGAATCGCCCGCTTCAGGCCGTCAAACGGGTCGTCGCAGTCGGCCGCTTTGGCGCTCGCCGGCGCCTCTTCCCGCGAGCGTCTGTTGCAGACCCAGTCTCGGGGCACGGTCTGCACGCTTTCGGGGTCGTCATCCAACCGCACCTCCGCCATCTGGCCTTGCCAGGAGACTAGATGGGCGGCCTTCCCCGTCTGCTCGTCGGGCGACGCCACCCATATGGCGTTGCCGGGCCCGACCGTGCCCTCTAGGCGTGTCTGCCTCACAACCTTAGCCTTACCAGCCATCGCGTTCTCCACCAGAGTGGCGCAGGATCTCGCCTCCGGGCAAGGCCAACCCTACGCGCATACAAGCTCTACCGCCCTTCCCTAGAGCTAATGTTTGGACCGCCGAGCAGTGGGCCAGT
This sequence comes from uncultured Dehalococcoidia bacterium, assembly GCA_964649215.1. Lineage (GTDB taxonomy): Bacteria > Chloroflexota > Dehalococcoidia > SM23-28-2 > RBG-16-64-32 > JADFNQ01. The sequence goes on from CAZYOV010000001.1 coordinate 50,807, forward strand.
GCCCAGCCACCGCCTCCAAACTTCATCCCACTGCCCGGCGGGAAAGCTGGGTTATTGATGCTCCTCCCTATCCACGGAGCTGTCCCTATCGACCAGTTGCGCCAAGACCCGGCGCAGCGAGTAACCCGTAATAGTGGGATGGAGAAAGGGGGCATCCAGATTGACGGTGTAGTGATTGCGGCGTCCACTCTTCTTTACGTACACCATGCCCGCCCGCCGGAGGTCTCCTATGGCTCCCCAGACCGAGCGCCGAGTTAAGTAAAGGGCGTCGGCGATATCGCTGGCGGTGCACTCCGGATTGGCAGCGATGTGGAATAACACGGTGCCGCGACTCGAAGTAATAATCCACTGTTGGCCATTTCTAGACGTATCCATCAGGCTCTCATCCTCCAGGGAGCATCAGCACGGTGACTGCGACGGCCCCGGAGCGCGACCAACGATCGAAAATCAGCACCGCCGCTATGCCGCATCGACGTTCCGTTCCTCTTGTGCTCCGCCGACCTGTTTGCTCCGCGCGATGCGGCGCTTGACATGCGGGGAGGCTGCGGGAGTCCACGAAGGCCTCATGAACAGGGCATGGGTGAAACCGGTTGACAGCGCCTGTCCGCCCGGCGACACCTCGAGAAGCAACAATATGCAGATTGGGCACAGACACGGTCTGATCATTCGAACCTCACTCCATGGCGGCGATATCTTTTCGCCGAGAACAGGTCCTGACATGTGTCCCCTCCCACGCTTGTCGGATCGCCTCTCGACGGTCGCGGATGGCAGAAGGCATGAAAGACGATGTGGGGACCGGGTCGGAGTTCTGCTTGCCGTACCCGGTCCCCGGACCGAGGCTGCGCAGGGGGCAGCGACAGCCTCGACACATCTCGGGGAACGAATATCTTCCCCCGTTGAGATGCCAATATTGGGTGAGACGCCATCCCGCTGGAACGTCGCGGCGGGTGAGCCGGCGGGGATCTTCCCCTGGTGGCCGAAGCTGGAGTCTGGACGATCGATCAACATAGATGGCCGCTATCTCGTTCGTGAATTTGACTTCGCCTTCAGACTACGCCGCTGGCTAACCCCTTCCAAGCCCCAGACGATTCAATTCGCCTGGCTCATCTGACCCATCTCCGCCATAGCTCGTTCGCACCACTGAGAAGCCCGCTGGCATATGAGACGACAGTAATAAGAAGGGCGCCCGAAAGCCGATGGGGGCGCAGGATTCAGTAATATGAGGTGCGGTTGCGGGGAGCGGTTGGGCCGGCCTTAATCTAGAAGCCCGAGCCTGGCCGCGTATGCGGCCGCCCCAGCCCGTCGGGAGAGCCCGAGCTTGCTGAGGATGTGGGCCACATGATTGCGGGCCGTATGCTCGCTGATGAAGAGCGCCTCCGCTATCTCCTTGTTGGTGTGCCCATCGGCGACGAGTCGCAGGACTTCCTTCTCCCTAACGGAAAGCGGATCGTCGGCCTCGGGGTGGGCCGACGATAGCTCCACCAGCTTCTGGAGCACCGGCTCCGTGACCGAGGTGTCGAGCAGGGACTCGCCTCGACCGACGGTATGGAGGGCTTCGATGAGACGACCGCGGCCCACGTTCTTGATGAGGTAGCCGGAGGCGCCGGCGAGGAGGGCCGCAAGCACGGTTTCCCGTTCGCTATAGGAGGAGAACATGAGCACTCGGGTATCGGGTAGAGAGCTCCGAATCTCGCGGCAGGCTTGGACACCACCTGTGTCCTCGCCTTCCCCAAGACGCACGTCCAAGAGCACGACATCCGGCTTCAGAGCGATTGCCCTCTCTACAGCCTCCTCCGCTCCGCCAGCCTCCCCCACCACTTCAATCGTGTCGTCACCGTCCAGCACGGCTCGAAGACCAGCTCGAACTACCTCATGGTCATCGACCACCAGCACCCTCAGCGCCATCACGCCTCTCCCGTCGGCAGAACCGCCGTTACGCTAGTCCCCTGGCCCGGAACGCTCTCTACGATCAACTCTCCTCCAATCTCCTCAGCTCGCTGCCGGATGTTGAGCAGTCCCCGGCCAGACCCACCATCGTCAACGAAGCCGACACCGTCGTCGCACACCTCCAGGCGGACGAGACGGTCATCAAAGACCAGCCGAATGCCGATTCTGGACGCTCCGGCATGGCGGTAGGCGTTCGCCAGCGCCTCCTGGGCGATGCGGTACATCGCTGTCTTCGTGGCGGCTGGCAGCCCCGGCTCCTCACCAAGCACCGTCAGCCGCACCTCAAGCCCCGAGACCGCCGTAAATTCGCGCACCTGGCTCTTCAGCGACTCTGCCAGGCTCGCGTCGCCCCTGAGCAGGGGCTTGAGGTCGAATATGTAGTGCCGCACCTCTAGCAGGGTCTGCTTGGCCAGAGTTACGAGGCGTGCCAGCCGACGACCCAGATCGGGCTCACCTGGCGCCATCTCGGCCGCTGTCTCGAGGTTCAACGACAGCATATAGATCGACTGGGCGACGCCGTCGTGGATCTCCCTCGCGAGGCGGCCGCGCTCCTGCTCGGCGACCAGACGCTCGCGCTCCTCCTGAAGCTGGACGCTCTCTTCCAGCGCCTGTTGCGCGCGCTCTCGCTCCTCGGCCAGCTCTCGGTTTAGCCAGCCGAAGAACTGGACCACGAACGCTACCAGGAACGGTATCGCCACAAACACCACAAAGTTGTTGAGTTCGTCGCTCAGCCAAGGCCCGTCCACGCCTTCCCCAGCCGTTGCCAGAATGACGACGTAGGCTCCGACAAATCCCAGTGCCAGCATGAGGTTGCCCCGCAGGCTCAGGATGGACGACGGGACCAGCAGCGCAGAGACCGCATACAGGTAATAGGGACTATCCCATCCTCCACTCTGAAAGACGATGACGAGAGCGAGGGCGACATCGACCAGACTCAACGCTAGGATGTCACTGACCTGACCGCCCTGGAGTTCGACCAGTGGCCTTAGCGCAGGCCTGAAAAGCGGCACGTAGAGAGTAACGGCCGCGGTCTGGGCAAACGCCAGGAGCAGAAGCGCGGGCTCGCGCGCGACATTGACCTCCGGCAGGATGTCGAGGAAGACGATGATGACCGCGACGCCCCATGCAGCCCAGCGAAGCGAAAACAAGAACAGCACGATACGAGTGGGCCGTTCTTGCCGCCACCACCGGCGCAGTGGCGCTACCGGGGAGGTGGGGGCGCGGTCGCTAGTCACGAGGTCTTCCGTTGTGGCACCATAACGCTGGCCTAAGCGGGTGTCACGACCAGAACGAGCGGCGCGTCACTCCCGTGCACGATGCCGTCCCGCTGTTAGCTCCTGACTCCTGCAAGAAGCCGCTCCCTGTGCAGGTATTTGAAGGGGAGCCAGCCCTTCAGGCTTCCACGCTCCCAGAAAACCCTAACCCACTGCTCGCCATTGACCGTCGTCGGGCCTTCGACTATCTGAACCTTGGCGCCGGTCTTGAGTGCGCCCAGGGTCCACCCACCAGGTCCGGGGGTCTGCGTGACCCTGACGCCGGCCCGAGCATCCACGACCGTCAGTTCCGAGACGGGGTACGCCGACTGAGGTGAATCTCCTCCGTCTCCTCGCGATACGGCGAGGGCTGCAACGAGCGCTAGCGCGAGTGAGATCGCCAACGCGCCGACCAGGAGTAACGACCCGGAGATCCCTGAACGGAGGGATTTGGTCCTCAGGAGGGAACCGCCGGCTGGTGAGGGCGATGGGTCAGCACCACCAATTCCATCTGCTCTCGTCCCGGAAACGATCTGCATTCTACCCTCGCGAACCCTGGCGGCTGTTGACCTCGAAGCCGTCTGTCCACCAGGGCTGTCGCGACAACGGCGGCTGCGGCCGGTGTCCCCGCAGGCGGCACTCCCAGGGCATCACGACACGACGTGTCCAGCGGCCACTCATCAAGTGTGTCAGTTCGCAGATGGTCTGCCACAGGCGAGGATTAGTGATATTCCTACTTATTGTTCGGTAGCAGAACAGTCGGAGGGCCATTATTAGAGGAGGCGACGCGGCCGACGCCGCCCCCTTTGAGCTCAAACCGAGCGTCTGCTTGCTTTTGTCCCTAAACTCCGATGGGGCTTGTTGCCACACCTCCACGCTGCTGCAGCGGATATGGCTTCAAGTCGGATTTCGACCTCGGAGCTGTCCCTGCTTCCAGCATCTTGACGCGTTCCCTCAGCCAGGACTCTTCCTCTGGGGTCATGTTGAGCAACGGCGTCCTCACCCGGTGACTGCTGATCACGCCCTTTAGCTCAAACCAATACTTCCAGAAGGCTACGACGTAGACACCCTGGCGGTAGTTGTGCCAGAAAAAATCGTTCAGCAGCTGCCGTCCTGGCTCCATCTCGTTGTATTTGGCCAGGCCCTCTTCCCACTTGCCGGCCATGATCAAATCAGTGTAATCGCGAAGCGGGGTGTAGCTCGGCGTCTGCAGAAGCCAGTTGTGCCAGGCGCAGCACAGGGTCGGATTCTTCATGATCCGCATCTCGTAGGGCCAGTGATCTTCCAGCGGATTGCTGACCCAAATTTCGTAGTTGGCTTCCCGCTCGGCTTCCCAACACCACATCTGGTCGGGCCGCCCATCTTTCACCCCGCAAATGTTGGGGATCTCACGCGAAAGCCGGCCAAGGGTCTGCGCCGTTACGAGTTTAGATAGGGGGCTGTCGTAAAAGACCGCGCCGATGTCGAAATGATCGCACACGTGGTGCCACCATTCTTCAACAGACTGTTCGGTGGAGGCCTGGAAGTAGGGTGAGAGGATCGCCACCAGATCGGCCCCCTTCTCTTCAGCGTGCCGACAGAGATCGATCACGTCGGCCGCACAATGGTGCGCAGTCTGAACGATCACTTCGATCTCCCCCTGGGCCTCGTCGATCACTATCTCAGCGACCTTCTTGCGCTCATCCTGGGTGAGTGAATAGAACTCGCCAACATTCCCTAAGATGAAAATCGCATCGTTTTTCGTGTCAATCACATACCTGACTTCAGCTCTCAAGTCCTTCTCATGGATCTGCAGGTCATCGTCGAAGGGTGTCGGAATGGTGGCAACCAGACCGCCATGGCCGAGCGTATCCAGCGACCATTTCTTTGCTTCTTTCTTGCCTCCGTACTTCATGTTTCTCCTCCCTTTCGCTAAGTCAGTCCCGTCGGCTCTTCGTTGGTACTCCACGGTCATCTTCCGCCGGTCGTGTGCGGACGCCGAGGCTGCACTGTGGACTAATCCTCTGCTGCGATCTCCTCCTCCTTAGAGCCCGCCAAGTCATCCCTCGTCAGGGTCCGTTTCGCGTCGCTGCTGAAGCCGCTCGCGTATGACCCGAATGGTCTCGCTGCCGCGTTGCGGGGCGGCCGGCGAGCCAAGACTTGCGCCCAACGCCATGCCAAGCATCAGACCAATGACGAACCGCATAATCTGCCTCCTAGCTGCACCCCATCGTTCACGGCGGGAGCCAGATAGAGTATCTCAGGCCGCGACGGCCCCGCGCATTGCAGAAACTAGGTACGTTCGTAACGATTTCTCGTTACCTCTCATGTAGCGGAGTAGGGTGAGAAACGATAGAGCTCGGTGGCCGCGTGTCAGGCGTTTCGAGGGGGCACATCGGGGTTCTTCCGCGCCTTCAAATCGGAGTACAGCAGCGTTGAGGCCGTGAATGCGAACGGGAGAAGCATCAACGCGTACAAAGCCGCGTTCACCGTGTAGACCATATCGGTAACTGGCGGCGAAGCGAACAGAAGAAGAGTCATGGCTATGATCGGGCCCGGCAGTACGACCACGATTATGATGGCGGTCAAAATTGCGAAGGTACGCCACCAGTTGCCCCTGACAGCCTCAGCGCTGGCGCTCAGCGACTCCTTCGCATTGCGGTCATCAAGCACTACCGCCTGTCCTACGAACCCCCAGGCGACGATCCGGTGGATCGCCCAAGGCGTCCCAATGATGGTGAAGGCGAGGACGACAATGTGGAACAGGGAGCGGAGGTTCGCACCCAGCAGCGTCCACAACCGGAGCAAGACGACACGGTAAGCGTCCCTGAAGCTGGCCCTCCGGCCGGCATCGATCTCCCCAAGCGCAGCGAAGATCGCGCCGCCCAAGATGATGGCGCTGAAGAGGGCCTGCGCGCCTCCCAAGGAGAACACCAGCAGCGACGTGGCCCCTTGGCTGGGTATGTGGTCATCGAGGCGAAGTTGTGCCTGAACGGCCGTGGCGGCGATGCCCAGTGGGATGAAGACGACCCCGATGGGCACGAACACTCGTAGATTTCTCAGATACATGATGGCAGCGTCTCTCCCAATCTGGCTCAACGCGCGCCGTCGCTGGAGCAGCCCCTTCCTCGGCGGCGCATCTGCCTCCACGGGCGCGCCACCGAATACCCGCCTGGGTACACCCACTACCAAGAATCCGACAGTGGCCAGGAAGAAGAGCCCCATGGCCGCGCCAACCGGCGCCGGCCACTGCACCATCGCGTTCAAAAGGGACGAGCCGAAGCCGATGATCGCACAGATCGGCCCCAAGGGATCGATCCCTATAGCCTCGCCTTCGGGGATCTTCTCGCTGTAACTGCGGAGATCCTGCTCCCAGGTGAACGGCTTCTCCCATTTCTCCTTTTGCGCCGGCCCCGTCGGGCCGTCAAAGTGCTTACCCTGCAACTCGCCCCAGCGGCCCTCGAATTCGATCCAAGCGAAAGGGCTGTCAGCATCGGTCACCTCGGGAGGCACCAGCTGTGCCTCGAGCGGCACTCGCCTCAGCGGATCCGACGAGCCCTCACATCCGAACCCGGCGCCTTCACGGGCCACTCCTATGTAAATCCCCGGCTGGAAATAGTTGGCGTGCGACCCCCTGGCGACATAGACGGCCGGTCGACCCTCCTCCTTCTTCACCTTCCCTTCATCCCAGTCGGCGATTTCGCCCCCCTCGTGCTGCGACAACGCCACCCGAACAGGCTCTTGCTGCAACGCCTCGCTGGCTGAACCGGCGTCGAAGGCGAGCTGGATCATCTCCCAGTCGCCCTCGTGAGTGTTGTTCCAGTCGTTGAAGTAGTAGAAGAACCAGTACTGCAGGGCGAACCCATCGAATCCTGGTTCCGTCTGGATATGAGCGTAGGCCACAGGTGGATTGCCGGCCTTCACCTCCTGGTAGTCCCGATCGTACGTGCAGCCCGGCCGCCTTGGGTTGCCCGGGAAGTCAAGAAAGAAGCCGATGTCTTTGTCGAAGACGTCTTGCGCACCAGGCCCCTCCGTCACGACCGGCTCGTCTGGGGCGTCCTCCCTGAGCGTCACTTCTGCGTTGTCCAGGACAATCTCGACCGGCGCCGGGTCGAACGGATCGCCATCACTATCGCACTCCTCGTCTTGCAGTCCGAGATAGACGATGGGAGCGTACTTGGCGACGAGCTGCTCTTCGTCTGTTTGCTGTCGGAGCTCTCCAAGCCCTGGAACGCCTGGCGCGTGGTCCGCGCGCCCAGATTCCGCGCTCACAGCGCCACCGTCCGAAACAGCGAGGAGTAGCAACGCTGCAAACGCGCAGGCGTACAGGGTGAGGCGAAGAAGAGTCACTCGGTTACAGCTGCATAGGTCTTCATTTGCGTCAAGGCACCTCTGGTCCTCTCGGCCCGTCTGCCGCTCGGGCTGTCGCGGCGCAGGCGAGGTACTGACCGGCGAGTACGCGGAGCTCTCGCTCGAGGTCACTACCGGAAATCTGGCCGATCAGCGCCTGGCCGACAAGTCTCATCAGGCGCGTTAGCTCATTGGGGCATCGGTCGATGCGGTCCAACAGGCTGTCCGCCAGCTCGTCGATACGCCCATCCTGGATCCCCTGGGCAACGTCTCCGTCCCCGTCTCCCGAATCGAAAACGGCATAGCCGATACCAAACGCCCCAGCGGCGACAGCCGCGGTGTACACAACGATCAGCAGGGCCTTTACGGGAGCACTCAGCGCCATCTGTCGACCTCCCAACATCGCAGCTGCTCAGCAGCCGGGCATGAGGGTTCATCCCCGTAGCCAGGTGGCGCTGGGGCGGCGACACGCTCAGCCGAGCAGCTTCGTCTTCTGCCTGGCGAACTCCTCGTCGGTGATGACCCCCTCATTGCGAAGGTCGGCCAGCTTCCTGAGCTCAACCACTCGAACAATCGCAGAAAAGTTGCTCCACATGACCAGTTGAACTAGCGGCGTGAGCAATAACAGCAGGAGCGGTACGACAACGAAGAATATGATCATGACCGACCAGAAGGTCGAGAGGTCAAGGAACATTTGCTAGCGTCCTCCTATCTCCCTTCGCGTTGGCAGTGCCGCAGCCAACTCTCCATCGAGTGTGCCACCCTCGTAATGTCTTCGCATGGCAGAGGCTAATGATTTTCGTACCTATTTCTAGGTAGGCAGCTTGACACCTTCTGCCCGGCTGGCCGAAGGTCACCTACGAGAGGGCGAATCACCGTGATCCTCCCCAGCGGACGGTTGGTCGCCGAGAAGCCTGGCGCCGCGCGGCTGCTTGATCTTGGTTTCCGGATCGCCGGTGATGAGGCGCACCCGTCGGTCCGCGAAGAAATAGTTCCGAATCCACGAAAGAAATACGAACACTTTCGCTTGGAATCCCACCAGGAGCAAAACGTGCAGGCCGCCCCACGCCAACCAGCCGAGAAATCCACCCAGTTCGATCTTGCCGACGGACACGACGGCCCGCCCCCGGCCGATCGTGGCCGTGGAGCCCTTGTCCTTGTAGCTGAACGCCGGCCTGTCCCGCGGGCCGACCCCCTGGAGGCCTCGACGAATGATCCCGGCCACGAACCGGCCGGCCTGGATCGCGCCCTGGGCGACGCCCGGGACTGGTTCGCCCGTCCTGGAGTCGACGACGTGCGCCGCGTCGCCGATGACGAACACATCGGGGTAGCCGGGAATCGACATGTCGGATCCGACGATGACGCGGCCTGCCCGATCAAGCTCGATGCCCAGCGTCTTGGCGATCGGCTGGCCCTGTACGCCCGCGGCCCAGAATACGTTCTCGGCGAGCACGCGGCGCTCGCCTATCACGACTCCATCAGCGCCAGCTGAAGTTACGCGCGTATTGAGCCATACCTCAACCCCCATCTCTTCCAGATCGCGCCGCGCTAGCTCGCTCATCGCCTCCGGCATGGCCGCGAGCAGCCGTCCCGATCCCTGCATCAGGATCACGCGGGCAGTGCTGGTATCGACGAATCGGAAGTCCTTCGGAATCGAGCGCGAGGCTGTCTCCATGATCGCGCCGGCAAGCTCAACGCCCGTCGGTCCGCCCCCTACCACAATGAACGTCAACTTGGCCCGGCGAGACGCGTCGTCCGCCTCCCACTCCGCTTCCTCGAAGGCCAGCAGTACGCGCCTGCGAATTTCGATCGCGTCGTCTAGTGTCTTTAGGCCGGGCGCGAACTCCTGATACTCGGGGTGCCCAAAGTAGGACTGCGTTGCACCAGTTGCCAGCACGAGATAGTCGTAGCGGGCCTCAGCTCGAGGGCCTCTGACAAGTTTGGCCTGGAGGTCAACACCCGTGACTCTCGCCAAGACAACCTGCACGTTCTTCTGACCTCGAAGAATCTTGCGGAGGGGCGCGGCCACATCAGACGGAGCGAGCTCGGCGGTGGCCACCTGGTAGAGAAGCGGCTGAAATAGGTGGTAGTTGTGGTGGTCTACCAGCGTAATGTCCACTGGCGCGCGCCTAAGACCACGGACGACCTCCAGCCCGCCGAAGCCACCTCCGACGACGATAACCCTCGGTCGCTCTCCAGCCTCCGCGGCGTTCCGCTCAGGCACGGCCGACCCTACCATCTGAAAGGCTGACCATCTTTACCGACCTCCTAAGAGACGGTGACGACCCTCTTGATGCCGGCACGCATCGATACTCTTAGGGTGTCAGGCTCGGGAGTCGGTTCAGGCGTCATCGGCTCCTCGGTTAGCGTCGCCGGTTGCGGCTGCGTCCTCGATCTGCGCGGCTTCTTTCGCGCTGAAACCGTGTCGGAGGAATTTTCCCGGGTAAGTCTCCATGGTCTCCACGATCAGCTCCACAAACTGCGGCGCGGCCAGCGCCACCACGGCGGCGTTCCCCGGCTTCAGGCTGCTGCCAAGATCCTTCATCGCTCCGGTCTTGATGCCCGTGTCACGCAGCCTGCCCCAGGCACCGCCAATCAGCCCGCCGGCGAGCGCCGAGGCGATCAGGCTAGGCGGGAAGAACAGGCCCATGACGCCGGCGATCACGGCGCCGCGCCGGGCGCCCTTGCCTGTGGTGACTTCCCGCGTCTCCTTGATGTGCAGCTTACCGTCAGCGTCCTTCGTCACCATCGCCGCGTCGGCCAGTGTGATGGTGGAGGCGCGATGCATCCTCTGGAGCGCGTCGAGGATTGTCTTGGCGGCGTCCTCATCCTTATAGATGGAGGCCATTAGCTCAAGCTGGTTGCCCATGACGATGCTCCTATCCGGGTGAATTCGATCTTGTGAACGTGCCTAATCTTGACGGGTGCGGGGCCGCCAGCTTACGCTGTCGTGCTGACCTACCCCCATGAACACCACAAACACAATAGATTGTCGCGTGCCGTAGGAGCCTGGCACACGGCAGAGATTAGGTATTCCCGTAACGATTTCTCAGTAGGAATTGCTGCCGTACCCCGCGGCGCCGCCTAGGCACGTACAGCGCGCGAACCGAGCGCGGAGGATCGAGAGGCTGCCGCCCAGCCAGGCGCACAATCGCGTTCCCTACCGCCGTCTCGTCACGTCGTCGGGTTTCACGTTCTCCGACCCGTTCTGAAGCGGGCCCGGCACTCTGGTTGGGTCCTGCGCTAACAGGGGGAGCGCCCGGGCACGGCGGGCATGGCTTCGGGGCCGATTCCGCTGAACAGCTCAGTGAACCAGTCCTCCACCGTGTGGGTCACCCAGAAACGTGCGCTATGCTCGTCGGCGTCACGCGGTTCAGCTCTTTGGTGCCGATTCCACTAGCGGCTCCCCGACCAGCCACTCGGCTCCCTCCGTCAGGTCGCCGCCGCACCAGATGCAGCCGAAGCTGGCGTCCGTCCAAGTCGCCTTCTCGAGGAGGTGGTTGGGGTCGCACACCCAGACCTCGTAGCGGCACTGACACTCCCGGCTGCAGAAGGCGTGGAGCTCGCCCTTCCAGTCACACCAGATGACGATCATCAGCCAGCACCTCTATCGGAACCCAACGGGTGTGTCTCTGGGATCCCGGCGGGCTCGTTCGAACTCGTCGTGGCCGATCTCCCCACTTGCGTATCGCTGCTCAGCGAGCTGAGGCGGGCCAGCTCGGACCCCATTAATCCGACCCCGCAGGTCGGCTAGGGTCGAGAGAAGCAGATAGACGACCGTGACCCAGAAGATGGACCAGAGGACGCCGCCGATGACGATCCACCAGTCCACTGGGGGAAGTGCTCTCCATTCCATTTTGTGTTCCTCTTTCACTACGCCGCTCTGTTAGGCCAGATCCCGGCCTCCACCTTCACGGTGGCCAGCGCGCTTGTGAGCGGCAGCTCTTCCTCGGCGCGAAGGATGTAGCCGCATTGGAGACAGCCGACGTACTGCCCGTAGATGTCGGACTGCCGAAGCAGGTCCCCGTGGCAGCGGGGGCAGGCCTTTAACCACATCATTTCATCGCTCCTTCCTGTGCGAAACGCGCACCGATCGGGGTCTTCCATGTGTGTTTCTTCGTCTCTGCTGACCGCCCTTGCTTTCAGACAGAAGTGCCGCCAGCATCCTGATGAGGTCCCAGGGGTCGAAGGGCTTGCCCAGGAAATGAGTGCCAAGAGGTCCGTACCGGCTGGTCGCCTCGTCACGGTCGAGGGCAGATATGACCACCCAGACAGGGCGATCGAGCTCGTTGGCCCGGCGGAGCCGGTCGATGACCGCTTTGCCGAGGCCGTCCGACAAGCCGAGGTCGAGGACCACCGCGTCGGTGGCTCCTTGGCCCTTGAGGATGTTCAACGCCTCTGCGCCGGCGGCTACCACAGCGATATCAAACCCGGCGGCACCCAGGGAGAATCGGAGCATCTTGGCTATAGCCGGGTCGTCCTCAACCACCAGGACCCTCGGTGGCCGGTCGCGGACCGTCTGCTTGGCGCTCATCTCACCTCCAACGGTAGAGGCGGGAAGTGCAAAGCACGTGAACGTCCAGGGTGGGTGGCGTCAAAGAAGCGTGAACGCCCGAGGTCAGAGAGAAGTGCTAGCGGGGCCCGCGGTCAAAAAGTTGGCTTCTACCCCGGGGACGAGAAGCCCCTAGGACCGGGGCTTCGGCATGCGGTAGCCGACCTGCGGCTCCGTCAAGATGAATTTGGGGTGTCTTGCGTCGTCACCCAGTTTTCTGCGCAGGTTGCGAATGAAGGAACGGAGCAGACCGGTCTCGCCTGAGTATTCGGACCCCCAGACGCGTTGAAGTATCTGGTCGTGGGTGAGGACCCGGCCTGCGTGGGTCGCCAGTTCATACAACAGCTTGTACTCGGTAGCAGAAAGGGAGACCGTCTGGTTTCCCACGGTGACGCCCCGCTCCGCGAAGTTGATGGTCAGGTCATCCAGCACGAAGGGTGCCCGCGCCTCCAACACGTCGGGCAGCAGTCGCCTCCGGAGGACCGCCTCTATTCGAGCCAGCAGGTCCGCGGGCGAGAAGGGCTTCGTGATGTAGTCGTCGGCCCCCATCTTTAGGGCGCGGACCGTGTCCGCTTCCTTGTCGCTGGCCGTGAGAAAGATGACCGGCACCCCGGAGAGCTCCCGGATCCGCTTCAGCAGCTCGAACCCATCGGTGCCGGGGAGAATGAGGTCCAGCAGGATCAGGTCCGGCTCCTCCGTCTCCACCAGCTCGACCACGTTGGACGGGTCACTGGTCACGATAGGCTGATATCCTGCCTCGTCCAGCGACCGCTGGAGGTAGCGGAGGATCTGAGGTTCGTCATCCACCGCCAGGATCCGAGTCCGCTCGCCGGCCCGGCTGACCTTCCCCAGGTGCGCCGTCCTGCGCGCAGTCTCCGATAGCGAGGCAGCGCTCGTCTCCGCCACCGGTAAGGTGAAGCTGAACGTAGCCCCGCGACCCTCGCCGGGGCTCTCGGCCCAGATGCGCCCACCGTGGGCCTCTACAATCCCCTTAGAGATGGCGAGTCCCAGGCCGGTGCCCGAAAGCCCAGTCTCCTCGTGCACGCGCGAGAACTTCGTGAATAGGTGAGGCTGCTTCTCTTCGGCTATCCCCCGGCCGTGATCCCGGACGTGTATCGTCATTTCAGTGGCATCCTGCTCCACCTCTATGTTTATCGGCGCCGTTGGTGGCGAGAGTTTGGACGCGTTACTCAGGAGATTCGATAGGACCCGAGTGATTCTGCGCCGGTCCGCCTTGACCGCGGGAAGGTCGTCCTGCAGATTCAGTTGGAGCTCCTGGGGGCTGCCGCTGCGGACGAAGGTGGTCTGGACCTCCTCAATGACCGCGCGCAGATCCATCGCCTCTGGGTTGACCGATAGGGAGCCGGCCTCGATTCGGGTCATGTCCAGTAGGTTGTCCACCATGTCCCGAAGCCGGTCGGCCTGCTCGTCGATGATCTGAAACAGCTCCTGCGACTGCGCAGCATCGAGGGGCTCCCGGGCGCCCAGCGCCATCGCCGCCGACCCCTTGATTGCCGTCAGGGGCGTCTTTAGCTCGTGGCTCACCAGGCCCAGGAACTCGCTTCGGAGCCTTTCGATCTCCTCCAGCGGCGTGATGTCTTGGATAACCACTATAGCCCCCACTATCTGATCAGTTGCGGAATATACAGGGGCGGCGTTAACGAGGGTAGGCACGTTACGTCCGTCTGGCAACTCGAAGATGATCTCCTCAGCCTGCACGATTTCACCCTCGCGCAGCGCGCGTTGGAGAGGAAGCTCCTCTGGCCTGTACACACTCCCGTCTGGCCGCTGATACACTGCCGCCTGCTCATAGCGTTCCAGCCGGTCGTCCGGCTGGGATGTGAGGCCAAGTATGCGCTCCGCCTCCCGGTTTACGACGAGGACGCGACCGCCAGCGTCCGCCACGAAGATACCCGCAGGAGACGCGTCCACCAGAGTCGCAAGACGCCGTCGCTCCTCCTCAACCGCATCTTCGGCCCGCTTGCGCTTGGTGATATCGGTGGCGATGCCACAGACAGCGTAGGGAGCCCCCGCAGAATCGTGGAGCGGGAACTTAAGCGAGATGTACGTGTGCACTCCGTCGTCCTGAGGGACAAGCTCCTCCCACTCCAAAGCCGTTCCTGTTCGGAGTACCTCTTGGTCGTTGGCGCGGAATGCGTCAGCCACCTCCTTCGGGAAGATGTCGTGGTCGGTCCTGCCTTCGACCTGCTCTCTGCTAACGTGGAATAGGGTTTCGTAGCGACGGTTTACGAGAAGATACCGACCCTGAGTGTCTTTGACGAAGATGACGGCCGTGGTGTTGTCCAGAATGGCGCGGAGCTGTTCATCTTTCTTAAGGGCCTCTTCGGCCCGCTTGGGCTCGCTGATCGCGACCTCGCCCTCAGCGCGCGCGGACCTCTCGCGACGCCTTTTGCGTTCGCTGCTTGTTCCTCTAGTAGTTCGCTTGTCGCTGCTCACGTGCTTCTTCCAGAGTACTCAAAGTGTTGCATGCGTCGCGCCGGAGGGGCAACCGATTCTGGTCAAGCGTTCGACGTCCTGTCAATCGGCCGCTGACCGTTCGATTATAGCAACCAGAGACGAGCTCGGATTGGTTTGCATCCTCCTCGCGGCGCCTCTCTAACCTGTGTGCGAGTCCCGATTCCCACGTGCACATTCACGAGTTCTTGACGTCCGGCGCTTCGGAGTTGACATCGGATGCACAGGGCACCTCTAGGATGGCTCCTGATGGTGACGTTCGGTAAGCAGGTCTGGCCCGGTTTGGGGCCTGCATCGAAAAGTTGAAGGAGCATCGATATGACCGTCCCTCCGGAAACGAAGCCGAAAGAAGGCCTCGCCACGCAGCGGCGCTATGATCGACAGGCCGCCTTATACGATCTGATAGAGGTCCCCGTTGAGCTCGTGGTGTTCAAGAGACTCCGCCGGAGGCTCTGGTCTGATGTCCGGGGAGCCCTAGTCTTAGAGATCGGCGTAGGCACCGGAAAGAATGTGCCCCACTATCGGGAGGACACACGCGCTGTGGCCGTCGACATCAGCCCCCGCATGCTACGGCGCGCGGCCGGCCGGGCCCGGCACCTGGAGCAGAGCGTGGATCTCATCCTGGCCGACGCACAGCACCTCCCCTTCCGCGACAACGCCTTCGACACTGCAGTCGCCACGTTTGTGTTTTGCTCCGTCCCAGACCCCATCTCTGGCCTTAAGGAGGTGCGACGGGTCGTTCAAGACGGTGGGACCGTCCACCTGCTGGAACACGTGCGTGCGGGCGGCCCCGCTATTGGAAGCCTGATGGACCTGGCGAATCCCATAGCGGTTCGGCTCTCGGGGGCAAACATCAATCGAGACACGGTATCCAACGTAGAGAAGGCGGGCATAGCTCTCGATGCGGTCGATTCCCACGGTTTCGGGATTCTCAAGCTAATCAGTGGAACCGTTCGACATGGGCCATGGGGCCAGAACCAACGGAAACCACTATGAACCACTATCACAGGAGGTGATGAGAGATGTGGCACGTAGATCATGACACCGGCTGGTGGATGATATGGGGTGGGCTGATGATGATCCTCTTCTGGGGGGCCATAATAGGCTTCATCGTGTGGGCGATCCAGGCCCTGACCAGAAGGGAGTCCAGCCAGACGCAGCGCTCTCAGCCTGGCGCTCCTCAGCCCGCAGCCCTAGATATCGCCGAGGAGCGGTACGCCCGGGGCGATATCACTCGCGAGGAGTTCGAGCAGATCAAGAGGGACCTGGCGGGGTCGTGATGACTCCCCAGACACCCCGAACTTCTTTTACAATCCCAGTAGGTAGATAGTAGACTATTCTCTCACCGGGACGAAAGGAGGCGGACCACAATGAAGGAGACTACCTACACAGTGACAGCGCTGGGGCGGACGTTCGAGTTCACGCACGCTGATACAGTCCTGCCGTTTCTGACGCTTGCCGGCCGATTGGTCATGGGATTCTTTCTGATCTGGTCGGGATTCGACAAGCTGATCACTGACTTTTCCGCAGGCGGCTTCCTTGCCAACGCTAGTAAGGGGCCGCTGAAGGATATATTCGTCGACATGGGCACCAACCAGACTGCGATCGACGTCATCGACCCGCTGGTGATCTGGGGTCAGATCCTGATCGGCTTCTCTTTGATCCTGGGGTTGTTCACGCGAGTAGGCGCGTTTTTCGGGGCGCTTATGATGCTGATGTTCTATCTGGCAGAGCTGTGGCCGGAGCACCACCCTTTCATAGATGATCGTTTCATCTACGTCGGTATTTTAGCCTTGCTGGGAGCCCTGGGCGCCGGCCGCATCCTCGGCATTGACTCCTACCTCGAGCAGACTGAGACGGTGAAGAAGATGCCGTGGCTGAAGTACCTGCTGGGTTAGAGGATCGTCCCTCTGCAGTGGGAGGCGGCACAGGTTGAATACTCATACAGCGGACACGCCCAGCCACTGGTACAATTGTGCCCGCTCGTGTGGAAGGTAGACGTCTAGCATGCTCTACGATGTCATCGTGGTGGGAGCCGGGCCGGCCGGCAGCACCGCTGCTCGCCTCTTGGCCCAGCGGGGGGCCTCCGTCCTCCTGCTGGACCGCGCCCGCTTCCCCCGCGACAAGCCCTGCGGCGGCGGCGTCACCATTCGCGCCGCCGCCTACCTGGACCTGGACCTTTCGCCGGTCATCGAGCGCACCGTTTATGGCGCCCGCTTCTTCCTCGGCCTCGGTCCCGCCTTCGACCGCTGGTACCGGCAGCCCTGGACCTACATGACGCAGCGCTGTCGCCTGGACAGTTTCCTGGCCGAGGCGGCCTGTGAGGCCGGCAGCGATTTCCACGACGGCGAGGCGGTGCGCGCGGTGGAGGTAGAAGACGGTCAGGTCACCCTGCGCAGCCGGGGTGGGGCCTACCGGGCCCGCACCCTCATCGCCGCAGACGGGTCCAACGGGGTCAGTAGCCGCAGCGTCGGCCTGCGGCCCCAGTTCGAGGAGGCAGTGGCCCTGGAGGGCAACCTCCCCTTCTCGCCGGACGTCCCAGCTCAGTGGCGGGAACTGATCGCCCTGGACCTCAGTGGGTGGACCGGCGGATACGGCTGGGTCTTCCCCAAGGGAGACCACCTGAACCTGGGCGTCGGCGTCTGGAGGTACGTCGCCCTCACCCTGCGGCCCAAGCTGGCCGACCTCTGCCGCCGCTACGGCTTCGACGCCGCCAAGCTGGAGAACCTGCGCGGCCACCACCTGCCCATGCGCGTCCCCGGCTCCCCGGTGGCCAAGGGACCGCTGCTGGCAGTGGGCGACGCCGCCGGACTCATCGACCCCCTCACTGGCGAGGGCATCCACATGGCCTTCCTCAGCGCCGGCCTGGCCGCCGACTCTATCATGGCCTATCTGGCTGGGGAGGCCGCCGACCTGTCGCCCTATCAGAGAGCTGTGGAGCGTCGCCTGCAGCCGGAGCTGACAGCATCCCGCAAGCTCCAGGAGCTGTTCCACTATGCACCGCCACTCTACTTGGCCCTGCTGCGCCATAGCCGGCGCTTCTGGTGCGCCTTCTGCCAACTGATCCGCGGCGAAACCACCTACCAGGGGCTTTTGCGCAAGGTTGGCCCGTTGCGGCCGCTGCTGGTCTACTCGGCCGGTTTGGCCCATCGGCGACGGGTATCGAAGCATGCCCGCCTGCGTTAAGATTTTCGTTCGCAATGGCCTTCCATCCCGCTCAGCCGTATTATTGTTCACACTAGAGATGAGAGGCATGTGTCGTGCTCGCTGACGTCCTAGTCGTCGTAGGGGCCATCGGCCTGGCCGGCTTCCTCACCTGGTTCTTCTTCGGCAAGCGCGCCGCCGCAGAGGCGACCGTGACCGGCGGCGTCCAGGAAGTAACCGTGGTCGTCCAGGGCGGCTACTCGCCGAACGTCATCCGCGCCCGCAAGGGTGTTCCCCTCCGAATCAACTTCGACCGCCGCGAGGGGACAGACTGCACCTCACGTGTAATCTTCCCGGACCTTAAGGTCAGCAAGAGCCTACCGGCCTTCGCCACGACCACTCTGGAGCTGGTCCCCGAGGAGGCGGGGGAGTTCGGTTTCAGCTGTCATATGAGCATGGTCCACGGCAAGCTCATCGTCACCGAGAACGGGGCGGAGACAGAGGAAGAATCCTCTCTGCCCCCGGATGGCGCTGGGGCGGTCTTCAGCCATCAGGAGAAGCAACCGCCGGACGACCCTACGCCGCAGCCGGACAGGGCGCCGGCGGAGGCCGAGATCGCCATCTTCGGCGGCGGCGTAACCTGCCCCACCTGCGTGGTGAACATCGAGCGCGCGCTGGACAGGCTGCCAGGCGTGGAGGGCGTCGACGTGAACTTCGCCGCCGAAAGGGTCAAAGTGGCCTACAACCCGGGCCAGGTCAAGCCCGAAGCGCTGGTGCGAGAGGTGGAGAGCACCGGCTACCGGGCGCAGCTACGCGAGGAAGAGGCTCCGCCTCAAGATGTGGCCGACCGTGAGGCCGAGGCCCGACGCCGCGAGATCGATGACCTCACCCGCCGCGTCGCCCTGGGAGCCCTCCTCTCCGTCATCGTCTTTGTCGGCAGTTTCCCCGAGTGGTTCGGCTTCCTGCCGAATGTGATGAGCGAGTTCTGGTTCCTCTTCCTCTTGGCCGCCCCCGCCTACCTCTGGGTCGGCTGGCCCATCCACCGCTCCACCTGGGCCTCCCTGCGGAACCGTACCGCGGACATGAACACCCTCATCACAGTTGGCACAACCGCCGCGATGGCCTACAGCGTAGTCGCCACCTTCTTCGATGAACTGCTGCCGGAAGACCAAGTCCAAGTCTACTACGACACCGCCGCCGTAATCATCACCCTCATCCTCCTGGGGCGCCTTCTCGAGGCGCGGGCCAAGGGCCAGGCGGGCGCGGCCATCAAGAAGCTGATGGGCCTACAGGCGAAGACCGCCCGCGTGGTGCGCGACGGTGGGGAGGAAGACATCCCCGTGGAAGAGGTGCAGGTGGACGACGTGATCCTCGTCCGGCCGGGGGAGAAGGTGCCGGTGGACGGGATCATCGTCGAGGGGCGGTCCACCCTGGACGAATCGATGGTGACCGGCGAGAGCATCCCCACTACCAAGGGCGAGGGGGAAGAGGTCATCGGCGCGACGATCAACAAGACCGGGGCCTTCAAGTTCCGTGCCGCCAAGGTAGGCAGGGACACCATGCTCTCCCAGATCATCCAGTTGGTGGAGCAGGCGCAGGGCTCCAAGGCACCCATTCAGCGCGTGGCCGACCGGGTCACCAGCTACTTCGTACCGGCGGTCATCCTCGTCGCCATCGCCACATTCGTAGGCTGGTACCTGGGCGCCCCCGAGACCGCTCTCACTCTGGCCCTTGTAGCGACCGTGTCCGTCCTCATTATCGCCTGCCCCTGCGCCCTGGGTCTGGCTACCCCTACGTCCATCATGGTGGCGACAGGCAAGGGGGCGGAGCGAGGCATCCTGATCAAGAGCGCGGAGGCGCTGGAGATGGCGCACCGCATGCAGGCCATAATACTGGACAAGACCGGCACCATCACCCGAGGCGAGCCGTCCCTGACGGACGTCATCGTCGCCGAGGATGTGCCGGAAGAGACGCTCCTGCGACTGGTCGCCTCGGCCGAGCGGGGCTCCGAGCACCCCCTGGCGCAGGCCATCGTAAAGGGGGCGCAAGAACGGCAGATACAACTTGTCGAGCCGCAGGACTTTAACGCCATCCCCGGCCACGGCATTGAGGTGAGCGTCGACGGCCGCACCGTGTTGGCAGGCAACCGCAAGCTCATGACGGATCGCGGGATATCCATGGATGGGCTGAGCGAGCGGAGCGCAGTCCTGGCCGACGAGGGGAAGACGCCGATGTACGTGGCCGTGGACGGTCGGGCTGCCGGCATCGTGGCGGTCGCGGACACCATCAAGGAAACTTCGGCGGCGGCCGTGGCCGAGCTCAAACAGATGGGCGTGGAGGTGGCGATGCTCACCGGCGACAACCGGCGCACGGCCGAGGCGATGGCGAGGCAGGTCGGAATCGAGCGAGTCCTGGCGGAGGTGCTGCCGGAGGAGAAGGCCAACGAGGTGAAGAAGCTTCAGAAGGGAGGAAAGCTGGTGGGGATGGTGGGTGACGGGATCAACGATGCCCCGGCCCTGGCTCAGGCGGACGTAGGGCTCGCCATCGGATCAGGGACGGACGTGGCGATGGAGGCGGCGGACATCACCCTGGTCAGCGGAGACCTGATGGGTATCGTGACTGCCTTGCGCCTCAGCCGAGCCACCATGCGCAACATCCGTCAGAACCTCTTCTTCGCCTTCGCCTACAACACCGCTGGTATTCCGGTTGCGGCGGGTGTGCTCTATCCTATCATCGGCGCCCTGCTGAACCCCGCTATCGCCGCCGTGGCCATGGCCGCGAGTTCGCTGTCGGTGCTCAGCAACTCGCTGCGCCTCACCCGCTTTCGATAACAGAGAACGCCGTGAGTGACCCGCTCGACGACTTGGGGCTCCTACTCGAGCCGGCACGGCCCAAAGGTAGAATAGCACTCGAGCGACAGGAGAGAAACGATGTTACAGCTCGTCGACGTGGGAAAGAAGACCCTGGAGAAGTACGAAGGCGTCATCGGCAAGGAGAAGTTGGACGAACTTCGTCAACTGGCTTCTCCTCTCCGAGGCGCGCGCGTCGCGCACATCAACGCGACTGTATACGGCGGCGGAGTGTCCGAGCTGCTCCGCTCCGTCGTCCCTCTTTACCGGGCTCTCGACGTCAAGGCTGACTGGCTGGTGATACCTGGGGAGCCCGGCTTCTTCGAGGTAACCAAAGGGTTCCACAACGCCCTCCAGGGAGCCGCCTTCGATCTCACGGACGAAGTCAAGGAGACCTACCTAAGCCACAATCAGAGGACCGCCGATCTCCTGGAGCGGCAGTACGACTACGTAGTCGTGCACGATCCTCAGCCCGCGCCCCTGAGAAAGCTACATGGGCGGGACAACGCCCGCTGGGTCTGGCGCTGCCACATCGACACCTCGGAGCCCAACCCGGAAGTCCTCGCCTTCCTCCAGCCGTTTCTAGCCGAGTACGATGCCCTCGTCTTCACCATGGATAGCTTCGTGCCCGCGGTCCTTCGCGATGAGCGCATCGTAATTGTCCCGCCGGCTATCGACCCCCTGAGTCCCAAGAACATGTCCGCTCCCATGGACCTGTGCAGCCGGATCGTTGAATGGACAGGGGTCAACCTGGATGAGCTGCTCATCACTCAGATCTCTCGCTTCGACCCCTGGAAGGATCCCATAGGTGTCATCGAGGTCTACCGCCGGGTTCGGGAAGAGGCGCCCGGCACCCAGCTCGCCCTCCTGGGCCAGATGGCCCTGGACGATCCCGAGGGCTGGGATATGTACCAGGCCATCCTTGACGAGGCTGGGGGCGACCCCGACATCCACGTCCTTACCAACTTCACCGGCATCGGCAACATGGAGGTCAACGCCTTCCAGTGCTGCTCCAGCGTTGTGCTACAGAAGTCGCTGCGCGAGGGCTTCGGCCTGGTGGTCTCTGAGGCGTTGTGGAAGGGAACGCCGGTAGTGGCCGGCCGCGCCGGCGGCATACCGATGCAGATGCCGGAGGGCGTTGGGGGCTATTTGATAGACGGCATCGAGGAATGCGTCGAGAAGACGCTGCGCCTCCTCCGTGATCCGCGGGAGGCGCAGGAGCTGGGGGCCGCAGGACGGTCGCACGTGCGGGAACGGTTCCTCATCACCCGCTTGCTGGCCGATGAGCTTCGGCTCCTGAGCTCCTTATCCTAGGGATGCCCGTACACTCAGGACGACAAGGACGATGTCAGAGCTCCGCTTAAACCCGGCGACGGGGGAGTGGGTGATCATCGCCGCCGAGCGCGGTGGACGCCAGCACGACTTCGCGCACCCAGAGCGGAGCCGTCGGGAGCTGCCGCCCCTGGTCGAGGGCTGTCCCTTCTGTCCGGGCAACGAGGAGGCCACCCCGAGGTCCGTGCTTGAGATACCCTCTGAACCCCCGGGGCAGTGGCAGGTGCGGGCCTTCCCCAACAAGTATCCGGCGCTCGGGCCAGGCCCTGCCTCAGGGGCGACGTCCGAGGGACCGCTGTTCGCTGCGGTCACGGGCGAGGGGGCGCACGAGGTACTGGTGGAAACGCCTTTGCACAACCGGTTCCCCGCAGACCGGGACGGTGGTGAGATGGCCCTACTAGTCCAGGCGTACCAACAAAGGTACCTGGCTCTTCAGTCGCACAGGTCAACGAAGTACGTGCTTATCTTCAAGAACCACGGCGAGGGCGCCGGCACCTCCATAGAGCACCCCCATTCTCAGATCATCGCTGCGCCCGTGGTGCCTGAGAAAGAGCAGAGAAGATGCCGGATCGCCTGTCAACATTACGACCGGACGGGCCGATGTCTCTACTGCGACATCGTCAATGAAGAGCTGCGTCTGGCCAGCCGTGTTGTTTATCACGACGATCAGTTCGTGGTTTTCCACCCCTTCGCCGCCGGCCGCCCCGCTGAGACGTGGATCGTTCCCCTGCGGCACCAGCCCTCCTTCGGGCAGGTAGACGAACAAGATCTGCGAGGGCTCGCGTCAGTGCTGCTCCAAACGCTGCGACAGCTCCGCACCGCGTTCGGTGACCCTGACTTCAACTACGCTATTCACACAGCGCCGAAAGATGAGGAGGACCGCCCCTACTACCACTGGCACCTTCAGCTCATTCCCCGCATGACAAAAGCCGCTGGCCTCGAGCTGGGGTCGGGCATGTATGTCAACGTAGCTGCTCCGGAGGACACCGCCGAGGCGATGCGGCAAGCGAGACCCTAGACGATCACGCCCTCGGGGGACGCTTTCCCATCCAGAGCCGCTAACTCCTCCGGGGTCAGCACACCCTCTCGCGGCAGGTCCAGGACTCGGGCGGCCTCCACCAGCACGTGGGCCCAGCTGCAGCGGTTGACGAACAGCAGCCCGGCGACGTTGAGGGTACCGCTGTGGTTCACGAAGCCGAGGCCGGCCGTGCGCTCGCCTGTGTTCAGCGGCTGTAGGGTCCCCAACAGCGGCTCCGGCCTAGTATGGGTCACGAAGACGCGGGCGGGCACGTCCTGCGGATAGAGCTCAGCCCGCAGCGCGGCCGTGGCCACGTGGGCGCGCTCGCCCTCGCTGCGGGCGGCGCGGAATCGGCCGGGCTCCAGCATGTAGACCACCGAATGTGGAATCTCCCGCTCCGCCAGGCGAGCCGACGCCTTGAGCACCTCCTCCAGCTGATAGGCCCCGATGGCCGTTAGCACCACGCGTTGCCGGGTCACCTCGTGGCCCGCCCAGTCCAGGCCTAGGGCGCCCTGCTCCAGGAGACGGCCCGCCTCCTCCGAGGTAAACAGGTCCGCGATTCCGTCCATCTTCGGCACCACCAGCGTCCAGATCTGCCCCTGAGTCTGATAGACCCCCTGCGTGACAGCGGCGGCGGTGTTGTAATCGGCGGGGAAGAGCACGCGCGAGACGTCGGAGGGCTCCCCCATCATCGCTTCCGCCATCACGGGGTCCTGATGGGACTGCTCGTTCTTGGCGTTCTCCCAGGCGTGTGAGGTGAGGACCAGCGGGACCGACAGCCACCCAAGCCGGCAGCCGCACTCGTTGCATTGGTTGGAGAAGATGATCTCTTGCCGCACCACGCCGTGCATCTTGGCCCCGAACGCCTCGTAGGTGACGATGATGTTGATTCCGCCCTTGTTGGCCAGTGCCGCGGAGGCCACAGCTTCCTCGTTGAGGGCAGTGATGACTGCCCCGTGGATGTCCTCCGGAATGCCAGGCTCGGGGTCGGTCACGCGGAACTTGAGAGCGTCCAGCGTGCCTTGCATGCGGTTGGAGCGCATCTCATCCGGGTTGCCGACGCGGGGCCGGAGGTGCGGGTTGGCGCGCGCCGTGGCCAGGAACGTGGCGTCGACCGCATGCATTGGAGATGTCCGGGTCCAGGTTGACCGGTCGAGTCGGTCTTTCGGCGCCGGTCGGAACTTGGGGGTCGGCACGTCTCGCAGCCTCACGTCTCTCTTCGCCAGTGGGTGGTCCCGCTCGCGAGGCCGGCCCGACGCTTCGTGGTGCTGGAAGCCGCCGATGGCTTCCTTGAGCTCCTCCAGCGGGACCCACAGCCGGCGGGCGCTATCGTTGAACCGTTCGGCGGCCAGGCGGTCCGTATGTGGGTTGCCGCCCAGGGGAAGGTTATGGGCCAGGTTGGTGCCCTCGCCGTAGAAGCCGGCGCCTTTGGGAGCGACGGCTATCCCGTAGGGCAGCGGCAGCGGGTAGCCGTCACCTCGGTTCCGCACGGCTTCGGCCGAGGCCTCCAGTCGGTTCTCCATCTCGAAGATCGCCCAGGCGAAGGCCGCGGGGTCGCGGCCGTCGAAGACGAAAGGGTCAAAGCCGTTGAGCGTGAGATGATCCACGAACCAGTCGGCCCCACCCTGCTGCGACATCGTCGTTCGCTGGTCGATGCGGCGGCCGTTGCTGATCATGATCGGGGTGACCAGGCCGCTGTCGTCGGGCCGCCACCAGCGCGGCACCCAGTCGCTGCCGCGCTGCTCCTCGAAAGCGCCGTCGCTGAGAAACGCGACCAGCCGCTCGCCGGGGAGTGGCATGTGCACGTACTGGAGCTCCGTGAAACCAAGGTAGCCGCCCTCGGCCAGGCCGCCGGCGGTATTGGCGTTCACGTGGCTACCCAGGGGCGAGTCCTGGCTCCCGTCCTCCCGCAGCCGGTAAGAGTAGAAATCGCGCACGTAGCGTGTGAGACCCTCGTCCGTGACCGAGTACCGCTCCGCGTGGGCCTCCGTCATGTTGTCCAGGAGCAGGTTCACGGAGTCGATGGCGGCTACGCAGTGGCCCTGGCCCATGATCCATGATCGTGTCTGGCCGGTGATGGCATTCACCGCCATATAGCCGGTGTAGGCCGGGACCATGTTGAGGGCGCCGCCGGTATGACCCTCCGGAAGGGGCTTGAAGTCATCAGGCTCCAGATCGCGGCCGCCCAGGTAGACGTTTTGCGCGTAGGTCTCGTGGGCGACCAGCCACATGGCGCCGCTAGCGACCCTGTCCGCTGCGTAGAGCACGTCGAAGAATGCGACGCCGTCCCCCTTCACCGCCTGCGCGGCCAGCAGCTCCGCTATGGCGAAGACCCTGGCCTGCGTCTCAACCGAATGGTGGATCGACCCGTAGCCGGCCGCCCAGCGGTCGGCCTCTGGATTCCGTTTACGGTAGAGGGCCGCCCGCTCTTCCATCCGAATAGCTTCGGCGCTCTCGGTCTGGGACATCACGTCCTCCTTCTATTCATCGCCTGAGCGGCTAAGGCAACTGAGGGTGTCGTGCCCTATTATTGAGGCCTCGTCCACTGGGATTACGTAGACATGCAGCCTGGAGCCGTCCGTGCTAATCTGCACCTCCTGACCGACGGCCGCCTTGTTGCGGTCTTCATCCAGGATCAGCCCGTACCACTCCATTCCGTCGCAGATGCGGGCCCGCACGGCCGGGGCGTTCTCGCCGATGCCGCCGCCGAACACGACGGCGTCCGCACCCCCCAGGACGGCGAGATACGCGCCTATGTACTTGCGGACTCGGTAGCAGAACATCTCGACCGCTAGCGCGGAGCGGCGATCCCCGTCGGCCTCCGCCTTTAGGAGCTCCCGCATGTCGTGGGAACGGCCGGACACACCGAGAAGACCCGACTGCGTATTGAGCCAGCCCTCCGCCTCCTCGACCGGCACTCCTTCTTTGCGGGCAAGGAACCCGGCCAGCGAGGGGTCCACGTCCCCGGAGCGGGTGCCCATGATCAAGCCCTCCAGAGGGGTGAAACCCATGGACGTGTCCACCGACCGGCCGCCCTCGACAGCAGTGGCCGAGCAGCCAGCGCCAAGCTGAAGGGTGATGAGCTTCGTCCGCTCGACGGGCGTAGAGGTGACCTCGGCGTAGCGCTCAGTCATGTAGCGGTGGGCCAACCCGTGGAAACCGTAGCGTTGGACACCATGCCTCTCAGCCAGATCAACCGGGATGGCGTACCGTGACGCCCGCTCCGGCATCACCCGGTGAAAGGTGGTGTCGAAGGTCGCTACCATGGGGACGTTGGGTCCCAAGGCTACCCTCGCGGCGCGGATAGCGCTTAACGAAGGGACGTTGTGAAGGGGCGCCAGCTCGCCCAGGGATTCGAGAGCCTCGACAACCCTGTCGTCGATCAGCGTTGGTTCCACGAAGCGGTCACCGCCGTGGACGACGCGGTGCCCGGCGGCGTCGATCCCCTTCTGGCTGGCGAAGCCGGCTCGCCCTAGCCACTCGAGCACGCGGCCAGTGGCCTCCCCGTGGTCGGCCACCGGCGCCGCTTCTTGTAGGACCTGGCCGCCTTCGGCGCTGAACTCGATGGCCGCCGGGCCGCTGATACGTTCGACGATCCCACGCGCCAGCGTGCGCGCCCCCTCCATCTCGATCAGCTGGAACTTGAGCGTGGAGCTTCCGCAGTTGACGGCTAGGACGTTCATCGTGGCAAAAGGCGACCGGTTACGGGGCGGCCCGGTACATTGTAAGCTCCTCGCATCGGCCCAGCCACTCCACTGGGACACTGCTCTGGCAGAGAGACGTCGGAGAGACGGAGGTGGAACCTCGAGGATCCACCAGGAGTGAGTGCCGCAACCGCGGCCCGTTGATTACTGCCGCAGGCGCCAGGGGCTCACCTTCATACCCTCAATGACCAACAGTGGAACAAGGCCGAGGCCGCCCACCGCCAGCCACTCCCGTGGGCCCATCCCCTCTGTGTGAAATGCATCCTGCAGAGGCGGCAGGTACAGGACCGCCAGCAACAGGCCGAAGGAGATCAACGTCGCGCCGACCAGGTAGAGGTTGCTGAAGAAGCCCAGCCCCGTGGCCGTACGGTAGAGGGAGCGCGAGCCGTATGCCTTCAACAACTCAGCTACGATGAGGGTCGAGAAGGCGACGGTGCGGGCAGCGTCGTCGGAGGCATCGAACAGCTTGAGCCACAGGATGAACGCCACCAGGACCACCGCCGCTACAACTACGCCGCGCACCGCCAGCACTGAGGCGATCGGCCCCGTCACAACCCCTTCCCGCGGCGGCCGCGGTGGCCGCCGCATGGCGTCCGGGTCGCCCTGCTCCATGCTCAGGGCGAGCGCGGGCAGGCTGTCCGTAACCAAGTTCACCCACAGGATCTGCATGGGCAACAACGGCAGGGGCAGCCCGCTGGCAACGCCGACGAATACCACGAGGATCTCACCCAGGTTAGCCCCCAGGAGGTAGACGACAAAGTTGCGGATGTTGTCGAAGATCTTGCGGCCCTCCTCCACCGCGGACACGATGGAGGCAAAGTTGTCGTCCGTGATGACCATGTCAGCGGCTTCCTTCGCCACGTCGGTGCCACTGATCCCCATGGCCACGCCGATGTCGGCCCGCTTCAGGGCGGGGGCATCGTTCACTCCGTCCCCGGTAACGGCGACGATGTGCCCCTCACGCCTCAGCGCCTCGACGATTCGCACCTTCTGCTCCGGAGAGATGCGGGCGTAGACTCGCACCCGACCCACCGCCTCCTGAAGCTCCTGTTCGCTCATTCGGTTCAGGTCGGCGCCGGTCAGCACGGCGCCGTCCGGGCCGGTGATCTCCAGGTTTCGGGCGATGGCCCGCGCCGTCGCGGCGTGGTCGCCGGTGATCATAATGGGTCGAATCCCGGCCTTATGGCATAGCGCCACCGCCTCGTGGACCTCGGGGCGCGGCGGGTCCTGGATGGCCGCCAGGCCCAGAAAGACCAGGTCCTGCTCCAACTCTTCTTCCGGCAGCGGGCGCTCCACGGGCCGGTAGGCGAGGGCCAGGACACGCAGCCCCTGTGAGGCCAGCTCGTCGTTGGCGGTCAGGATGCGGTCTCGGTCCTCTTGAGAGAGGACGATGACCTCCTGGCCCCGTTGCTGGCGGGAGCAGAGGGGCAGGACCACGTCTGGGGCTCCCTTCAGATAAGCCACCAGACGGTCGCCCCAGCGGTGCACGGTGGTCATCCGCCGGCGGTCCGGACTGAAGGGGACCTCGCTCTGGCGAGGCTGGTCGCGCTCCAGCTCCTGCCGCTGCAGGCCAGCCTTGGCCGCCAGCACTACCAGAGCGCCCTCAGTCGTATCGCCGACGACTCGCCAGCGGCCTTCCTCCTCCTGAAGGCGTGCGTCGTTGCACAGGGCACCGGCGGCAAGGAGCAGCCGTAGGTGCTGATCCCCCTTGGGATCGATGGTCTCCTCTGCACGCCGGAAGTCGCCCGTAGGGTCGTAGCCCACCCCGCTGACGTCGACCGGTGGCTGTTCAGGCCCCAGATAGACGCTGACTACCGTCATCTCCCCCTTGGTTAGGGTGCCCGTCTTGTCGCTGGCTATGACGGTGGCTGAGCCCAGGGTCTCCACCGCACTCAGCCGCCGCATGAGGGCGTTGCGGCGCGCCATGCGTTGCATCCCCAGAGCCAAGGTGATGGTGACCACGGCGGGCAGCCCTTCCGGTACCGCGGCCACGGCCAGGCTCACCGCTGTGAGGAGCATGTCCAGCAGGTCTTCGCCCGTAGCGACACCGATACCGAAGATCAGGGCGGAGATGGCGATGGCGGCGCCGCCCAGCCAGCGACCGAGGCCGGACATGCGGCGCTGCAAGGGCGTCTCCTCCTTCTCGTACGTGCTGATGAGGGTGGCGATGCGGCCGATCTCCGTTGACGCCCCCGTAGTGACAACTAAGCCCACACCACGGCCGTAGGTCACCAAAGTGCCGGCGAAGGCACTGTTCCGGCGGTCAGGCAGGGGCGTATCGGAAGGCAGTACCAAGGAGGCGTCTTTCCGGACTGGAGCGGACTCGCCGGTGAGCGAAGCTTCGTCCAGGCTCAGGCTGACGGCCTCGGCCAGGCGAAGGTCGGCGGGAATGTAGTTGCCCACCTCCAACAGGACAACGTCCCCCGGCACCAGCAATGGCGCCGGCAGCTCGTGGACGCGCCCGTCCCGGACGACTCGAGCAGTGGGGGCCATCATCCCCTTGAGGGCCTCAAGGGCCCGTTCCGACCGCCACTCCTGGGCCACCCCCAGGACGGCGCTGAGGATGACGATGGCGGCGATCGTGCCGGCGTCGAGGTACTCGCCGATGGCGGCGGCCAGGACGGTGGCGGCTACGAGCAGGACTATGAGGAAGTTAGCGAACTGCTCCACAGAGGCCTGCAGGAGGGTGCGGCCCGGCACCTCGGGCAGAACGTTGGGGCCGTATCGGGCCAGTCGCGCCTCCACTTCAGTCGAGGTCAGCCCCGTTGAGGCGTCCGTGGCGAGGGCCCGGGCCATCTCCTCCGTCGATGCGGAGTGGGCAGGCGCTGACTGAACGGTGACCGCGCTCGCTCGGTCTGAAGTGGAGGAATGCCCAGCCGTCACGCTAGAGCTCGCGCTTCAGCGCCTCGTACGCCCGCTTCACTTCATCTACCGACGCCTCATCCTCCAGCGTGCTGATATCGCCGACGGACTCGTTGCTCGCCACGGAGCGGAGGACGCGCCGCATGATCTTGCCGCTCCGGGTCTTGGGGAGCACCCGAACCAGATAGATCGACTTCGGCGTGGCGATGGGCCCGATCGCCTTCCGAATGTGCTCCGTGAGCTCGTTCTCGAGGGTGGACGAAGGCTCGTAGCCATCCATCAGCACGGCGAAGATGACGATCTCCTCTCCCTTTATCGGGTCTGGAATCCCGACGGCGGCGGCCTCCGCGACGGAGGGGTGAGCGACGGCGGCGTTCTCCAGCTCAAGACTGCCCAGCCGGTGCCCGGCGACCTTCAGGACCTCGTCCGCACGGCCGAGTATCCGGAAGTAACCCTCCTCATCCTTGGTGGCGTAGTCACCGGCGTAGTACAGGCCGGGGAATCGGCTCCAGTACTCTTCTTTGTAGCGTTCGTCGTCGCCGTGAATGGTCATGAGCATCCCCGGCCAGGGCCGCCTTATCACCAGCATCCCTTTCTCGCCGGGCGCTACCGGTTCGCCTCGCTCGTCCACCACGGCGGCGTCGATGCCCGGCAGCGGCAGCCCAGCAGCGCCGGGCTTCAGGGGCAACAGCTCGATCCCCGGAGCCGCCGAGATCATGAAGCCGCCGGTCTCGGTCTGCCACCAGGTGTCGACGATGGGGCATCGTTCGCCCCCGATGTGGCGGTAGTACCACAGCCAGGCCTCGGGGTTGATCGGTTCGCCAACGCTCCCCAGCAGTTCCAGGCTGGTGAGGTCGTGCTTGGCCGGCCACTCCTCGCCGTGCTGCATAAACATCCGGATCGCTGTCGGCGAGGTGTAGAAGATGGTGACGCCATACTTCTCAATGATCTGCCACCAGCGGCCGAGAGTGGGATAGTCGGGAGCGCCCTCATAGATGACGATGGCGGCGCCGAGGGATAGGGGAGCATAGACTATGGAGCTGTGGCCGGTGACCCAACCCACGTCGGCGGTGCACCAGTAGACGGACTCCTCCTTCATGTTGAACACCCACTGGTGGACCGAGTGGTTGAACACCATGTAGCCGCCGGTGCTGTGAACGATCCCCTTCGGTTTTCCCGTCGTGCCGGAGGTGTAGAGGATGTACAGCGGGTGGGTAGCCTCCACCGGCTCCGGCGGCACTGACGTCTCCGCGTCTACCAGCAGGTCGTCAAGCCGGAGGTCTCTCCCGTCGGCCATCTCAACCGCCGTCCCCGCCCGGTTCACGACGACTACCTTCTGCACCGAGGGGGCACGCTTCAGCGCCTCATCGACCGTCGCCTTTAGGGGAATGCGCTTCCCGCGCCGGAAGGCGGCGTCGGCGGTAACGACCGCCTTAGCCTCGGTGTCGTTAATCCGGTCGGCTAGGGACTGGGCGCTGAACCCGGAGAAGATGACCGTGTGTATGGCGCCGATCCGGGCGCAGGCGAGCATGAAGATGGGCAGTTCGGGGATCATCGGCAGGTAGAGGGCTACCTTATCGCCCTTACCAACGCCCAGCTTCTTCAGGATCGAAGCGAAGCGGTTGACCTCCCGGTAGAGGGTGGAATAGCTGAGCACCCTGGTGTCCCCGTCCTCTCCTTCCCAGTAGATCGCCACCTTGCTCTTTCGCCAGGTCTTGACGTGGCGGTCCACGCATTGATAGCAGGCGTTCAGTGTTCCGCCCGCGAACCACCTGGCGAACGGCGGCGACCAGTCCAGTACCTTGTCCCACGGGCGCGACCAGTCCAGCTTGCGGGCCTCTTCCGCCCAGAAGAGCTCGGGATCGCGCAGCGACTTCTCATATATGTCCAGATACCGCCTGATAGGCCAGTACTTGGTCTCCTTCCGGTTGTCGTCAGGCATGTCTCTCACCTCCCTTGCTGGAACGCCCTATCATGCGACTACCGGCTAGATCGCTATGTCGCGTCGATTGTACAAGTAGATCGCCACCGTGGCCGCCGCCACGGCCAGCGAGGGCAGCAGGACCAGCGGCAGTAGCGGCAACCCGTCCCCTGACATCGCCTCCGCCGAATGATAGTGCTCGAACGGAGTGAACCAACGCAGCGCCTCCGGGGCGTCCGCTGCCCGCAGGCCCGCCGTGGCGATGAAGGCGATCAGCGTCAGGCCGAGGGTAATGCCGGTGACCCGGCTCTGCTCGTCCACGGCCGCCGCGACGGCCACGTAGGCTGCCATCAGCGCCGCGCCCACAAGAAACGCGTTAGTCAGGGCGAGCGCGTATCGATCCGGGGACAGCGTCTCGCCGCTAATGGCGACGGCGATGACCAGGAAGATGAACATCGACGCGGAGAGAACAAATAAATTCCAGACGCCGACCGCAAGCCGCGAGGCGATGAACTGCGTTCGGCTGACCGGCAGCCCCAACACGAAGTCCACCGTGCGCTGCTCCACCTCTCGGCTCACCGCGCCGGAGGCGTAGATGCCAGCGTAGATCGCCATGATCAGCGGCACCCAGGCCAGGAACTCTACGTGTATCCAGCCGTCCATCGTGCCGATGTCCACTTCGCCGATCACGTTTCGCAGAGCGGGAGGGAACTCCCCGTACAGGGCAGAGATATCCTCCACATCGCTGAGGGTCGTGAAGGCCCCCACAACGTAGCCCGCCATCGCCAGGAGGCCCAGAAGCCACCAGAGCAGCGCCGTCCGCGTTCGGTTCGCCAGCTCCAGCGCAAGAGTCGTCACGTCCCCGCCTTTCGATAGTAGTCCAAGAAGACTTCCTCCAGCGATGGCTCCTGTATTGTCAGGTCGCGCAGATCGTAGTTCTGGAGGCAGGCGAGCAGACGATTGACATCCCCCCGCACCCGAAACGCCATACGGCTGTCGCGGCGCCAAAGAACCTCCGCGTCCTCCAGTTCATCCACGTTGGGTGGCGCGCCCGTGTAGGCAACCGTCACCACCTTATGTTTTCGCTCCCTCAACTTCTCGATGCTCTCCAGAGCCACGAGTCGGCCTTCCCGAAGGATAACCACTCGTTCGCAGATATCCTCCGCCTCCCACAGCGCGTGCGAGGAGAAGAAGACGGTCTTGCCCCGCTCTCGCTCCTGCCGCAGCAGCTCCAGAACCGTCCGCTGGGCCAGCGGATCGAGCCCGGAGGTGGGCTCGTCGAGCAGCAGCAGCTCCGGGTCATGTGCGAGCGTCAGCACCAGCGCTACCTTCTGCCGCATCCCGCGCGACAGCGTCTTGATCGTCCGGTCCATGGTGGCGTCCAGCGCCCGCGCGACCTCGAGCGCCCGCGGCGCCTGTCGCACCCGCCTGATGCGCAGGGCGAACTTCAGCAGCTCCTCGCCCGTCCGCTCTTTGTAGAGCGCTACGTCCCCCGGCAGGTACCCCACGCGGCGACGAACCTCAACGCCCTGACGCTGGACATCCAGCCCCGCTACCCAGGCCCGGCCTGAGGTAGGAGGAAGCAGCCCCATCAGCACCCGGATGGTGGTGGTCTTGCCGGAGCCATTGGGCCCCAGGAAGCCCAGGATCTCACCCGGCTCCGCAGCCAGGGTGAGCTCTTCGACGCCCCGGTGGGCCCCGTAATACTTAGTGAGCCTGTCCAGCTTGAGCGGGCTCGGCGGCGTAGGCATCAGGGCGCGACCCCGTGAAGGGCAAGATCGTATGTGATGTGGAGCTGGCCCAGGTGGGGCGTTCCTCTAGTCATCACCCTACTTATTAAGAACGCCGAGCCAGAGTATGAGGTCCCTCGACTTCCCAACGCGCTTACCTTGAATACGGTTCGCCTACCCTACCCGCGACTGTCATTTACAGGACTCCTTGCCAATCATTGAACGGGAGGCACCAGCAGCACTGGCGCCTTGCCCTCGATCACGGCGTCGGCGACGCCGCCCAGCTTCCACTGTTCAGAATCGTAGCGGCTTCGCGAGGCCATTACCACCAGGTCGATCCCTTGCCGCTCGATGAAGCGCCGAATCTCCTGCCGCGGCTGGCCACGCTCCACGAACACCTCGCGGAGAATCTCGGGGAAATGTCTCTGGACATCCTTCAGATAGTCGAGGGCCGCCTGCTGCCTACGCTGATCGATCTTCGGCGGGTACGCTTCGGATAGGCCTACCGGAGCGTCGGCCGGAATAGGGGGAACCACCCGCAGCAGCGAGACCTGGGCGCCCGTGTCGCCGGCGATTTCGACGGCTGTGGGCAGGGCCGCCTCCGACGCGCCGCTGCCGTCCAGCGGGACAAGGATGGAGCTCACGCCCACCTCGGTGGGAGGCCAGGACTCCAGCAGGCGAGGCCCCAGGACAAGTACGGGGAGGGCTGACGCGTGGAGGACCTTCTCCGCCACGCTGCCGCGGCGGCCGTACATCTCCTCGCCGCCGCGACCCTTGCTGGCCATGGCGACGACGTCCGGCTTGAGAGCGCCGCTGAGCGCCAGGATCTCCGCCGCCGGATGGCCGGCGCAGACCTCGGTGGTCACCTCGATACCCTGTTTGGCCAGCGTCTCGGCTATGTTCCAGAGGTAGGCCCGGAAGCACTTCATACCTTGCTCGCGAAGCTTGCGGACGTGGCGCTCCCCCACAAGGTTCACCTCCTCCGGCAGGACCTCCCAGACGGACAGCAGCGTTACGCTGTATCTGCCGCCGCCGGCAAGCGCTGTCACCACAGGCAGCACCGTCTCCGAGAGGGGCGAACCGTCCAGGGGTACAAGCATCGTCTTCATCGCCTTCCTCCGGTCCTGGACCCCGGCCACTGATGCCGCTGGCGCGACGCGATGGCCAGGGCGATGAGCTCTACGACCTTCTCTCTCAATTCTTCGTTGGGCATGATCAACAGCGCGCCATGTGTCCCCGCCTCTCTGGCCATTTCCATCGCCACAGGTATGGTGGCTTCGGACCCTGCGCTGTATCCGGGGAGAGCTCGGGTGGAACTCACATGCCGCTCACCAAGAGACCACGCTTCCAGCGTGCGGGGCCCTAGCACCAGGACGGGCACCTGAGAGCTTCGGACCACGCTGTCTGCCACACCACCACGGCCATTGCTGGCCATGGCGACGAGATCCGGCTTCAGCGCTCCGCCGGCCGCCAGGATCTCCGCCGCTGGACGGCCGGAGCAGACCTCCGTGGTCACATCGATACCCCGGTTTGCCAGAGTCTCGGCGACGTTCCTCAGATAGGCCCGGACGGACTTCATGCCCTGCTCGCGCAGCTCACGAACGTGGCTTTCGCCCACGTTCGCCACCTCCTCCGGCAGCGCTTCCCAGACCGAGAACAGCGTTACGCGGTACTCGCCGCCGCCGGCGAGCGCGATCACGACAGGCAGCACCGTCTCCGAGCTGGTTGAGCCGTCCAGGGGCACCAGTATCGTCTTCATCGTTTCCTCCTGTTCCTCCGTGTAAGGGCTACGGTGGTGAACATTACTCATCCTCCTGGGAAAACAGTGAACGCGATGTGCATCCCCAACTGGTAGTGGCTTCTGCTTTCGCCTCCCTGCGCATCCACAATGTTGCATACCAGCGCGTACGGGCCGGGGCTCAACGAGAGCGTCGCCCTCTCAAACTCACCCGGCTCGACCGTCGGCACCCGGCCGACCACTTCTACACTGTCCTCGTCTACGCTGCCGTCCTCCCTAGTTGGGAGCTCGCCCGGCGGCAAATCCGTCTTGATGACGACCAGGTCGTGACCGATCGAGCCGCCGTTCGTCGTCGTGAACCGCAGCTCTCCAGCAGGCACGCTGGTCAACTCCGCTTCGATCTCCCATTCGGTGAGGAACACGTCCACGAAACTGGTCCGTTCCTGGTCATCGCCGCAACTCGCCAGGGCGGCCGCGGCCAAGACGCCGGTCAGCAGCGCGAGAGCAATCAACGATCGTCTGCATGTCAGCCGGATGGCGTGTTTGGTCATAGCTCCGCCTAGAACTTCGTCCACTGGTACCACCTGCCGAGGGGCATAGTCAGTAGGATGATGTCGTGCAGGCGGCCCTGCTGATCGCGAGCGGCCCCCTCGATGGTGGCGATACGGAGGAATCCCAGCCACTCGGCGGCTTTCAGGGCCTCCTTCTCCCTGTCCTCTACCACCTCGAACAGCACCTTATCGAGACCGGCATCGTCGGCGATGTCGCACAGCTCGCGAATGAGGGCCGTACCGAGACCGCGGTTGCGCCAGGCCGGTGCCACGACGAGCCGTATTTCGCCCACGTGGCTACGGGCGTTGCCTCGGCGTCGGATCAACACTGCGTCGGCCACGACCTCCCCGTCCGTGAAGGCGAGCAAGGGGAGGGCCCGCCGGTAATCTAGGTGCCCAATCCACTCCGCGATGACGGCGGGGGAGGTGACATCCTCCTTGAGGAAGAACCTCTCATCCTCCGGTATGCCCAGGAAGAATTCCAGGAGAGCGTTCTCGTACTCTGGCTGCAGGGGCCGGATGCTGACCCGGCTTCCATCGCGCAGGGACAGCTCCTTGGGATAGGCGCTGATGGTATAGACGGCAGCCATCTCCTTCCTCCCTTATTCCAACCCGTCGGGTCGAACCAGCAGGATTGGCTTCACCCCGCTCAGCAGCACCCGACCCGCTACGCTTCCGAAAAACATCCGGCCCAGCCCGGAGCGACCGTGAGTGGACATCATGATCAAGTCCACGTCATGTGTCCGGGCGTAGTGGATGATCTCCTCCGCGGGGTGGCCGAGTCGACGGGCGCTCTCAACCTCGATTCCCTTGGCCCGGAGGGGGCGCGCCTTCTCGTTGAGGTAGGCTTCGGCCTCCTCCTTCACTCGCCTGATCGCCTGTCCCCTCGTCTCCGCGAGCTGAGGTTCGGTCTTTTGGGTCAAGGTGGGACAGCTTCCCACGATCATGGCGGGCATCGGCGTCGGTACTCTCCTTGCCACCGTCTGCTCCGGCAGCTCCGCGACCCTCAGCAGCGTGACGGACGTGTACGTGCCAGCGACAAGCCGCTCCACCTGGGGCAGCACCTCTTCTGACAGCGGGGATCCATCCAGAGTGACCAGAATCCGCTTGTACATGGCGACACCTCCATCTTCAGACTGGGGCATTCCAAGGGGACAACATAGAGGCAATCTGACCAAAGACAGAGGGCCATCCGGCCCCAATCGGGCTGCTCCCGGCGCGAAGGTCGGCATGCCGCCCAGCCATGAGACCCAGCCCCAGGCTCTCGTCACGGCCCCGGGACCCGGCGGCCGGTAGCGGAGAACGAGGTTGCGAACGGCGAGCGCGATCGCCGCGCCGGCGGCAACGGTCAGTGCGCCGGCTACGGCGTCGAGGAAGTAGTGGTTGGCCGTAAGGATCACCGCCGCCAACGTCGCCAGAGGCACAAAGACAGCGAGCGCGCGGACGGCAGGGTTTCTCGAGGCGAGCCACATCGCCACGCCGGCGAGCAGGTTCCAGCCGAAGTGCAGGCTGGGAACGGCAGCGTACTCGTTCCGGAAGAACCACGGATTGGCGACCCTGCTGACCCCATACTGGTCGAGGATGGTGTCCTCAAAGCCGAACTCCATCATGAACCTAGGTGGGGCCACCGGGTAGGAGGCGTACACTATGAGCCCTATGGCCCCCGATATCAGGAAAGCGTTGCGCATAAACAGGTACTGGGGTCGGTGCCAGAAGAAGAGCCAGACGGCGACCGCCAGGATTACCGGCTGGTGGCCGTAGAGGTAGATGGAGTTCAGAGAGTCCACCAGCAAGCCGTAGGGCAGCACCAGCTCCTGAAGGTCGGCCTCCCAGAATATGCCCAGCGTCTTTTCAAGATCGATGAGCTGGTCGGCGTGGTCGAAGGCGAGCTCCACTCGCTCATGGGAGAAGCCTCGCACCAGGTAGTACAGGGGAAGGGCCGCGGCTATGAGGATGATCTCCGCTGCCAGTTCCCTCACCGCTCTGCCCGGCCGCCTCCGCGCTGGCGTCGCGCTCACGTTTGCGCACCCCACGACAGAGGGGAGCCGCCCGTTACCGCGGCGACATCGAACCCGGCGGCACGCAGGGAGAATCGGAGCATCTTGGCTACAGCCGGGTCGTCCTCCACCACGAGGACTCTCGGTGACCGGTCGCGAACCGTCTGCTTGGCAATCATCTCACCTCCAACGGTAGAGGCGGGAAGTGCACAGCACGTGAACGTCCAGAGTGGGTGGCGTCAAAGAGGCGTGAATGCCCGAGGTCAGAGAGAAGTGCTAGCGGTCCGCTCCGGCGCCTCCGCCACCCTCAGCATGGTGACGGCGGCGTCCGTGCCGGTGACAAGCCGCTCGACTTGGGGATGCACCGCCTCTGATAGCGGCGATCCATCTAGGGTGACGAGAATCCGGTTGTACATGGCGCTCATCTCCACCTACAGACTGGGGCATTCCAAGGGTATAATTTAGAGGCAATCGTACCCAAGACAGAGGGCCTGTTGACCCTATTCCGGGCTGCGGCGCTGTCCTACGTTGGATATGGAGGGCGCTGTCGAACACTACGGGTGCCACTTGCCCGATTGAAGCAAGGAGGTTCGTGATGATCCGGACGGTTCTCGTGCCCCTCGATGGGTCCGAGCTGGCGGAGTCTGTCCTGCCGTATGCAGAGCAGATAGCTGGAGGGACGGGGTCTGAGCTCGTGCTTCTGACGGCTGTGTACCAGTCCAGCGCGTGGGGTGCTTCGCCGGTGAGGGAGGACCTGGGCAAGGAGACCGTCGCGGCCCGGACGTACCTCGAATCGAAGCGGGACCAACTGAAGTCCAGGGGCCTGAACGTGAAGACGGTGATCGCCTACCAGCCGGAAGCCGACTCGATCCTCAGTGCGGCGGCCGATGAGGATGCAGACCTCATCGCCATGAGCACACATGGCCGCTCCGGCATCAGTCGTTGGATCCTGGGTAGCGTGGCCGATAAGGTACTCCACTCCACCCATCGCCCCTTGCTGCTGGCGAGGGCGCGGGAGGCAGACGAGAGAGCGCCGGTGCCGATCGACCGTATAGTCGTCCCGCTGGATGGATCGGAGCTCTCCCTCAGCGTCCTACCCTACGTCGAAGAGGTGGCAGAGGCGTTGGGTGCCTCGCTTATCCTCGTCCACGCCGTGCAACCCATGGACATCTACCCCGGCAGCGTGACGACCCCCACCCCGGTCGGCGCCATCCTCGATGACCTGCTGGCCCACGGCCAGTCGTTCCTGACTCGGGTGGCGCAGGAGATAGAGGCACGAGGAAAAGTAGAAGTGCGGAGCGTCGTCAACATTGGCTTCCCGGTCGACGAGATCGTTCGGATCGCTCAGGAGGTCAACGCGGGGCTGATCGGCATGGCCACCCACGGCCGCACCGGCGCAGGACGCTGGATCATGGGCAGCATGGCCGATGCCGTTGTACGGCGGACCAACCTTCCCTGCCTGGTTATCCGGCCCGAGGAAGTCCAGCAGACCCAGTGAACACGATTAGAGGTCCCGGAGATTCTGGTCGCTGCGGGTACCGCTGGAGTGGCGCTCGCGCCTTTGGGAGCATCGCAAAGGGGCTCGACTGCTTCAGCTACCTCGGACCCGGCTCCGCTAAGGATCAGTACCGCAGCACTGCGCCCAGGCCGCCTCGAGCCAGCAGCCATTCCCGGGCCTCCCCGAATACGATCTCGACCCGCGCTCCGGTAGAATAAGCCTTCTCCATCGCCCGCTCGATGACATCGGCGATGGGCTCGCCATCGCCGCCGCAGGCGGGACATTGGGCGAACTCCTGGGCCGACAAGTAGTCACACCTCTGGCAGGCAAACCCTCCCGTAGTGACGCCGTCGGCCACCGCCAGGACGTGCACGCGGCCCTCACTGACAGCGCTGATGGTGGGCTCTATACCCGCCGCGCCGCGGCCGCCCGACTCGGCGGAACTGACGATCTGCTTGATCAGATCTTTTTCGCTCCGGCGCTCTTCCTCGCGCAGCACCTGCCGTGCCTGGTCAAGGACTTCCTCCTCGGTCTGATGCTTGAGGTCGACGGGGAAGGTTCCGACTACACGGCGTGACAGGGGGTCGGGAAGCATGCCGATCAATTCGTTTACCGCTTCCTCTGAACCGCCAACGACGAGGCGATTGAACGGACGCTCGTAGAATAACTTTCCGATCTCGTCGACAACCTTCTTAAGGTGCCGCTCCACGTGGAACTCGATGTGACGCTGGAAGCGTGCTTGCGCCCATCCGCCCTGGTCGTGGCGGCCCGGCACTGCGCTCTCGATCTCGGCCTCCTTGTCGGCTGTGCGCTGCTCGGAGGTGTAGATCGCGGCACGGTCCCGCTGCACGACGGCCACGACGAAGCGCGGATGCTCGTCGAGCACTTGCATGAGAAGCGAAGTGTGGGTCGTAGTGTCAACGCTCACAGAGGTCGGCACCATCACGTCCAGGGGGACGACTTCCCAGATGCCTGAGGGCTGCGAGGAGAAGATCGCTAGGCTGCGTCCACTAGGCGGGCCTTTCTCCAGGAACCTCAGCACCCTGTCCTTCTCCCGCTCGGCCACGGCCAGCTGGTCGTCATCCGCGGCCGCTCCCTTGAACCGGCTGAGGGCGCCCTTGAACTTCGCCACGGCTTGGCCTCGATCGTATCTCAGCTGCGGGTCAATCTTCAGATAGACGCTGAGGATGCCTTCATCGCTGCGCAGGTTGGCCAGCCGCTCCAACTCTTTGTGCGAGATCATGGGCGAAGCCATTGTAGCATCCTCGCCCGTGCCTTGTTCTGCCGCTCGATATCATACCTGAAGGCACCTAATGAGCCTCTGAACGCGTCGCTCGCGGGCGGAGAGGCGGTGAAGGTCCTACGATCTGGGCCACCGACATGCGTTCGGCGGCACTAGATAGTCGGTGGCAGCAACAGCGTGGGTCCAAGCGTCGGCATACTTGAAGCAAGACAATCCAGAGGCTACCCGTCTACAATATGGAACGCTGCGATTGGGACCGAACGCCCAACTGCGAGACAAAGAACGGACTCCTGACTTGACGCTAATTCGCACAATCGGCCTGACAAAGCGCTACGCAAGAGTCACCGCCCTCGACGCGCTGGACGTTGAACTGGAGCCCGGCATCATCGGCCTCGTGGGGGCCAACGGCGCCGGCAAGAGCACTCTCATCAAGCTCCTCCTCGGTCTGCTGGAACCCACCAGCGGCTCCGGCGAAGTCATGGGGCTCGACGTCTTTCGCCAGGGGCCGGAGCTCCGCCAGTTTGTCGGCTATATGCCGGAGCATGATTGCCTGCCAACAGACGTCTCCGCCACCGAGTTCGTCGCTCACATGGCGCAGATCAGTGGCCTTCCTCGTGCCGCCGCGCGAGAGCGCACCGCTGAGACCCTTCGCCACGTCGGTCTTTTCGAGGAACGGTACCGCGAGATTCGCGGCTACTCCACCGGCATGAAGCAGCGCGTCAAGCTCGCGCAGGCGCTAGTCCACGACCCCCGGCTGATGCTCCTCGACGAACCGACCAACGGACTCGACCCCGAAGGCCGCGACGAGATGCTGCGCCTTATCCGCCGCATCGGTGCCGAGTTCGGGATCGCCATGATCCTCTCGTCTCACCTCCTCAGCGAGATCGAGCGTGTCTGCGACCACCTCGTCGAGATAGAAGACGGGCGCCTCGTCCGATCCGTGCCCATGACGGTACTCACCGCGCCCACCGGTGTCCTCACCGTTGAGGTTGACGGTGACGGCGACCGGCTCGCCGATCGCCTGCGGGAGCAGGGCGTAGCGGTGAGCGGGAGTGGCCGCTTCCTCCTCGTGCAGAAGGAAGACGACGCCCTGCTCGACCTTATCAGGGACAGTGTCGTTGACCTCGGGCTAGGGTTGGTGCGGCTGGAGCGGGGCCGGCGGCGGCTCGAGGAGCTGTTCCAGTCGCAACCCTCCCTCGAAGAAGAGGAAGGCCCCCGTGGCTGACACGACGGCCGGCACCATCTACGATCTTGGCTACCAGCGGTACGAAGGCGTCCGCCTCGGGCGGCGGCACGCCATCTGGGCCCTCTACGTACACAGCCTTCGCGGCGTGTTCGGTATCGGCCGCTCGCTTTCGAGTAAAGTGGGCCCCATCGGTCTCGCCGTGATAGCGTTCATTCCCGCCGTTTTCCAGCTCGGGATCGCCGCCATCGCCCCGGCCGAAATCGAGGTCATCCGACCGGAGGACTACTTCCAGTTAATTGAGGTGGTGCTCGCGGTCTTCTGCGCCGTCGTCGCGCCTGAACTCGTGGGCCGTGACCAGCGTACACATACGCTCTCGCTCTACTTCTCGCGGGCGCTGAGGCGCCAGGACTATGCTCTCGCGAAGTTCGCCGCGCTCATGACGGGCATGCTCGCGATCACCGTGATTCCGCAGGTAATAATGTTCGTCGGCAACGGCCTAGCCGCGGCCGACTTCGGTGACTACGTGTGGGACGAATGGGCAGACCTGCCATCCATTTTTGGCAGCGCCATCTTGTTGTCGGGCCTCGTCGCCGGCATCGGCTTAGTCATCGCGGCGCAGATGCCCAGCCGCGCCTATTCCACCGTCGGTATCATAGCCGCATTCGTCCTCACCTCCATCATCGCGGGGAGCGTCTTCGAAGCGGCCGATCAGGACGTCGGACGCTTCGTGCTGCTCCTCAGTCCGTTCCACGTTGCCCGGGGTCTTACCTTCTGGTTCTTCGACGCCGCGTTCGATCCCGGAACGCAACTCGCTGAGGCCGATCTCCCTGGCGTCGTATACGCGATCGACGCGGCTTTAGCCACGCTCGTCATGCTGGCCCTCTTGCTGCGCCGCTACGAGAAGATCTCGCCATGACGGCGGCCGCTGAGGAACAGCCCTCTGGCGCGCCTTCCCCGGCGGTCACTATCGAAGCTGTCAGCGTCTCCCGCTGGTACGGCAACGTCGTCGCCGTCAACGACGTGTCATTCTCGCTCGGGCCCGGCATCACCGGGCTCCTCGGTCCCAACGGCGCCGGCAAGAGCACCATCCTCCACATGGCCGCCGGTTTCCTCCGCCCGTCTAAAGGGACCGTTCGCATCGCCGGTAGACCCGCATGGCAGAATCACGAGATGTACCGCAACGTCGGCCTCGTCCCTGAGAAGGAGGCCGTCTACCCGTTCCTCACCGGCTACCAGTTCGTGCACTTGAGCGCGAAGCTCTTCGGCCTGAGCGATCCTGCAGAGGCCGCGCGCCGGGCGATCCGCGCGGTCGACATGGTGGCGCCCCAGGACCGCCGCCTGGGCGGCTACTCGAAGGGGATGAAGCAGCGTATGAAGGTCGCCGCCGCGATCGTCCACGACCCGCAGATCCTCCTGCTGGACGAGCCATTCAGCGGCACCGATCCCACCCAACGTCTGCAGATGATGGATATCCTGCGCCGCATGGCAGCTGAGGGCCGCACGATCGTCTTCTCCTCCCACATCCTGGACGAGGTCGAGCGCCTCGCCCAAGACGTCCTCGTGATCGTCGCGGGCCGGCTCGTCGCTTCCGGTGACTTCCACGCGATCCGCCGCCTGATGACCGATCGCCCGCACACCTTCACCGTTCAATCGAGCGACAACCGCGGCCTCGCAGTCGCCTTGGTCGCCGACGAGTCTGTCATCGGTGTCGAGTTGGACGACGAGCACCTGACAGTACGCACGTCCCAGTTCGCCGACTTCACCCACGCCGCGCCCAGAATAGCGAAGGCGGAGGGCATCACCCTCCAGGAGCTGCTACCCACCGACGAGTCGTTGGAGAGCGTCTTCTCTTACCTGGTGAAGCGATGAACGCCACCGTCTTCGCACTCACGCTGCGACAGTTCGCCCGGCAGCGCCGTTCCCTCCTCATATTCGGCCTCGCGCTCATCCCCGTAGCCCTCGCCATCATCTACCGGCTCGGCGAGCACCTCGACCAGCAGGAAGAGACCGCGAACTTCCTCGCCGACGTCGTCATCACTGCTATTCTCCCGCTCACCTGCCTCATCCTCGGCACCTCCGCCCTCGGCTCTGAGATCGAGGACGGAACCGCTGTGTACATCCTCGCGAAGCCCATGCCCCGCCGCGATATCATCGCCGCCAAGTTCGCGGCGTCCGTCCTCATCGCCGCCGCGTTCGTCGTCCCGGCCACCGCGGTCTCCGGTCTCATCGGCCTCCAGGGCGTATCGGAGGAAGGCATCGTCACCGGCTTCGCGATCGCTACCCTGGTCGGCGTCTTCGCCTACACCGCAGTCTTCATACTCCTCAGCGTCGCAACCAGCCGCGCCCTCCTCTTCGGCCTCGCCTACGTCTTCATCTGGGAGGGCCTTATCACCGAGCTCTTCTCCGGCAGTCGTTACCTCAGCATTCGCCAGTACTGCCTCGGCATCGCTGACCTCATTGCCGGAGTGAGCAAACAGGACTTCGAAGCCAACCTCGGGGGTCTCGAAGGCGTGATACTCGCCGCTGTCGTCACCGTGGCTGTCCTTGTCCTCGCCGTCCGCCGGCTCCAGAACTTCGAGCTCACCGACACGGACTAAACGATCATGTGCCCGCGAGGTGATAGTAAGTGTGGCCGACGACCCCACACTCGGGACATTCAAGGATGTCGCCAATCCACTTTGGGGGTCGGTCGCCGCCGACTTCTTCCATGTCATGGCGTGCCTTCCCGACGTCGATCCGATAGAACATATGGGGGCGGCCTTCATGTCCTGTCGTGCCTGGTCGGGCCCGAGCGGCCGGTAGCCGCCGGACCGTGACGAATATTGGCGAGGTGATGACTCTAACCACACGCTGTTAGCCGCAAACCGGGCGTTATTCGTAGACTGCCGTGGTGGGGTGGAATTGAAACCAGCCGAACCAGTACGAGACCCGGCTCTCCAGGCGCGCCAGGCGCTTCGACGGGTCATCCACCAGCACCAGCGCATCCTCCTGCACGCGCCATCGCCGGCCTTGGCCGTCTTCGACCGTCAGCACGCGATGCGTTATCTGTGGGTCCGAGAAGGTCAGTCCGCCCCGCTCGTATCCGAGGCCCCCACGCCCACCATCCGTCGATATCACGACGACCTCCCGTCCGCCCGCCGCGTCGTTTACGATCTTGCGCTCCTTGACGAGTGTCAGGGGGTAGGCCTTGGGCTGACCGTTGATGTTCAACCCCAGGACTGAGGACTTCTGGGGCAGCAGGTCGCTTCTCTCGTGGGTTGGGAAGATCGGTTCGGCACCAACCCGGTA
The DNA here is from genome assembly GCA_964649215.1 of uncultured Dehalococcoidia bacterium. Classification (GTDB taxonomy): domain Bacteria; phylum Chloroflexota; class Dehalococcoidia; order SM23-28-2; family RBG-16-64-32; genus JADFNQ01. The sequence continues at coordinate 95,424 of CAZYOV010000001.1, forward strand.
CTCGAAATAGGCTGAGACTGGATCATCCTCCGGCAGATAGCTTCTAGCCGGGTATATGCCGGTGTTGCTGTCCAGTACCGTGGTCTCCGGGTGTAGCGCCACCCAATCGCCCCAGGTTGTGAGGGTAACGGGAAGTACCTCCAGCTCGAGGCCGCTGTCCGCGATAGAGCCCACGGCCGGCTTGCCCTCGAACTGCACCCAGAGGGTCTCCGTGCCGCGGTCATACATGAGCTTGTTGCTGCGGTAGAGGAGACCGGACGTGCCGAAGGACATCACCTCTCCGTTCACTTCTGTGGAATACACGATCCCACTGCCGCAGAGCGTTCAGTAAGCGAGGGCGAAGTGGACGCCCCCTACCTCATCATTAGCCATCTCGTGCGGGTTCATGATGCGCAGCGGATATGCGCGACTCTCCCCACTGAAGGACACGCCGAAAATCCGATCGTCGGGCCGGAGGTAATCCGCCTCGGAAGCCGGGATCGTGGGTGGGTTCTGCAGGTCCGGTATCCCGTCTCTAGGCACGCCGCCCCAGACAATCTCCTCCAGGCGGATGTTCGCCTTAACTCCCTCATGAAGGAAGGAGCCCACGCGCGGGTCGACGAGCCGCGTGAAAAGTCTCCCTTTCCAGCGCGCGTAGCCCTGTGGCGACTCGATCTCCGAGTGCTTAGCCAGCCACTCCACCCACCAACTCCAATCCAGATGTGCCGGCTCTAGGTCGGCGTACGTCTTGCCGGTCAGCTTGGCCAGCGAGGTGTAAATTACCTTCTCCGTCTCGTCGTCGAGGAGCCAGGGGAAACGGAGGATATCGGTGAGCACGGAGATGTACGACTGATCACCGGTCTCGCCCATCCTGCGGACGGCCGATGGGTCCGCTCCTTGATCGAACCCTGCCAGGCCCTCGGCGAAGGTCAGCCGGAGCGCTGCCGACATGAGTCCCTCCTGGTCGTTTGGAAGAGGCGTTGTGGGGACAGTACTCGGCTCAGGCGATGGAGAAGGCTGGTCGCCGCCGCTGCTGTCGCAGGCAACCAGCAAGATCCCCGTCAGCATAGCAGGCAGGGTCACCAGGGTTAGCGTTCTCATTTGAGCACCCACCGTAACCTTACGAGCGGAACGTAACGGACGGATGGGCCAAAGCGGTCCAGACCACGTTGCTGTCGGTGTCGGGCTTTCGAACCCGAGAGCCGCGGAGCGCAACCGGGCGAACGAATATGGGCGGCTCCGCCGCTGCCGTTCCCCAGCCACGATCACTAAGTGCCGTCAGTATGCGCCTGAGCCGTACAACATTCGTTACCTGAACACTGATGCGTCGCTCGCAAGCCGGTGACTATCTACTGCCGAAGAGGCTATGTTCACCCTATCGGCGGTGGGATAATGAGATCGCTGGAGGTGAGGAGACGTGGCGACCAACGTCGTGTGCGCGAAATGCGAGCAAGAGCGGGAGGGGCTCGAGCAGCCGCCAATAGGAGGGCCTATCGGGCTTAGAGTCCAGGAGAACGTGTGTCGCGACTGCTGGCAGGAGTGGCGAACCACCTCGGCGCAGCTGATCAACCACTACGGACTGGTACTGGGGAACCCGGCCCACAGGCAGCAACTGCGGACGGCGATGCGGGAGATCCTGAACCTGGATGAGGACGAGGCGTAGGCCTTGCCCTCCTCCGATCTCTTTCTCCCGTTTCGATGCCCGCGCGCTACTATTTACACGCTAGGAACAGCTGGAACGGAGGCAACCTCATGCCAGAGATCCGGGGCCTCACAGAGATTGTGATCTGGGTCCATAACATGGATGCGTCGCTGCACTTTTACCGCGATCTTCTGGGGTTGACCGTGATGTCCCCACCGGAC
>CAZYOV010000002.1:0-84008 GCA_964649215.1 uncultured Dehalococcoidia bacterium
TCATATCGTTGAGAAGCCGCTCGATTCCAAGGGGCACACTATGAAGTCTTAGTGTACGTTCGCTGACACGCTGGCAGCAGCGACCGCCCCGTTGACAGCCACCCAGCCCAGGCGCACAATTCGTGGTGACAGCCCGAATTATAAGGGGGTAAAGTATGAGCGCCAGCGAGGTTGTAGCCATAGTACTCGGTGTGGTTCTAGGCGTCATGTTGATGATGAGCATGGCCTACGCCATGTGGGCCGCGATGCGAGCCGAGGACGGCGACTAGCACCCGTCAACTCCCGCCCCGCGTGGCACCAATCTGGACGGCTGGATTGAGCCGCGGTTTGTCGGGTATCTTGCCGATCAACCAGACTTCCAGCGTCTTCTTGGTTGAAAGGTGGTAGATAACCCAGTACCGGGCATCGTTGTATAGAGAGACGACGACAGGGGCCAGAACAAGACGCGACTTTAAGTCAATGGGGATGACTATGGTTAGCCATTTGAGTTGGCCGAAGCTAATCCTCATCGCCGCCACCATTCCTCAGGAAAGAGAAGATGGCCCAGCATGGCCAAGATGATACCTCCCTTGGTTGTGCCTTGCAGTCGGGCAAAGCCCTACAGAAAATCTGGCGACGCCCCACGCGGTTATGAGAACAATCACAGCAGGACCGGCGTAGCTGAAACTGAAGGAAAGGAGAAGCCATGTTTCCCAACCTGATCACTCGCCGATCCCTAGCAGCGGCCGGTGCCCCACTGGTGCTGGCTGCCATCGCCGTCATCGCTGTGGCCTGCGGTGGCGGGTCCGGCGACGAGCCATCCCCCGAAGCTGGAACCACCGCCGAGCCTTTCCCGGAAGTTGCTGCCACCGAGGAGGCGTTCAGTGTCGCTGACCCTAGCGGGATCATCGGTGGCGATCCGGAGTTCAACTTCGCAGCCTTGATGTGGCAAGGCTACTGGCTTTCCCGGGATCACTTCGGCCCATTCGTGATGCAGTCGGGTATGGGGATTACCTTCGAGCCGCCCATGGAGATGCTCCAGGCGGCGATGGCCCAGGTAGCCCAGAACCCAGATGACCAGCCGTTCTTGCCGAAGAATATGGCGCCTCTGCAAGCCGTCTACGCCTCGGGCGATCCGTCAGCCATCCATGACCTGACACAGATCGCACCGGATGATTTCTCCCTGTTCCGATTCGACCCTGAGACGTTCGACACAACCGTAGAAGTGGCCGCCATGGCTCACACCATGCTCAAGGAGAGCCAGTGGGCCATCAACTTCAGCACCGCACATTTCGGCGCTCTGGACGCAGATTTCGGCGCCCAGCAGCGCCTCATCGGGGTGATGGTAAACTTCCTGGCTCAGATGCAGGGCAAGTATGCCATCGAGAACCTGAGAGGCGACGACGGCTTCTATTTGGACAGCGACGGCGATCTGGACATCCAGGGCAATTGGGTTCTGCTGCACGCCTTCGCCGACCTCGTTGGACTGACCAGCGACGAGAGCTCCCGCTACTACGACCCTGAGGCTGCCCCTCAGTGGCAGCAGGCCGCTGGGGAGCTGTTCACCGCCCTGCGCGAGCGGGCGGCCGCGGACCCAGGGGAGGCCACCTCGGCGATTCGCGCTCTCGCCTATTACGCCTGGGTGTCTTCTGACGACGGTGAGCGAATCCAGGCGCTGGATAAGGCTCGGGAGCTTGCCGACGCACTGCTAGACGCTTCGCCCGGAGACACCGTTGAGAAGGCAGCGGCCATCTGGGGCTTGATCCAGGTAGGCGAGATCGAGAGCGAGACGACGTACTCAGACAAAGCCGCCGACTGGTTCGGCGACCTGCGGGCTGACTTCGACGCCGAGCATGGCGTCTTCCTCTCCATCGACACGTACACGGCTGACGATGTCGCCTGGCTCATCTCAGGATTAAGCGCCATGTCACAGCGCGGCCCCGAGGCGCAACGGGCCTCCGCCAGCAAGATGCTCCTCGCCTTCTTCGAGAGCGTAATGGACCAAAGCGGCCTTCAGCTCAGCGCGCCGCTCGGCAAGGACGGCGCCATGGCCGGAGAGTTCGAGAAGACACTGCCGTCTGTGGTCTATTACCATGGGGCCCAGACTCCGCCACCGCCAGCCGCCGGAGGACCGTTCGGCAAGGCGCCCGTGCCGGCCTCGGAGATCGAGTGGGACGGCAGTCAGTGGAGCGTGACCGATAATCGCTTCACCACCGCCTGGGCGATGCACCTGGCTAACGAGCTCAACTGGCTAGTCCCGCATCTGGGCTCGGTGCCTTTCCCGCCGGTGAGTCGCTAGGAGGAGGTCGAGACAGAGGACGGAACTCGATGTCAGCCGTGCAGCGCCGACCTGATCCATCCTCATAGGATCACCTCTGCCGGCAGCGCTGCGGCGGAGCCCACGCGGATGCATGGTCGAGCCCGAAGCGGAATAGAGGCCCAAGCGGCCTCTGCGCTACAGGTTCGACGATCCTCCGCGGCTGTTCGAGGTGAGTTGGCGGGAGTAGCCTTCACCCGCTAACAATAATCACACTTATTCTCACGTGAGGTGGTTCGGGAGCGCCCTATTCTTGGGAAACTCGGGGCTGTCAAGAGCCTCCCAACCGGCGGTATCGCACTAACGGCACTTAGTCACCCCTTCTCCCTTCCTGCTGCCCTAATCTCTATGCTACTAAACGTCGATCCCCAGCGTGAGCGTCGCGTCGTTGCCTGTATTGAGGCGGTCCTGCCCGCCATCCGCTCCGGTGAGGCCGCAATCGTCACCCAGCGGGAACAGCGGTGGGAACAGCCCCAGGTTCGGGTCGGCCGGGTGGCAGACGTCGACTTCGATGGTGAAATCGTCCGGGGGGCCCGGGGTGGGCGCCAAGCAACTCCAGAAGACTTTGATCCTTACCATGACGAACCCGACGGGGCCGGGCGTCACCTCGGCGGTTGCGAACGCCTCCAGCTCCAGGTCCTTAGCCAGGCTGCGCAGAGGCCCAGGCGGCCCGGGGTAGCGGCCGCTGTCGTGGTTGATGAAGCCGACCCCGGCTTTGCTTACGACGCCCCCTGGCCCTATGAGGTCGAGCGACGTGATCGTAGCGGTGCAGCCGTCTATCAACCCCTGCGGCTCCGTGTTGATGAGGAAGCCTATGCGGGCCGTATCTCCGCCGGTTATCACCCTGACCCTGTAGGGCCTTATCGCGTTGTTGGGAGGCGTGGGATCGCCGAGGATTATAGGCGGGAAGAAGCGGAGGTCGTGGTCCGGCAGCTGGCATTTGCTGTCGGCCAGGTCGGTGCCTGGGCTGCTCGCGGGGTCGTTGTCGACGCCGTCGGCGCAGGTCCAGGGGAAGGCGATGTCCTCCACCTGTTCTGAGGCGTCGATGTCGTCCGGGTCGAGGACGGCGCCGGCGTTGCCGCACCAGCCGTCACCGTCCGTGTCCGTGCCTCCGATGCATACCGGCCCCTGGCCGAAGTCCCGGTGGGCGTGGCCATCGGAGATCGCGGTGTGGGGGTCGCACGCATCACCGATCCCGTCGGTCTGGGGGCCTATGTTTATGGCCGGGATCTCGGAGAACGCCTGGCTGGGGTTACCCACCAGCGGGCAGTTGTCCTGGCCGTTGGAGAAGAAGTCCCCGTCCTCGTCAAAGCTGCCGACAAAAGCGAACGGGTCGCAGCTGCTGGGGAGGTTGTCGTTATCTGGGTCCTCGGGCTGCGGGCCCGGCCCGCGTGGGTTGTAGCCGATGCCGCCGGGGGGGAACAGGAGCCCAGCGGGATCAAACGGCCGGTCGATGTCGAGAACGAGGTGGAGGTGGGAGTCCACGTGCAGGGGACACTTGTCCAGCTGGTTCTCGATACCGTCGTTGTCCGTGTCGCGGCCGGTAATCGCTGCGATTTTGAAGAGGTAGGAGTCCGCGGTGCTCGGGTTCTGCCGCAGGGGGAAACCGCACCCCTCATCGGGGCCGTTGACGCCGTTGTTGTCTAAACCGTCACAGATATCAGTTCCCGGGAAGGGAAGCCCTGACACTGGATCGATCTGTACTAAGCTGCCGCCAGCCGGTGGCAAGAATACGTTCGGGAACAGTACCGGTGCGCCCAACGACACACCGGAGATGGTCGTTGTGGTAAAGACCGCCGGGGCGGCTGCGGTGCAGACCATGCTGATGCCGCTAAGGGACGTCGGAGCAAGGGGGTCCTCGAGGATCGAGATGGTGGGGCTGCCCTTACTAGCCGGGTAATCTGGGATGCTTCCCGGCGCGAATGTCAGTAGCTCCAGATTCGTCGGCGAGGTCGGTGCAATGAGGATCTGGCCATGGTAGCGGGCGATTGGCACCGGCGGGGCGCCGCCCGGGTTCAAGTTAGCCAGATGCGCGTCGAGGAAGCGGGGCCACTTGGTCACCGCGTCAGGGAGACCGTCTAGTGGAGAGGCATCGGCGTTGCCCGGCCAGATGGTGTCGGCGGGCGAGCCGCCGATGCCCACGGTGGTGTCGACGGTTGAGTCCACCATGGCGAAGGGCACCATCACCGGGATGACGCAGGTGTTGATAGCGATCGTGTTGATGGCTATCTGCACGATCGAGGTCAGGGGCCCCACGACGGCGCCGTCAGGCACCTCCGCGTCGGTTGCGATTCCCCAACCGTTGGGGGTGAAGCTGACCGTTCCCCCCCATGGGAAGGAGGCCGGCGCCGGCAGTTGCAAAAGGGTTGTGATGTCGGCGTTAGCGTTGGTGGCGGTGTTGGATACCGATGTGGGGTAGCTCACCACATTAGGAACGGCGCTGGCCGTCCCGTTGCCGGAAAAGAGGAAGACGAGCATAGCGAGAGCCGCTATCAGTACTACAACTTTTGGTTTGCCAAGTCCGTGGGTAGTCATCTACAACCTCCCTCTGGGCTTACAAAATGCAGATAGCCCTCTGCCGCCGCAGGCGGGGGATGCGGAGCCGGCTGGTTGACAGAGTCGCACGAAGGGGCGAATTACTGAGCCGGGTTTCGATAGCACGCACCCCCATTTCATTTAGCGGTCAACCACTGTGCGGTCGTGTAGTAACATAAGGAGAACCGTTTGTCAAACCCAGGCGCACAATCGCGGCGGCAGCCTAGTCTCCCTGTCGCCACATCACTTCGAACAGCCGCACCCCCATCCTAGTGTTACCATCTCAAACTGGCCTAAATTCATGTGTGCTAGACTAGCGGCACTAGACATAAGGAGGTTCACGATGAATTTAGTGACAGGAGCGGCTGTAGCATTCGCACTGGTGGTGGCTGCCGTGGTTGGCGGCGTGGTCTGGCAGCAGACGCGGGCCTCGGCGGTGCCGCTGCCCGACCCAGCGGAAGTTCGCATCACTCCGGCCACCATCAACATCCCAGAAGGCGCAACGGATACCGTTGAGTTGGGGGTGTTCGGGCTGGACGCCGATCAGAACCCGGATGAGGGGTTCGACTTTGTGGTGAGCTACGACCCGGCCATCGTCGACGCTACCGGTTGTACCTTTGAGATATTGCCTGGCTCTTGTAACGCGACGTTCGAGAACAACAACCTCGATCCCGACAAGGTACGGTCATCCGGATTTGGCGGTCCCCTCGGGACGGGTGACCTAACCCTGGCCGCCTTTGAGTTCCAGGCCTTGGTCGGCCAGGCGGGCAACTGCACCACTCTCACGGTGTCCCTGCACTTTCTCGGGATCTTCCCAATGGAAGATATTCCCCACGACACAGTAAACGGCCAGATCTGTGTCACGGCCGGGCCTCCCACGCCCAGCCCAACTCTTACCGGAGAACGGGGGTCGGCGGTGTTGACTGAGGTGATCAAGACGGACAAGGAGAACGCCATCACTGGGTTCGTGACCTTCTCTCAGCTGCAGCCAGACACGGACTACACGGTAGTATTTGTGAGCACTGACGTACTGTGTCGAGGCCAGATGGTCACAGACAAGACCACAGGCGGCTTTCGCGCCATCTGCGGTGGTGGCAATTTCAAGAGCGTTACTATCGACTGGCTCGTGATTCGCTAGCGGTCGCTCTCACTCCGTTTGACACCCGCCCCGCCCAGGCGCATAACCGCGGCCTGGCCGACAGCTAGGGTATAATCGGCGGCACGGAAGGGGGTGCGTTATGCGCCGATGGTTCTCCAATCTCGCCTCGCAATTCTCTGCGTTTCCCCGCTGGTTATTGGTTCCAGCCTTCTTTCTCGGATGGCTCGCGGGGAGCTTTGGCGTAAGTTTCGCCACCGTTGAATGGCGGGCACCGGATGAAGCTCTAGTGCAAGACATACAGCAGCAGGTTGACGAGTTAGCCCTAGAGGTCGCGAAGGGGAAGCCTGGGCCTCCTGGACCCGAAGGCCCACTAGGCCCAGATGGACCATCAGGACCAAGGGGACTCGTGGGGGAACCGGGGCCAGCAGGGCCTCCAGGACCAGCGGGGCCCCCAGGGCCGCAGGGGACACCGGGTACCGTTACGAACATCGATCAGTTCGTTCAAAAGGACATCCTGAGCCTAAAATCGACTCTAGACTTGGACGACCTTCAGAACTGCCTTAATGATCTCCAACGAGCCATTGACAAAATAGACCGGGCGCTACAGGACATAGACTTCGCTCTAAGCTTCGACAGTTTCTACATCGCACCAAGTATATTTACCCCGTTCAGCTGTGGTTCTGTCTCAGGCTTCTAGCGGGCCGGGGCTGGTTGGGAGGAGCCTGGGGAGTATCGGAGCCTGCGAGCGACGCACGACTAACCGCATCGGCTAGAAGGGCATGAGGCCAGCTACCCGCTCGGCATCTAGAATGACGGCTTCATCAGAAAAAAGGGCAGTAAATTCGCCGTCGCTAGGAGCACCCTAGCCGGGAGCCCAGGGCTCAGTCGTACGCATGAACACTAATCTGCCTTAGTGCTAGCCAAACATCTGGCCTATTTGATAGCCAGCGCGCACAACGCACGCGGCCTGGTTCGCCTCATCTCCAGGTGGGCCTCTCGGAAGCCGGCCTGCGTCAACATCCCCACGATCTCCTCGCCGGTGTACAGCGCGTAGTAGTGGTCGGTAAAGCGCCAGCGTCCCAGCTCCTCTTTGGGCGACACCGTTATCGCGATCAGGCCACCCGGCTTCAGCACCCGCCGCAGCTCTTGCAGAACCGCGTCCGGCTCCGGCCAGAAGTAAATACCCTGGATCGCGCACGCCTTATCGAACCAGCTATCTTCGTATGGCAGATCCCGGGCTTCTCCCCACCGTAGTTCCGTCCGCCCCTCTCTGATCGCCGACGCGTTTTTTATCCGCGCCTGCTCGACCATCGTCTCAGAGTGATCGATTCCTGCGACGAACCCCGATGAAGCGAGCTGCGACATCCGTCTGATTGCCACCCCACTCCCGAAACCGACCTCCAGAACACGATCCTGGGGCCGTATATTCATCAATCGGGTAGTCCAGATGTTGATCGGACGGTTCACAAGCGCCATCCCGCGGCCCACCAACCTGCCCAACAGCCCCCTCGGTCGGCGCAGCTGTGAACCCATCATCCTCGAGATCAAGCGTTATCCCTCCTCACCCCAGCGAGCGATCGTCACTCCGTCCTCAGTCTTCATGTACTGGATGCGCGGCTCCACAGCGACCCTATTCTACGTCATCACCCGCATCTTGGCAGCGGCCGAACTCGCAGTATCGACGCTAACAACCCTTAGTGTCACCTGGCGATTCCCGGTAGGGCAGGCCTCGACATAACCTTAGTCCGTGATCCGCTGTGCCTTCTGTCGCCGCCGCGCCGCTGGCGTGTTCGCCGCCACCGTCCTTGATGGGCCCCGGGAGGACGAGGACTCGTGGCGACGCGGACTCGCTCCCATGTGCAAACGATGCCAGCGCATGCTGGGCGAGGCCGGACCGGAGGGCCGTCGGCTGAGGGACTCTAAGCAGCGCTGGTGGCTGGGCCATGGAATCGGTAAGGTCGGCGGCCAGAAAGCTGGTCCTGGTTCTATGCTATAATCCCTGTCCGAGTTGAAGCCGGATAACGAGGTACGAATTCGACCGAGGCCCGGCCTTCGCGGCTGGGCGATCTGGGCAGCGGCCGTGGCGATAGTGCTGCGGCTCAACGGCACCCCCCCCTCTAGGCGGCGGCTCCTGTCTGCCCTCCTTTGACCCACCCCCCGTACGGCGCTATGCTTCCCCTACTGGGAGGGCTACCTCATGGAGCCCCGATTCGCTCTTCGCCATGTCCGGCGACTAGAGGAGGAGACCCAACGTGCATTCGGTCGCACATCCGGGTAGCGAGCTTCGAGGGCAGGTCGAGGAGAATTAACCACTCCAGCTCCCCGTTGACACCCTCCCAGCCCAGGCGCACAATCGCGGCATGGGCCGCAGGAAGGGCGTAACCATGAGAGGCTGGGCTGCCCTTGGTAACGAACATTAGGTACAAAAATACTCAGACCTCGCCATGCGGCGTTCGAAGCTCCTTGGCTATGATTGACGATCAGGGCGAGATGAGGCGGATGATCGCGCAGTAGTAGCCGCTCCGGATATACTAGCGTGAACACTGACTACGAAACGCTGACGGATCGGGAGCTCGCCGTGGCGGCGCGAGGGGGCGACCAGCGGGGGCTGGCGACGCTGTACGACCGCTACTTCCTGGGCCTGTACGACTTCGCCATCCGCACTCTGCGCGACACCGACGCGGCGGCGGACGTCGTCCGGAAAACGTTCACGGAGGCGTCGCGGCAACTGGGCGAGGGGACGGTCCCGGAGAGCGTGAAGGCGTGGCTCTATGGCACCGCCCTCAGAGAGGCCACCACTGGGACGCGGCAGACCCCACCGCAGGAGGGCGGGCGTCGGCAACAGGCCGGGGCGCTCCCCTCGTTCGTCGAGATCGATTCGGCCCGCGCGCCTGACCCTCAGGCGCTCCAACGAGACGGGGATCTGAGGGAGCTTGTCTGGCAGTCCGCGACCGAGCTCAGCCCCAGGGAGTACGCTCTCCTCGACCTTCGGCACCGGCGCGAGCTGACCACCGCCGAACTGGCGGCGGCCGTGGGGATCGGCGGAGACACCGCCGATGCCACCATCTCCGCGGTCAGCGACACACTGGAGCAGGCGGTGGTGACGGCGCTGCTCGTGCGACGGGGACGCCGTGACTGCCCCGAGCTGGCCGCGCTCCTGGATCGGACCTCCACCCCGGAGGTGCGACAGGCCGTCCTGGCGCACGCGCAGGAGTGCCCGCGCTGCCAGAGGACCCCAGCCGACTACCCATCGGCGCTCCAGATCCTGGCCGCCTTCGCGGCGGTGCCGGCGGCAGCCGGCCTGAAGGAGGTGATCTGGCTGGCCGTAGTGAGTACCGGGGCGCCAGCAGAGCCCGTTGCCGCCGCTCCTGCCGGGCGCGGGAGGCCGCTGCTCATAGCACTGCTCGCCGGGCTTGTGGCCCTAGCGATCGCCGTGGCCCTGATCCTCCTGCTCGACTCCGGCGGCGACGATGGGCTGGGCAACCCGGACGACATCCGAAGCACCAGCCACGGGATCGGTGAGCCGTCGAGCGAAACGGTCGTGAGCTTGGTGTGGTCTCGGCAGGAGGGGGTCCTCGCCTACTCCGTGTCGTGGAGCGGCGACCGGTTCGAGCTTCCCGACGAGGTCGGCGACCTTTCCGGCGACGCAACGGACGCGATGAGCCCTCAGCTCACGCCCGGGGAGTGGTACTTCCACCTGCGGACCCAGCACGAGGATGGGACATGGACCAACACGGTCCACGTCGGGCCGTTCCAGATCGTGGCCGAGGCAACCCCTACGGCCGAGCCTACGGCCGAGCCGACGCCCTCGCCGAGCCCGCAGCCGACACCCTCGCCGACCCCGGAGCCGAGCCCGAGCCCCACGCCGGAACCCACGCCCTCGCCGACGCCTGAGCCCACACCCACACCCTGAGTGGCGCCAGGAGCTGTTCGCGGGCCTCATCACCCTCTGAGTATGGGCGTGCGGCCCGCACTGTAGGCACGTAGGGGATTATTGTCAACAAGGAGGATTGCGTAGTGGGAGGGCGGCTGCGTGTCGCTGCTTGCCTCTGCCGCCACCACTGGCCCGTTGACACCCGCCCACCCCAAGCGCACAATCGCGGCGGCGGGCAGTGAGGTCGCCCCTCCTCAATGGTACCCCCTTGGGCAGCGCGGCTTTGCTGTCCGCCCGTCACTTGGCTGCTGTAACATCCCATCGTCAGTCGGTGTTTTACATAGTGGCGGAGGCACCACCACCAGGTGATGGTGCAGCGTTCCTCAACTGACGCGGGGGGTACGTGGTGCCTCTTCCCAAAGACACCCGTGGCACGACGGTGCCAGGCAGCCGAGACACTCACCAAGACACACCCATATCGGACTTGAGCCGCGCTCCTCGCTACCCTGAGCGCATGCACGCCTGCCACTTCTGTGGTTCGCGCACTCCCAGCAAGTGGGCCGTCACAGCCCGCAACGGGGACGCGCCAAACGACCGCTGGCGGCGGGAGATAGCGCCTATCTGCCCTCGCTGCAACAGGCTACTGGGCAAGGCTGTACCCGAAGGGCGCAGGCTGAAGACCACAGGTGAGTGGTGGTACTCTGGGCACACCGTTGGACGGCACCTCGACTCGCCGGGCGCCAACGCGATGCAGGAGCACGCCGAGCGCGAACCGGAGAAAGATTAGCGCCGCCGTTTACACCCGCCCAGCTCAGGCGCACAGCCAAAAATAAACGGGCGCAGCGGCCCTGTCGCGAAAACCGCTGCGCCATCCCTCAGCCATGGAGCCGAGAGGCATGATTATACCACTCGAAGCCTTTTTGCAAACCTCTCAAAATATAGGGCCTTTTTGCGGCCCCCGGAATGTCCGGGGTGAAGCCTAGTATCTGTATAGGGAAACGCAGATCGGAGACCCGTCCCTGAGAGGCCCCTACCCCCTCCCCGCCCTGGCCCGTCCCTAGATAGCGCCTCACGCCCCGCCCTTAGGCATGGGAGGGTAGGACTCAAACCCCCATCGTGGGTGCCGGGGGCTGAATACAATCCTGTATTGCGTTGTCGCTAGATAGAGAGTCCTATCTACCTGTCGTGGGTGACGGCCCAAAGAGACGGCCACGGGGGGATGGTGCCTATCTGGGCCGGTTGCCCGTTTGGGGCCTGCCCGTGACGGGAGGGTTAACCCCTTTTAGGGCCGTGTGTGTGGGCCGGTTAACCCTCTCCTGTACCTAGAGAGAGGGAGGGGATGGTGCAGCTCCCCACATCCTCCACACACATTCGGTGACTAACGCAAGGCCATCCCCTCCCCATGGAGAGACGGGCCGTTGGCAAGTATCGTTGCTGGCAGAGGGATGCCGGTATTCTTTGTCCCTACAGGCTAGGAGCTGGGGCTGTCCCCATCGTCCCTAACAACCTCCCCCTCTACAGTGTCGGAGTCCTCCAGGTTAGGGTTCTTCTGAGAGATAAAGTTGATCTGGATGCTCTGGGCGTTGAGGTTGGCGTTACCCGGCTTCCTATCGATCTCCAAAAGCTTCAACACCTTGTCCATGATGATGCCGGTTGTCACGGCTAGGGTTTGACCCTTGATGTTACCCGCCGCTAGTTCCTCTTCCAGCAGGTCGCTCGACAGCAGGGCTAGGTCTACGGCGCGGTTCTGTACGACCTCTTTCCTTTCACGTTGAAGTTCAGCGAATCGTTCCGGCTCTATACTCTTGGTCCAGCGCCAGATCAGGTCACGGCTAGGGGGACGGTCGGGATAGCGCTTGACCATCACACGGTAGGCGTCAGCGCAGTTGCCAGTAGCAAGGGCTACCGCTACGGCCTCAGCCTTGACCTCTAGCGGATATTCGTACTCGCTGCGGGGGATTACTTCGCGGTTACCACGCATGTCCTCAGTATAGCAGGAGGGTTACACGGTTACGTGTGAAGGTGGCCGGCGCCGGGTAAATCTCTCCCATCACATCATGGGAACGGTTAGGGGAGGCCAGTGACACCGAGACAGGGATAGTCCAGAGGCGTACAATACCCCCACTATGGAGCCGCGTATCCAGTACGCCCAGACCAAGGACGGGAAGGCCGCACGCTAAGCGCGGTTATGCTAAGGCCCTGCGTGCTAGAATTTCTTAGAGCCTCGCATGACCCCTAGATTGCCGGGGCAAGTGTCACCCCCGGACATCTTGTCGCCCACGTTCTAAGGATACCTAGTGACTGATCGCCTCGCAGGTGTTAATGCGAAAATCGCACGGGCCAATAAGCACATCGACGACTTGGATGGTCGGCGTCAATCCTTTTTCGTAGAAGACCCGTACAAAGTCGGAGCCAAGCGCGACAAAAAGACCCGAAGACCAATCTATTACATCACCAGCGTTCAAGATGTCCCGCCCGACATTGCGGCCGTAGCCGGAGACGTTATCCAAAACCTCCGTAGTGCCCTTGACCATTTGGCTTATCAGCTTGTTCTGGTCGGCACGGGATTGCCGGGGCCGTTCGATCATGTCTATTTCCCAATCTCTGACTCGGCCTCGAAGTACGAAGCCGGAAAGGCGAGACAGATAAAGGGCATGAGGCAGGACGCCATAGACGCGATCGACGCGATCAAGCCATACAAGGGAGGGAATGACATACTTTGGCGACTCCATAGCCTCAACAAAATCGACAAGCACCGACTCCTTCTCACCGCTGGGTCTACCCTTGAAAGCGTAGACATTGCGGGTGACATGACTCGGTTGCTGGAGAAGGCGATGGGCAAGCCGCTTGACATGGCTTTCCCCGAATTGGCCCTCCGACCTGCCAACAGGCTCTTCCCCCTGAAAGCAGGCGACCATCTCTTTATCGGTGCCCCTGATGACGAAATCGACAAGAACAAGAAGTTCACCTTTGAGGTATCGCTCAATGAGCCTGGGATTATCGAGGGTGAACCTGTGCTCAAAGTGGTCAAGGACATGCTTGATCTTATCGAGAACCTTACTCCCAACTTCCGACCGTTGCTCAAGTAAGGCCCGATCACCTTTCATGGCGAACCTTGTACAGTAAAGGGGCAGTTGCCAGACTTCTTAGTGTTCCCTCTCCGGGTGCAGACGTGAGGTTTCCTGGTATCGCGGCGTGTCACCGTGTCAACAGCCCGTCTACGTTCGCCACAGGCTTGCCTACGTCCATGCGGGATTGTTCGGGGATTTTGTTCCTTTCATTCACTCCAACCATAGGGATATGGTTGGATGAAAGGATGAATGTATAATATCCCCGTCGTAGTTTGTGAATCTGTCCCGTCTGTACGAGGCCGTTGACGGCTCGTCGCACGGTGGTTTCGGAGAAGGGGCTGGCCTCCACGATATCCTTAAATTGCGCCCCTTTGAGCCTAGACGCTCCCCACTGCTTGAGCCATTCCTGGGCCCTGATCACCTCGCCGACGCCCTTATCCCCGGCCACCTCCGCAACCTCGAACTGGTCCTCTCCTCCCTTGAGTAGGAACAGCTTCTCGTTGCCGCCTAGCCATCGGTTCTTTGCCATGTCCAGCTTCACCGTGTCGCTGTCCACCGTCTCTAGGTTGAGGACGATATCGGCGCTCGCAGGACGGGCTGAGGCACCGCGTGCCTTATACACCTTCTTGGCAATTTCGCCCTTGCCGATCTGCTGAACCTGAATCACTGTGGCGCTCGTGAGGGTGATCAGGTCGCGGATGGCCCGAGCCTGGGCGTTGGCCTCAGCGTTGTCCTCCTCTCGCTCGGTTCGGAAGGCGGCTGATATCGTGTCGATGATCACCACGTCAAAGCTGTGCTCCTTGACGACCAAGGCCAGCTTGTGGATATCCTCCATGAAGTCGATGGCCGGAATGAACGCCAACCCCTCGGGGCGGTCACTGGTAGAGATGACGTTGAGCTTGGTGCGGCGGAGGTTGTCAGGCGTCTCTAAGTCGAGGTAGAGCACGCGCAGGGGTCGGGGGAAGGGAATCCCCACGAACTCCTTCCCACGGGCCGCATGGACGGCCCAGTTGTAGAGGAGCGTTGTCTTGCCGACGCCGGAGTCGCCGCTTACGAGGACGTTGCTTCCGGGGAAGATGAATGGTCCCCACAGGCTTTCCGTCTCGCTCTCATCTAAAGGTTCCAGGTCCTTCGCCCACAATAGGGAAAGTTCCTTTCTTTCAACATTATCCTTAGGGATGGATGGATGGAAGGAACGTTCGTCGGGCGCGCCGCCGTTGCGCCCGATGCCGTCCGCCCGTGGATGGGGTTCCGTGGTCGGACCCGCGTATTCGCACACGTGGCATCGGCCGTCGTCTGCCAGCAGGTGATTCCTCTCGCAAGTGGCGTTCATGGCCTGTCCTTCCCCTCCCCCTGCGGAAGCGCTGGAGCTGCCCTGTTAACGAAGACGCGCCTGCAGTGCTGGCAGATGGTGTGCCGAGGAGACAACGGACAGCACGGGGAGTCGCAGGGGTAGCCGCAACTTGGGCACGGCTCGCGTGTCGGCTCAAGGAAGTCAGGGGGAGCTCTCATCGCACCTCCCGCCGCCTCCTCTGACGTACTTTGGCGCTCTGCAGTGCCATCCTTGAGAAGTGAAGCTTCTTGGCCGCTTCCGCCCTCCGCTGACGCTCTGCTGGTGGTAGAGTACCGTCAGGGTCAACCTGTTCCTCGAATTTCGAGAGGAATCTTGCCCTCGCTGCCGCCGTATATTCTCTGGAATCGCGCTTGGCGGATAGGGCCAGGCCCCCAATGCGGGCACGAAGCGTCGAGAGGGTTTTGCCACTCACAGACCGAAGTCTACGGTGTGCTAGGGTCCGACAATTAGCGTGGAAATTTAGCGTTGACGGCGCTTGGAGCGTCGCCAGCGCTCCCTGTCACGTGCTTGGCGACAGAGGTCGCAGAGGCGGTTGCGATGGCGCTTGGGAACAAACGGGAGCAGCCTTGTGCAGTCGGGGCACCGGCTAGGAAGAGTAGCGCTGCGTAGATCGTCGGCGATCTCTTGATAGCAGAGCGCCCACATGCTAAAGCAGACGGTGGTGTGGACAGGTAGGAACTCGTAGTTGTCCGGCTCATCGGAGCCGGACTTGGGCTCTCCCGTCCAGCGGTTCGTCTCACTGAGATCATCTACTGGCGGCTGCTCGCTTTCAAACTTGGTCCATACAGCCTTCTCAATGTCCAGTTCCACAACATCGTCCAACAACCTCTGCGTTAGCGCCTCGGTATCCCATGAGCCCCACGACTCCATCTTGTCACCGAAATAACGCAATGCCGACACCTCGTTATCGAGAATCTCCAGCGCCCCGTCGCTCATCAAATAACCGCGATGCCCCATCCTCGCGCCAACGAACAGACCGAACCACTGGGCCCATTTCCACGTCTCTAGAAGCGTGGTGTCGAATCGGCTCACTCTGTTGAAAATCTCAAGATAGAAGCGCTCTGGAGTTGGCAAGTAGGCACGCCCAGCTAGCGCCGTGCCGGTGGGATCGATCAGGATGATGGCAACCGTGCCGCTGTCAATATTGACATACGGTGTGTCAACTGAGCCGGGGGCAAACAGCCCGTATTTCATTGCACTGGCCTTGATCACACCCTTGTCGAGGGCGGTATCACCCAACACTTGCTGGAAGACCAGAACGTGGCGGCCACGCAATATTCAGTGCTCCTAGGTGGCCTTGGCTGAGGGGCGCTCCCGACACATGAGGGGCTGGATCACAGCCTGTCCCCCAACCGCAGCCGCTTGTGGGCGGCCAGCGCTCTCTCTTGCCCCGTGCTGGCGGCGTAGCGTAGAACCATGTCCCGCGACCGCCAGCCCATGAGCCTCATCAGGTCGGACTCGGCGCCGCCGGCTGCCAGCCACGCGTGGGCAGCGCTGTGTCGCAGTATGTGTGGATGTATTCTGCCCAGCCCCGCCTGCTCGCCGCGGCGGCGGATCGCCAGGCGCAGCCCTTGGTCGGTAAGCGGCCCCCTACGCCCCAGCCACAAGGCCGCGGAGTGGGCGTCACGATGGGCGGCCCGGAGGCGGAGGTACTTGTCCAGCGCCCGCCCCGTCTTTGACCCTAGAGAGACGACGCGCCAGCGCCGACCCTTTCCTAGAACGCGAACGACGCCCTGATCGAGGTCTACGTCGTGCTGCTCCTCGTCGTCGGGACACCAGCGCAGGCCCAGGACTTCGCCGATGCGACAGCCAGTGTCGATCATCAGTCGGATGATGGCCATATCGCGACGGTCCTCAAACCACTGGCCTTCGCAGGCCCGAAGCAGCTTCCGCAGCTCACCCTCGCCCAGGACGTCCGGCGCTTCCTCTGGGATCTTGGGTACCTGCATCCGCGCCATTGGCGACTCCTTGATCTCGCCGTCCTCCACCAGGAATTTGAAGAACTGCTGAAGCGAGCGGTAGCGGTTTGCGGCGGTGGTGGCCTTGAATCGCGTCAACAGGTCGGCGATGAACTCCTCGAGGTGCTCGCGGGTGATTGCCGACACGTCGCGGGGCATTCCCCGGTCGGCAAGGAAGACGTCGAGCGCCTTCACAGCCTCGGTGTAGACCTCCACCGTCCTGGGGGCGCGGTTGCGCGCCTGGAGATACCGCCGGAAGGGGCCGAGGTTGACTTGTATGCCGCTCTCCGCGACACTGTGTGCATGGGCGGCTTGGCGCATTGTTTATCTCCTTGCTGGGTAATCGGTTCACCTAATTATCTATGCAACGAGCGCTGTGCGTCAAGCCTCCCAGATATAATTTATAGCTGCGGGATTGTGTAATGGTAGCACGGCTGATTCTGGATCAGTTAGTCTAGGTTCGAATCCTAGTCCCGCAGCCAAGCGTGGCGCATTCGTCTAGTGGCCCAGGACACCGCCCTCTCAAGGCGGAGATCACGGGTTCGAATCCCGTATGCGCCACCACATTTTCAATAGGGAAACGCCCCCCGGAGGGGGCGTTTGTCGTCCATTTGTCGTCCAAACTCACGAGCCCGTCGCCGCCAGAACGCCGTCCAGCGCCGACGCCGCCTCCCGCTGCATGTCCGGCAGGACGTGGGAGTAGGTGTCTAGGGTGATACTCACCGTGGCGTGGCCCAACCGCTCGCTGACTATTTTCGGGTGGACGCCCGCCTGCAACATTAGGGTCGCGGCGGTGTGCCGCAGGTCATGCACCCTCAGCGGCCCCACGTCAGCCGCCTTGACGACGCCGTAGAACACGCGGCGAACAGTTGAGTCGTAGACGGGCCTCCCCAGCGCGTCGGCGAACACAAGACCGTTCTCCTCATAACCTGGCCCCACCTGCATACGCTGTTCCAGCTGCTCCCGGCGATGCTCCCTGAGAGCGGCCACCGTGTCGGGCGAGAGAGCGACGGGCCGCCGCGAGCGCTGCGTCTTCGGCTGGCTGAACACGATCCCCTGCCCCCTAGCGAACCGGGCCGTCCGCACGATCCTCAGCGTCCCCCCGTCTAGGTCGACATCCGACCACCGCAAGGCCAGCAGCTCGCCCGACCGCGCTCCGGTCTGTAATGCGAGGTAGAAAAAGGTGTAGTGCGGCGTGTCCGAAGCCGCCTCCAAGAACCGCTGCGCTCCCTCCGGCGAGAGGACGCGCATCTCCCTCCGCTGCGCCCTTGGGGCTGACACGGCGTCGGCAGGGTTTGCAGCCAGCAGTTGCCACTTCACCGCCCAGGACAGAGCCTCCCGCAAGATCGCGTGGTGCTCTTTGACCGTCTTGGCGCTTAGGGATTCGCCCCGCCCGTCGCGGCGTTGAAAGGACGAGTAAGCCGCCTGTATGTGGGCGGGCCGCAGGTCGCGCAGGCGAACCCGCCCCAGCGCCGGTGCCAGGTGGTGGCGGACGATGCCCTGATATCGTTGGAGGGTAGAGGCTGCGACCTGCTCGGTGGCATAATCCCGAAGCCAACGCTCCAAGAAGTCGCCGACCGTGATCTTATTGGGGGCGATGTCGATGCCGGTGTCCCGCTGGTGCAGCGCTTCGGAGAGGACGCGCTCGGCTTCCTTTTTCGTCCCCCTCACGGTAAGAAAGCGGCGCAGGCGTCGCCCCTGAGCGTCGCGCCCCAGGTCTATGGTGAGCCCCCAGCCATCTTTACCCCGTCTTCGGATGCTTCCGGCCATCGCCCTGCTCCTTTCGTCGCCTGCGAAACGCCTTTGCCTTACAAGCTGGACTGCAATACTTCTGAGAGTACGGTTGCAGAGGTTCGTACCTCTTGCCGCACACAGGACACTTAACTCTCATGCCGTAAGCGTAACGGCAGGCGTTACGATTGTCAAGCCTTTTCTTTGTTTAGCAGCGCCGGGGCGTCATCCCTGCCGCCCTCTGACGCACTGCACTGCTCTTCGATCCACTGGTGCAACCGATGCCGGGGGAGGCGTATGATTCGGCCCAACCTGACATGCGGCAGCTCGCCGCGACGGATCAGTTCATACACGTGGTTAGGGTGGACGCGCAGCAGCTCGGCGGCTTCAGCGACGGTTAGCAAGGGGGCGCTATTGTCCATTTCCCTCCAGCCTTGGCTGATGGGCGGCGGGGAGGATGGGGCTCTCTTGCAGCTTGAGGTCGCCTACGGTGTCGCCTTCGCCGTCTTCGCCAAGCTCTCCCTTGACGATCTCGCAGATGCCCTCGCAGAGATGGAGAAGCTGTAGCTCGGCGCGGCTGAGATTGCGGGGCAAGTAGGGTGCCGCTCCGTGAAGGTTAAGGATACGGACAGCGGCCACGCGGATGTTTCTCAAGTCGTGCTGTCCGAGCAAGGGAAATCTCGCTTGTGCTACCCTAAACGTAGCCGTCGATTGCACGGCGTCCTCCAATATCTAGGCCCGCTCTCTGATTCGCGTCGGGGGCGGGTCTGGTGCTTTTCGTGAGCCCTCATAGCCGCCGAAGAGGGGAGGAACCACATGGATATGGCCCAGGGAAAGGAGAACCTGGAACCCCTTCGGCGACTGTGGCGGATCACGAAGTCTCCCATGATCGGTCTAGCCTATGTTCGTCGCAGAATGGCTTGCCGTTAGGGGCGTAGTAGGTGGCCTCAGCCCCGCAGGTGAGGCAGGAATCGGGGCCGTCGTCAGGGCTCTCCATAGGCGGGGCTGACTCTTGGTGTTCCGTATCTGAGCCGTCTAAGGTGGGGTCGGTATTCTCTCCCCGCCTTAGGGCAGGGAGTTCCCACTTCCACTGTCCATCGGCCCCAAATCCAGACTTCACCGACCGCACGCCGAGCGCGTCCTTTGCCCCGCGAAGCGTTGCCTCTTTGACCCCCGCCGCTGTCGCCGCCTTCCGTATTTCGGTCGGTGACACGGGGCCGCTAGAGAGCAAGTCTGTCAGAATCTCTTTGGCTTCGACTAGCGCGGTTCGCCCCTCGCCATCAGCCGGGGCCGCTAGTAGCTGGTGCGCCGTCAGATCGGACTTGCCCGCCCAGGTGAACCCCTGGCCGTCACTCCAGCGGTAAGTCAGCGTCTCAGCCGGTGCCGCCAGGTTGTTCTTTACAACGGCGAAATGGCGCAGCGTCGAATCGTCAGCGTCCTCGCCCACCAGCAAGACGCTACGGGGAGCTGCTGAGAAATCTATAGAGGCGAGAATCCGCTGGAAGGCGTTGCCCGCCAGCTTCTTGTTCAGGTGAATAATGCCCAGGACACTCACCTTAGTCTCTCCGGCCAGCCTTTGCAGGGGGGCCAGGACGCCGCGCACTTGGGCGGATACGTGGGTGTCCGTACCGCCGGTGAACGCTAGAACGGGGTCGATGATGATGAGCCGCGTCTCTGGGGTGAGGGCCTGTTCTAGCAACGGTAGGTGATCATGGAGATTAAAGGCTACCTCCCCCTCTGCCGTCCAGATCATCGTCAAGGCCGTAATCCGATTCACGTCGGCTCCGAGCGTGTCCAAGCGGGGACGAACAGTATCGTCTAGGTCGTCTTCGGCGGTGAGAAGTAGAACGTCCCCCTGCGGAGCGATCCCGCCGTCCGGCCAGGGGGAGCCGCGAGAAGTCCGAGCGGCGATGTCCAGGGACAGCATCGACTTCATTAACCCAGGGTCCCCGGCGATGATGGAGATTTTACCCAGGGGAATACGCCCAGGCCAAAGCCACTGAACCTGACGGGGGGTTACGTCGCTCAGGCGCACCAGTACAGGGGCCTTCGGCGGGGCGTCCTCATTTTCGTGAACGCCGAACTGCGAGTCTGGAATATGAATGTTCCCGCCGGCGGGACGTTCTCTCTTGGGCTTGCTGGCAGGGTAGCGGGCGACACTGGCGGCGATAGCCAGTACATCGCGGTTGGATAACGGGGGGTCGCAGCGGCCCGTGTTGGCGACCAGCAGGGCAGCAGCTATCTCAGCCTCCCCGAAGCCTCTGCGTCTCATCGTCCCCGCGAGGCTGGCGAGGGTACTGTTGCGCTCGCCGCTGGGGATGATCTCGCTAACCTCAGGGGCACGCTGCCCGTTCTGCATCAGCCTCTTGAACACGTCGGGCAGGGGGGCAGGCTTTAGATCACCAGGGGCGCACCCCACCTCCCATTCGTACCGACGCCCTGAGGCGTGCACGGAGGGCGGCGCTACGATGTAGCCGCCCTTTGAGCGAACGTCTACGCCGGGCGCGATGCCCGCGCCGTTCCCGTAATCCTCATCGACGTGGTAGATAAGGTGACAGCCGCCGCCGCCGGTCAACGCGGTCACGGTATCGGGCAAGTCTCCCAGGTTGGCTACTGATTCGTCGCCGCCTGATCGGGGGTCAATGTCGATGGCGAGAAGGCCGTCGCCCATGACTAACCCGATATTGGCCTGGGGCTGTTCGCCCCACCATTTCGTAATCGCCGCCACGTCAACCGTCGCGTCGCTCAGGCCATGCTCTGTCCTGGGATGTTTGGCGGGGGAGCTACAGTCCCCTCGCTGACAGGAGCACTTGCCGTCAACGGCCCACTGTAGGGGGAAGACGGGCCGCCCCTGGGCCGCGTAGGAAAGGGCGGCGTCCAGCAGGGCGCTCATTGCATCAACCCAATTTCGAGCCGGGGGCACTCGGCTTCACGAAGCGCGGCTAGAAAATGATCTACGGCTTCGGGGAGCGCACGGCGGGCATCATCATCGCCGTAGACGGCCATCTCCGCGAGGCAGTCCAGCCAGGACGTGGCCTGTGTGGGCGTGCAGCAGGTCGGGGTGTGGCTAGGCCACCGAAAAGGTTGTGTGCTATGCTTGGAGTACATCGCGTTTCCTTTCGTCGGGCTACGCAGGCAAGCCGCCTTTCGGGGCGGCTTTGCTGTTTACACGGCTACTGATTCCCGTTCGTTCAGAATGCGCTCAACCTCGGATTCGGCGACGCGGTAGTGGCCGTTCGGCAACTTCTTCGCGTCGAGCTTGCCGTCACGAATCCAATTCCACAGCGACCACCGAGTGAGACCTAGCTGCTGCTCAACCTCGATCAAGGGCAGCATCCGTTCGGGCATGGCCTTCTCCCTTCACACGATCCATAACCTGAGTATCACGCGAGCAAGGGGAGTCTGAGAAGGAAGGGTTTTCCGAGTGGGGGTTGCCGCCCTTTAGATAGGGCGGCGGGGTCTAGTTCCTAGAGGGCGGCAACATTCGGGGCGGACTCTTTGCCGCCCCCACCAGGCCCCAGGCGCGAAGTTTATCGAGCCTGTATCGGAACGTCCTGTCAGCCATCCCAACAAGGTCGGCGGCGGCATCGGCGCTTAACTGCCCACCACCTCCCTGACGCAAGTAGTGGACAGTGAGCGTGTCCAGGCTCTCATCCCAGTTCAGGAGAGAAAGGCGCGGCCTAAGCATCTGGGCTGCAAAGGCGACGTGAAGGGCGGCTTCCGCCTTCTGTAGCATTTCCCGCTCTGGGTCAGGAGTAGCTTCGAGAAGCGCAACGACTTCTGGCGTTGGCTCTACGGGAAACGGCTGCCCATCTTTGGCGAACGACTGACGGAGAACCTCACGGACAGCGGCTGAACTATCCTTGAATTGATAGCTCGCGCCCTCTGGCGTTCCGGTCACATGAATGACCAACTCTTGCCGCCGCACGCAGGCAGGATCCCAATCATGGCGGTACGTCTCTCCTAGCAAGACAGACTGAAGGTGCTCCTCCATGCGGGGAGAGAAGTCCGAGTCTTCTGGAGCCGAGTACACGCGAAGCCCTTCCCTCAACTCAAGGAGCGCCTGCGCTCGATCCCTAACCAGGAGGCTCACGGGAATCCCGTGTATCATGCGTCCATGATATCGTCAATGGCGATGGATCGCAAGTAACTATACCAAGCGCCTACTCAGCTTAGCCCCTAGAAGCCAGTCAGAAGCCACCAGATGACCGAGAGACGCAGGCACCGCCCCAGCTCGTTGTATGGCTTGGCCGAACGCCACTCGCGGCCCACGGTACAATAGGAGACGCGGACGGCGAGCCTTCTGAGTTCCCAAGTCCTCCTAGCGATGGGGCTTGGCCCCTCAGACGCCCTGAGACGCGATTGTGCGCCTGGGGTGGGCGGCTGTCAACGGGGCGTGTCGGGCTTAGCGTGTCACCCTCCAGGGGGGCTTGACAAACGATGGGGAAACGCTATCCTGTAATCCGTCAACGAAATATAAAGCGACGGGCGGCGGTGGATGTCGTGGCCGAGATTCGGTCAAGAGGTAAAGGGAAGGGGGAGACGAGATGATACGTCCGATCTTTGTTGTGGTGGGCCTAGCTGTCATTGCTGCATCTTTGATGGCCACCAACCATATTTCTCTCGTGCTTGATATCGACATCAAGCCGGGCAGCGACCCGAACTCGATCAGGCCGCTCAATAATGGCCTCCTCCCGGTGGCCATTCTGGGCAGCGCCACTTTCGATGTCAACGACGTAGACGTGAGCACTCTGGCGTTCGGCCCCGATGGCGCGGTGCCCGTTCACGACGAAGGGGGCCACTTGGAGGACGTGAACTCTGACGGCTTTACGGATCTGGTCTCTCACTATCGCATCCCGGAGACCGGCATCGCGTTGGGCGATACAGAGGCCTGTGTCACCGGCGAGCTGCTCGACGCTACGCCCTTCGAAGCCTGCGACGACATCCGCACCGTGCCCGTGCCCTAGGCGAAGCTGGACTCCGGCGGCGACTCGCTGGTCGCCGAGATTGTGCGCCTGGGCCGGGCGGCTGTCGAAGGAGACGCGAGGGTTCGGCTGGCAGCGGGGGCCCGCTCTCCACCGTGAGGCTGAGCTGGCGGGCCAAGTGTGGCTGGCCCTGGCCGCCGTGCTGGCGGGCGCGGCGCTCCTCTTCAAGCTGACCTAGGCGGATCATGGTACGAAGGATCTCTCTCGTCTTCGGGACGGTGACCGGGCTGCTGCCCTGGCTGTTGGGCCTGGCAAGCTTTGCTCGTAGAGGCTACTATGAATCCATGGAGGTCTTCGGGATGGGCACGGAGGGAGCGGCGTGACTTCGGCCAGGCTGCGTCGTATCGTGCTCGACCGGCCTATGCTAGCGGTCGGACTGGTCGCTGCTCTGACGGGGGCAGCGCTGGCCAGCGGGATCATGGCTTACGGCGCGATAGCGGACGGTACCAAGTACACAACGCTGTCCTGGGCGCTCATCGCCCCGGTCTGGGGTCTCCTGGCCCTGCTGTGGCTCCTCGTCCGTCGCTGGCCGCTGGCGGCGGCGGCTTCGATGGGCTGGCTGGCGATCTTCGCGGGTATCTACTATGGCGATGTGTACGGCCAGTTTCCCGCCGCGCTCCTCTTCTTGCTGGGGACGGCGATAGTGTTCGTTCCCGACCGGGCGAAGGACGGCGGTACCCGCACGATGCGAACGTAACCGGCAAGCTACCTGTGGGGGCGTTGTCGGGCCGGAAGCCCTCGGCAGTGTGGTGGACGCCGCCCGGGAAGCGCCACCGCCTGTTGTTTTCAACACCAGCTCATTTGTGTGATCCGTAGGGAACGCGGATAGCGTCCCTGATAACCGCCTTGGGGGGGGGCTTCTGAGGTCACCCCTGGGCCACAAGGGCAGCGACCCAACTGCCGCCGCGATTGTGCGCCTGGGCTGGGCGGGTGTCAACGGGGCCGCTAATCCCTCTCCGATTCGACGTGCTCCTGCATCGCGTTCGCGCCTGGCGAGTCGAAGTGCCGTCCAACGGTGTGCCCAGCGTACCACCACTCACGTGTAGACTTCAGTCTGCGCCCTTCGGGTCTGGCCTTGTCCAGTAGTCTATTGCAGCGTGGACAGATAGGCACTATCTCCCGCCGCCAGCGGTCGTTTGGCGCGTCCCGGTTGCGGGCAGTGACGGCCCACTGGCTGGGTGTGGGGGAACCGCAGAAGTGGCATGCGTGCACGGGGCTCAGGGTAACGAGCAGCGCGGTTCAAGTCCGATAAGGTTGTGTCGTGGTGATGGGGAAGAGGCACCACGTACCCCCCGCGTCAGTTGCGGAACGCTGCACCATAACCTGGTGGTGGTGCCTCCTCCAGCAGTAAAACACCGACTGACGATGGGATGTTACAGCAGTCAAGCGACGCGAAGAGCGGACAGGAGTCGCTACCTGCATTGGGGGGCCAAACCATGGGAGGATTCTCATGGTGGAGCGACTTCCACTGTCCGCCACCGCGATTGTGCGCCTGGGCGGGGCGGGTGTCAACGGGGGCTAGGCCGCTTCCCGCCACCTCAGCTCGTATAGCCGGACAGGGTCCTCGAAGCCACGCAACTCGGTCTCGCCCAGCCACGCATCGACTGTGGACAGCTCGCCTAGACCAGCTCCCTCATCTGCTCCATTCGCGAGAGGAAGCCCTCGACCGACTCACCATCCGGCGAGAAGGATGGATCGAAGAAAATCTCGGCGGCTCCAAGCTCCCTCGTGGCCTCGATGTCGGCCTTGATCTCATCCACCGAGCCGTAGAACGGATAGGGTCGCTGTTCGCCCACGGGTTCGTCGGTAATGTTGAAGTTCGCCCTGACGATCATCTCGATCTCATCCGGATTGCGGCCGGCCTCCTTTGCCATGCTCCGCAACCCCTCGTACATCTGCTTCATGCCGTCGATGGGTATGGCGACGGGTGTCCAGCCGTTGGCCATCGTCGCAGCCCGCTTGAGCGCTCCGGGACTGAACGCCGCCAGGTATATGGGCGGGTGGGGCTTCTGCACCGGCTTCAGCTGGATGTTCGACTTCGGCAGGTGGTAGAACTCGCCGTGGAACTCCACAGGGTCCGTAGTCCAGATCGCCTTCAGGACGGTGATGAACTCGTCTGCCAGGCGGCCCAGCCCCTTCATCGGCCTGCCGACGGCGTCGAACTCGTCCTTGCACCAGCCCAGGCCCAGACCCACGCGCAATCGACCGCCCGAGAGGACGTCCAGCGTCGTAAGTCGGCGCGCCAGCAGTACCGGATTGTAGTAGGGCATATTCAGCACGCTGGTGCCCAATGCGACGCGGCTCGTGTGGGCTGCGGCGTATGTTAACGTCTCCAGGGGATCAAGAACCGTCTTGAACGCCTCCGGATAGGACCCATCCGGGCTGACTATGTAGGGAACTTGCGGGTTTACCGGGAACAGGAAACGCTCCCACACCCATAAGCTATCGTACCCCAGCTCCTCTGCCCGTCGAGCCACCGCGGCGATAGATTCCGGACCTGCCGCTGCCCCGCTAATGGGCAAACCATAACCTATTCGCATCTCTTGCTGCTCCTTCTAGTACACGACTGACACATGGCGGGGATATTGTACGCCTCTGGACTATCCCTGTCTCGGTGTCACTGGCCGTCAGCAGGAAGCCTAGGCCGTATCCTCCAAAAGTACCTGAGCCGCCGCCCCTAGACCCTCCCCCTGATACCATCTAAGGGTGACCACCACTGTTTACTGCTACGTCTGCGACCAGCCCATAGGCGGCGACCGCTGGCAGGCCGCTATTCGCGATTCCTTAGATAGCGCAGGCTTGAATCTGAGGCGGTGGCGCTGGGTTTCGGTGTGTCGGGCCTGCCGCTGGGAGAGACCGCCCAGAAGACGTCCCGGCGTACCTAATGAGATCGCTGGGGAGTGGCACCCGTAGCAGACGTTGGCCGCCGACTGCGTGCACGCTGCCCCTGCTACAGCCGTCCGGCCTGGCACCGGTAGGGCCATGGGTGTTGGTTAAGGGTCTTTCATCAAGATGTGCCTTGATTAAGTAATCGGCCATATGCTTAAATAAGAGCTGGTGAGTCACATGGAAAATGCTCGTGCTGGCATATACATCAAGCAGATAAGGGGCTACAGAGCCTTTATCCCTAGCCCCTTGCCACCAGACCCACCTCTGGTTATGGACAACGAGATGCTGGTCGCACTGTCATCAGCTGATCGTGCCTTAGGAAGGCTAGATGGTGCGACAGAAGTCCTCCCAAACCCTGATCTCTTCATCGCGATGTACGTAAGGCGCGAATCAGTTCTTAGCTCGCAGATCGAGGGCACTCAAGCCTCCTTGACCGATGTACTCGAATACGAAGCTGACGCTGCCAGGAAGGGCCTCCCCGTCGATGTCACTGAAGTAGTGAACCACATTGATGCCCTGAGCTATGGCCTCCGGCGGTTGGACGAACTGCCTGTCTCCTTGCGACTCATTAGAGAGATTCATGAGCACCTCATGGCCGACGTTCGGGGTGGACAAATGTCTCCAGGCGAGTTTCGTACCACCCAAAATTGGATTGGCCCGCCGGGTTCCACGCTAACGAATGCTTTATTTATTCCGCCACCACCTTATGAGATGATGGGGGCCCTGGATGATCTTGAAAAATTCCTTCACGCTGCGGATCATCTACCAGTGCTCGTCAAGGCAGGGCTTGTTCATGCTCAATTTGAAACGATACACCCTTTCTTGGACGGCAATGGCCGAATCGGACGGCTACTAATAACCTTTCTGCTATGCCAACAAGGGGTTCTGCGACGGCCCTTGCTCTATCTGAGTCACTATCTCAAGCTGCATCGGAGTGAGTACTACAGCCGACTTATGGCCGTTAGAGAGACCGGGGAGTGGGAAGGCTGGCTCAAGTTCTTCCTAGCAGGAGTCGCGAGCGTTGCCAACCAAGCCACGGACACCGGCAGGGAAATACTCCACCTGCGCGAAACGCATCGGCAGTTGCTTTCCAGTCGCATCCAAACTCTCAACGGGCCGCGGCTCTTGGACTATCTCTTTGAGCGACCGATCGTTAACGTATCCCTTGTCGCCAAGGCCCTGACGGTTAGTACTCCCACTGCCAACAGTCTCGTGAACCAATTCGAAGAGATCGGCCTGTTAACCGAGACCAGTGGCAGGCGGCGAAATCGCCTGTTCTCCTATCAGCCGTATCTGCAACTGTTCGAAGATCAGGCGCTACAGAAAGAGTCCGAGGAAGAGCCAAGTTCAGACCCTGACGCCGTTAGCGTCGAGGCCTATCCGTCTGAGGCACCGACAGAGTTCGACAACGTGTGAGTCGCTGACAAGAGCATCAGTTCCCAGCGCCCTGGGCGCCGAGTCAGCGCCTCGTTGGCAGCCACGTAAATGCGAGCAGTATCATGAGTTCGACAGAGGAAAGGGGAAAGGAGACTCTGATTCATGGCGGACGCATACGATACGTACGTAGCTGTAGCAAGTGGCAAGCTTGATGCTGTGATGGATTCGGTTAGGTCGCTTGACGCGAAGTCCTTTCAATCCCTAGCAACGGGCACGATTGTCCTTGGGGTGGGTGCCAGCCTCGGCGGTTTTGAGGGTGCAGAGGCACCCTCATTAGTGTTTCTCAGTCTAGCCGCCATAGCGTTTGCTTGCCTCGCCGTTTTCACCTTTCGGGCGGCTAAAGTAAAAATGTGCAGCAACCGCCCCGATCTGGCCACTCTCGATCAACATCTACACGACACAGCGGTTTCGTTCGATGAGCTTCGCCTCTGGACGGCTCGCGAATATGCGCTCTCTGCAAAAGAAAACGATCCCTCTCTGATCAGCAAAGGCAAGTACACCACGGCTTCGATAGTCGCTCTATCAATAGAGGTGCTCCTTCTATTGATGGGCGTAGTCCTAGCCTGACACCCCGCTATTCCTTGCGTTCAGGAGGACCCTTCTGGGGTGGAGCCGGCGGGGGATGAGAGGGAGGAGTGGGAAAGTCCTTCGCGCCGGGAGTAGGGGCTTCCCTTGCAGGCAGATCGGGTCGCGGGCCTGGAGGAGGGGGATTTGGAGGAGTGGGCCTGGGCTCCTCCGCCCAAACTGAAACAGTCCTAGTCATGAGCGCCCCCAGTCATTTTATCTAACGCCGATAGGATACTCTCTTGGAGCCGCTTTGGAAACTGCCCCCTGTCCTGTAATGGACTTTTGGAGTACTGGCCACTACGTCACCGCGCCCAGCACCATCCCCACCTCCAACACCACCAAGACGTGCACGCCGCATGGCCACAAAGAACGGGCGCAGCGGCCACCCGTGCTTGCGAGGACAACCGCCGCGCCATCTCTCAGCCCGCTCTACGCAATATCCCAGAGCCACACTATCGGGCCGAGAGGCATGATTATACCACCAGACGCCATAGGAACAGGCGCAGCGGAGGAGGTTTCCAATCATCACCGCTGCGCCATCCCTCAGCCTCACACGGCGGGACGCCGAGAGGAGAGGGCATGATTATACCACCTTGAGTCATCCGGCGGGACGGTACTTGACAGAAGGTCTATAATGTGTCGCACGGGCGGTGGGATGCCCTACGGTTAGTAACTAGGAGGTATCCGAATGAAGCGAAAGCTACTCACGATTATGTTTCTCCTAGCGTTCTCGATTTCGACATTTGCGGCGCTCGGAGTGAGCGGAGCGTCGGCGGGGCCAAGCCTCACGGTGGCGCTCCTGTCGCCTGACAGCACAATGGTAGTCGATGGACCAGATGCAGCGACCGGTGGTGCCGTCACAGCGTTCACCAACGTCACCAATGCCGGAGTGGAGATAGAGAACATTGACGTCGCGTTCGTCTGCTGACGTCTAACAACAACTGTTAACGGTCACTGACGAGTTGATTGCCAGGGCGTCCCGCCGCTGGGTAAGCCAGAATCGGCCCCTCTCACCGGGGGGCCTTTTCTGTTCTGGGGGACGGGCCTTTGGGGAATCTGCTGTGACGCGAAACGAACTTCCTAGACTGTATACAGAGAGGCCATCATGGAACCCGTGATCCCCTAGGCCAGGTAGGGGGAGGGGGCCAGGTAGCTACAGACTCGCCCCTGAGCTACAAATACCCCGCACCCATGGGCATGGGCAGGGCGGGAAGAGAAACCCCATCGTGGGCATGGGGCAGGCTGGCGTGTCGGCAGTTGGTCGGCAACGGGCGGGCCCTCCTATCTGGGTCTAGATAGGCCGCATGCGGGATGACTGCTCGCGGGTGCCGTTTTGCCCCGTGCCGGTGACGGGAGGGGGAACCCCCTTTTAGGGCTGCGTGTGTGGGCGGGCTAACCCTTCCCCGTGCCTAGGCCCCTGTGTCCCCTTCCTCATCTAAGGGGGACGGGAAGGTATCGGGGATAATCACCTTGCCCTCAATGATGGCGTCTCTTTCAGGGACAGTGAGACCCGACAGGCGGTCGATAGCCTCAGCAAGCTCTCGCGTGGCCTCGGAGCCCCTAGAGCGTTGGGCGAGGTCGGCGATCTTCACTACCTTATCGGAGGCGATGCCGTAGGTGATGGCTAAGTCCCTGCCTGTGATGGTACCCGCCTCTACCTCATCGTCCAGCTTGTCTGCCGACTGCAAGGCGAGATCGAGGCTACGAGTGTAGAGGCGTTCGCTTCTTTCCCGTTGCAGGGCGTTAAAGCGTTCGGGCTCTATGGTTTTGGCCCAGCGCCAGATCAGGTTACGGGAGGGGTAGCGTTCGGGGTACCTCTTAGCCATCTCACGGGCGGCTTCGGCGCAGTTGCCGGTGGCCAGGACTATCGCTACCGCTTCCGCCTTGAAGTCCGCTGGGTACTCCCACTCGTCCCAGGGGATGACTTCGCGCTTGCCGTTGTCACTCATGCCTTTACCTTCTCTCGGTAGATCGTCGTTGCCTCCCCCTTGGCGTCCACCACCAGGATGTGCATGTCATCGGCTATAACTACCCCTGGCGGGAAGTGGTGGGTAACGGGGGCGTACGTCATTCTCGCCCCGTCCTGCTCCCAGCGACCCAGCGTCATCGCCCCGGTCGCTGAGAGGGTGACGATATGTAGCGGCGGCTCAAAGCCTTGCTCCACCAAGTTGACTAGGTGAACGTGCAACTGCGCTGCCTGCTGCACGGCGGCGTCCGCTTCCGCTGCCTCTCCGAACTTCATGGCCTCAGCCCATCACGAAATGGGCGTTATCGCCTACCTACTCGGAAGCCCGCAAAGCCGCCGCCTAGCGCCGCTAACGTGGCTACTGAGACGCTGAACAGCGTCCCGTTCACACCCTGGCTCAATGCGTAGAGGTCAAGTACCGTAATGAGGAACGCAACCCACGCGAGGAAGATGAGCGCTGATACCCTCTTCACTTTAGGTGTATACTAGCGAAACGGTTCATCCGGTTAGAATCCAGCCAGCCAGTGCGAGGGAGCAACGACATTGATACTATCCGATGACGCCTCGGCCATTAAGCTACTTCCGCCCTTGCTCAAAAAGTTTGCACTAGAGATAGAGGGCGGAACTGGAATGAAGATGGGAAAGGTGCGAATCAGCCCCACAGCCGTAGCGTTCTTAATGGGGGGCCAAGGCACAGCGGCGCGCATTTCCGGAGCGCGGCAGCCGATAGCGAGCTTCATCTACGTGCTTCTCTCGGAAGACCCAGAACTCGCCAAAGACGTTGCAGGACGCGCAACCAAGCTGGCCTAACAGGGACACGAGCTAAGGGCCGACAATCCCACCACTCCCAATCATCCCACTTGATCTGATCAGGCGTGTCCATTACCTGCTCCGACGGGGATAATCACGTGCTCCAACGCCCTACTCATCCTACTTGTGGCCCCTCCGTAGGTGCAGGTCGCGCCCATTCTCAGAATCAAAGAAGCGGTTGCAGTCTCCGTCCGTGCAATCAAAGCCACGCTGAACGGGCGGCGGCGGCACTCGCGGGACATTGCCCTCACGTCGCATAGCGGCAAGGGCTAGGTCTTCCTGCTCTTGCCGTACCCTCTCCCGTCCCGCTGTCGCTACGCGGCCCTTGAATGTCTCCAAACACTCCAAGTTTCTATCAGCGGATTTACCGTCAATTGCGGTTATGGGGGTGTGGATTACCCTCCCGATGTTGTTCTCATCGGGAAGCGATGTCCAGCTGTCGCCCCGCTCAAGGCCACCACAGACGAAACAGCCCTTCTTCTTCTCCTCCGTAGCGATTGTCAAAATATCCCCAATTCCTGCGCTTTGGAGGTTGAAATCTCGCCCTTGGCGTAGGCTGCGCGGGCCTTGTTTAGATCGACCTTCGGCTTCGGCGGCTTCTGACCTGACGGCGCGACTGGCACGGCCCCGCCCTTAATGAACGTCTTGAACGTCTTGTACACGTCTGCGGCATCTTCGCTTTCGGGAAACTCGCTCATCTGGTCGAGTCGGCCTAGTAGCTCCCTGCCTGCGGCGCTGTCGGCCCCCTCTTGAACCGCCTCCATTACCTGTGTCTTGGCCAGGGCGATGCGCCCCTGGTAGTTAGCAGCCGCTACGAGGTTCCCCTCTTTCATCTGAGAGTCGAGCGCTGCCTGTGACGGAGTGGCGTCGCTCTGCGTAAAGTCGTCGTCTGCCATCGCGTCCTCCTTGTGTCAGTGATACGGGGCCTGACGCTTCTACAGCGAAAGGGCCTGACAACCGCTCAACTGCGGAGGTGTCAGGCCCCGTTCACCAGTATTGTAGCACGGGGGTAGATGGGGTTAGCGGTTGGTGCAAACCTCGCGGCCAACCCCCCTTGGCCCCCCGGCGAATCTTGTCGCCCATTTGTCGTCCAAAAGCAAGTGAGAGGGAGTAACGGGGAGTGACAGGGGGTGAAAAAGGGAGCCTTTCCAGACACGGAAAGTGGCTCAGGGTGAAAAGAATTGACTGGTTGTGACGGGTAGGCGGGAATTCGAATCCCGTATGCGCCACCATAGCGCGAACGTGCAAGGCGAGGCAAAAGGCGCCTCGCCTTGCTGCATCCGGGGTGGTTACCCCTGACCCTCACGCACGGCACGGATGTCCTCTCGCACGGCGCGCTCCATAGCGCTGTGATCGCCGGTGATTCGGACAAGCCGGAACCCCTCCTCGATGCGCCTCGCCGCGGCGACGGGGTTGGAGTGGACGCCGGGGACGACGCCATGCTTGTGGCAGCTCTCCACAACGCGCTTGCGGGCCTGCACGTACTCCTCCACCTCGCCGTCCTGCTCAGGCGTGATCCCCATGGAGATCGTCAGGTCCATCGGCCCGATGTAGGCGACGTCGATGCCGGGTACGCTGAGGATGTCGTCCAGGTTCTCCATCGCCTCTACGGTCTCGATCTGGGGGATGCAGAGGATCTCGTCATTGGCGTGGGCGAGGTAGTCGAACCCGGCGTAGTAGGCGGCGCGCGTGGGCCCGTGGCTGCGTATGCCCCGCGGCGGGAAGCGGCAGGCCGCGGCGGCGGCCTCCGCTTGCGCGCGGTCGTTAACCAGCGGCACGATGATGCCGTAGGCGCCGGCGTCCAGCATCTTCATGATCATGGCCGGCTCGCACCAGGGGACTCGAACGATTGGCGTGACGCCCGTGGCGGAGATCGTCTGTAGCATCGGCACGGCAGTGTCGTAGCCGATAACGCCGTGCTGCATGTCCAGGCACAGCCAATCCAGGTCCTGGGCGGCCATGACCTCGGCCGAAAAAGTGTTGCCGATCGAGAGCCAGCCTCCCAGCGCCGGCTTATCTTCCTGCCATAGCCTCTTTACGGCGTTCTCACGCATTCGAGTCCTCCATCACTGTCGGGGGGTGACGGCTCACCACTATCACGCCGCCGGGCGGCTGTCAACGCCGCCTCGTGCGCCTGGCGCGGCCTGTGGTATCCTTCCTCCCGAAGGGAGCGTCCCGCCATGCCCAAGCTCACCGGCCGATACGCCTTTCTTGACCAGCTCGTCGCCGACGGAGTGACGCATGTCTTCGGCAACCCGGGCACGACGGAAGAGGCGTTCCAGGACGCCCTGCAGGACTATCCTCAGATTAAGTATATCCTCGCCCTGCACGAGTCCGCTGCCGTGGGGATCGCGGACGGCTACGCGCGAGCCAGCGGGCGTCCGTCCTTTCTCCAGCTTCACATCAACCCCGGCCTGGGCAACGCCATGGGGATGCTGTACAACTCCTACCGCACCCGCACGCCGATGGTGGTCTACGCGGGCCAGCACCCCCAACGCGGCGGCTCCCAGGAGCCGATCCTGGCCGGTGACCTGGTGCGTATGGCGGGGCCGGTGACAAAGTGGGCGACGCAGGCTGAGGACGCCGCCGAGATCCCGATCATGTTGCGCCGCGCCTTCAAAGTGGCGATGGAGCCGCCAGCGGGGCCCGTTTTCCTCTCGATCCCGACTAACGTAATGGACGAGGAGGCGGAGGTTGAGATCGCCGCCACCGCCTACACCAACACCCGCGTCCGGCCGGATCCGGAGGCGGTGGAGCGAGCGGCCGAGGTGCTGGCAGGTGCGCAATCGCCGGTCATTATCTGCGGCGCCGGCGTTGCCACGTCGGGCGCCGTGCCGGAGCTCGTGCAGATTGCGGAGGCGCTGGGAGCCCGCGTTCACGCCTCCTTCTCCGCCGAGCTACCGTTTCCGGAGGATCACCCGCTATACGCCGGGCTGTTGAACGTCATCTCGGAGCCGGCGCTGAAAG
This sequence comes from uncultured Dehalococcoidia bacterium, assembly GCA_964649215.1. Lineage (GTDB taxonomy): Bacteria > Chloroflexota > Dehalococcoidia > SM23-28-2 > RBG-16-64-32 > JADFNQ01. The sequence continues at coordinate 33,540 of CAZYOV010000002.1, forward strand.
GTCAGCTTTCGGCCGCAGATGTTATCCTGGCGGTGGGCACGCCGCTCCTCACGCTCCTGTTCCCCTTAAACGAGCCGCCCTTTCCTCCGCAGGCCACGACTATTCACATCGACCTTGATCCGTGGGAGATATCGAAGAGCTGGCCCGTTCAGCACGGCATAATGGCGGATCCGAAGATGGCCCTGACGGATCTCCTGGCCGCCCTTCAGAAGCAACTGTCACCCGCCCACCAGGAGGCGGCCCAGCGTCGCGCCCAGGCAACGCAGGCGATGGCCCAGCAGTTCGCGCAGGCGATGGACGCTTCCGCCCAGGCGAAGTGGGATAGCGTTCCGATAGCCCCGGCGCGTATGGCCAAGGAGCTCGCCAACGCCATCGCTCCCGGCACCGTCCTGTTCGACGAGTCGATCACCGCCGGCGGCCATCTCATGCGCCACATGCGGATGTCGGAGCCGGGGACGCACTATCGCGCCACCGGCGGCGGTCTGGGCCCCGGCATGCCCAATCCGATAGGCATAAAGCTGGCGCGACCGGATCGTCCCGTGCTCTCAATCATCGGTGACGGCGCCGCTCTGTACACGATCCAGGCGCTTTGGTCGGCTGCACACCACAAGGTACCGGTTACCTGGGTGATCGCCAACAACGCTTCCTACCGCATCTTGAAGCTCAACATGCTGGAGTACCTTGGGGAAGGTGCCGCCGGCCGTAAGTTCGTCGCTATGGACCTCGCGGACCCGCCGCTGGACTTCTCGCATATCGCCGCCTCGTTCGGCGTCAAGGGCGTACGTATCGAACACCCGGACCAGATCGGCGATGCCGTGCGGGAGGCGCAGGCGGCCGATGAGCCCCGCCTGGTGGATATCGTCATTGACGGTGACATCCGTTCTCGCTGGCTGTAGGCCCCCGGCATCGGATAGTAGGCAGGTTTGCTCATCCTACCGCTATCGCTCAACGAAGCCGGCTCTTTCCGTGTAAGCGGGTAACCATTACTATGACAGAGTCGTTTTCACCAACGCCATGCAAGAGCTCAAACGGAGCTACCAGGACGCCTATTCAGCCTGGCAGACCCAGCTTCAGTCCCTCCACCGCGTGCTTCTGGACGGGGAGCGGCTGGAGCCGCCGAAGCTCAAAGCGCTGCTCTACCGGGAGGCGCTTATGAAGGAACGCTACGACCGAGCGCGCCGGGCTCTGTTGGGCCTGGCAGAAGAAGAGTAAAACCTCGTGAATTCGGCCCGTATCTACAGTCGTTCGTCGCACGTTCTGTTAGTGGTTGTGCGGTCATGTACATTCAGGCTTTGTCAGGACTAATGGATAAACCCCGGGATCTGCCGGCAGGCACAAAGGCCGCCAGCACCCCCAGCGACCACTTGCGGGAGTGGGAGCTGGTGCAACGTGCTCAGGCGCTGGACGATGTCGCCCTGGCCTCCCTCTACTCCACCTACTACCCAAAGATTTACAACTACGCATTCCTGCAGTTGGGCGATATCCATGGGGCGGAGGATCTGGCCTCCGATGTCATGCTCAAGCTACTGGAGTCCATTAAGAAGTACCAGTTCAAGGGCACACCGTTCTCCGCCTGGGTGTTCCGAATCGCCCGCAACAGGCTGATCGATCTGCACCGCCGCCGTAAGCGGCGCGGCGAGGTCAACCTGACTGAGCCGCTGGTCGCCATGCAGATCGGGCCTCAGACTTTGGCCGAGCGGGCTCTCGATCGGGGGCAGCTCCAACTCGCCCTGAGGTACCTCACGGACGAGCAGAGGCAGGTGATCGTCCTCAAATTCATCGAAGGATTCGACAACGCTGCTGTGGCCCGCGTCCTTGGCCGCAGTGAGGGCGCTATCAAGTCGCTACAGCACCGGGCGCTGAACTCGCTTCGACGCGTCATGTCGGGGGAGTCTCGCTGATGGCGCGGGGATTCTCCGCTGCCCTGGACGAATGCTTGGCCGCCATGAGCGTGGGCGAGAGCCTGGAGGAGTGCCTGGCCCGCTATCCGCAGTATGCGGAAGAGTTGCGGACACACCTGCCGCTGGCACAGCGGCTGACCATGACGCCACGGCACGAGCCGCGGGCCGGTGTCCAGGAGGCAGCCTGGCAGCGCTTCCGCTCACGGGTGGAGGATATGCGCCTCGGGCGGAGGCCGCCGCTTTCATTCGCCTGGCTGCGTCCGCTGACGATCGCGGCCCTCTTGGTGCTGGCCATCGTGGGCGCTGCGGGCGGCACCGCATACGCATCGCAGGACGTTCTTCCCGATAGTCCCCTCTATCGAGTCAAGCTGTTCACGGAGGATGCGCGGGTGTGGTTCACCTTCGACGATAGTCGGAAGGCGGAGTTGCTGCTCAACCAGTCCAACGAGCGCACGGACGAGGTCATGGCGATGCTGCGCGCCGGGAAGCCGATTCCGGGAAACGTCCTCAGCGCCCTCCGAGAGCGTAACGCACGGGCCGTGCGCATCTTGGAGGACCACCCCGATGAGCTGGCCTTGCTGGCACGCGCACGCGAACAGTCGGCTGAGCAGGAGGACCTGTTGCTGGTGTTGTGGGGAGACCTCGCGGAGTCCGCACAGGACGACTACGCCGAGGTCGTAGCCACTCTTCACAACGTCCAACTGCGGACCAGTGGCACGCCGGGCTCCGTTAGGCCCGACGATCTCGCCGCTGGGGTCATCCACATAAGCGGATCGGCCGAGCTGGCGGCAGAGGGCGTGTGGCTGTTGGGCGGCGTTGAGGTCAGGATTGATCTTCGCACGCGAGGGGACAACGAGCTTGAGCCGGGTCAGATGGTCAGAGTTGTCGCCGCTAGGGGAAGCGATGGACGGCTACTCGCGCTTGAGGTTACGGCTGTCAGTGATGGACTGCCCGATCAGCAGTACATCGTCTCCGGCACCTTGGAAGACGTGGGCGATGGCGAAGTGGTTATCGCTGGCCAGCGGATCGCCATCACCGCGAGGACTCTGCTCAAGCTCCGGCTGCAGCGGGGCCAGCGGGTGGAGATAAGAGTCGATGACATCGACGGGCAGGCCGTCGCTTCCAGCGTGGAGGGATCTGCGGGTGATGTGGATGAGGCGGCATCCGCTCTTCTGGCCTACGAGGGAATCATTGAGGGCGCGGTCAGGACTGATGAAGTCAGCAACGATTTGGTGGTAGGCGGTCAGCAGTTCACCGTTACACCCAGCACCGAGATCGACGCCCGAGGCGGGGTGCTGGCAGAAGGCGCCCGCGCCCGCGTGGAGGCGGTAGTCGAAGACGGGGACGTGATCGCCAAGAGGGTGGTGATCCTGGCCGATGCGGACGGCGCGGACGAGGACATCGTCCGGATTGAAGGGGTGCTGGAAGCGGGGGACGATGAGAGCTGGACTGTCAGCGGCATAGAGGTAGTCGCTCCTGCCGAGGCGGAAACCCCGGAAGTCGGTAGCCTTGTCACCCTTGAAGGACGCCTGATAGACGAGCATCTCGTTCTGGAGAAGCTCGTCACCACCTTCACGCCCGGTCGCAGTGGGCTGGCGCTCATTCGCGGCACCATCAGGCGAATAGAAGAGAGCGGCGCCTGGCAGATCGGCCTCCTCCGAGTCGAGATACCAGATGAGGCGGTTGTGCTTGGAGCGCCTCAGGAGGGGAGCCGGGTGTTCATCTGGGGAAGCCGTGACGACGAGGGTTCCTTGCAGGCTGTTTACGTCAACATCCTAAACCGGACGCCGGAGGTTCCACCGGCCTCGGAGGACTAAGAAGCTCAATCCTATCCGTCGGCTGACCGGCACTCGGCAGCATGCCACATCGTATTGACAAACGGTAGGCGGCTGCGTATGGTATAGCGAGCGCTCGCTATGGCGCGCGGGAGCCAGTATGCCGAAGCTGAAGCCGGAGGAGATCGAGAACCGAAGGCGGGAGATAGTCGTAGCCGCCCGCGCTTGTTTCCTGCGCAACGGCTTCCACCAGACCACCACAGATGAGATCTGCCACGAGGCGGCGATCACGCCCGGCGGCCTCTATCATTACTTCGGCAGCAAGGAAGAGATCATAAGCGCCGTTATCGAGGATACGACGCAGGCCACAGTTGCTGACCTGACGTCAACGGCCGAAGCGTCCGGGGACATGCGCTCCGCCGTTGAGGCCCTGTCTTCGCTCTTCTTCGAGTGGGCACGCAATCCCGAGATTGATAACATGACGCGGCTGAACGTGGAGATCTGGGCCGAAACGTTGCGAAATGAGAAGCTGGCCGAGATCACGCGGGGAAGCCGGTCCATGCGGCGCGAGTGGCTGGAATCTCTAATCCGGAAAGCGAAATCTGAGGGCGTATACGCGGAGCAGGTTGACCCCAGAGGACTGGCCGATCTTATCATGGCGATCTTCGACGGATTACGCCTGGGTAGATTGCTGTGGAAGGACGACTTCGACGTGGAGGGTGCTCTCCAGTCGCTGCTCCTGATGCAGACCGGCCGTCTCACCGACGGAGCAAATGTCACCGTAGACCAGGAAGAGGCACGCTCAGCCGGACGCGCTAGAGCGCGCTAACGAACGAGAAAGGGGTCGCCCAGGCCGTCAGCTAACTCCCTCCCTTTGGGCGATGACGGCCCGGGCGCCGATATTGAGGCCGCCGTGGGATCACCCCCGGCGGCCTCTCACGTCTCGGGGGCAAGGCTGAGCGGGGGAGAGCAGCAACCCCTTATTCAAGACGCCGAAGTTGGAACCAGCCGCGGCCGGCAGGCAGGCCAAAACGAACGGCAGCGAGATGAACACCGGACGATTTAGGCCGGCCGAGGCTGGAAGCTGTTTGCCTGTTCTCGAAATCATTTCATCTATATCATGCAATTGAAATCATGAGTATTGTAGGGTATGGACGGCGGCAGTCAAGAGGTTTGAGGGGAAAAGCAAGCATTATATAGCGAGCGCTCGTTATACTGAGCGAGCGCTCGTTATACCAAGAAAGCGCTCGCTATCGCTACTCTACGCCGGTGACTCCGCTTGAAGCCGCCGCAGCGCCGACTCCAGCCGCTCCAGGCTGCGTTCGCGGCCCAGGACGGCCATCGTTTCGAATAGCGGCGGCGCCGCTGTCCTGCCGGTCACCGCTACTCGGATGAGGCCAAACAGCTCGCCGGTTTTCATCCCCAATTCCTCGGCCTGAGGACGGATGGCACCCTCCAGCGCCTCGTGCTGCCAGTGTTCGAGACGGCTGATACGCTGTACGACTGCCTGCAGAGCCGTCGCGGCTACGGCGGGCGCGCCGGCCAGCTTCTTTCCCAGCAAGGTCTTCGTATCGTATTCAAGCTCTCCTTCCCGGAAGAAGAAGTCAGCCATCTCCACGGTTTCGGTCAGCAGTTTGACGCGCTCACGGATAAGAGGGATGACAGGTTGTAGCAGGTTACGATCTATCGTCCGGCCGAGGTTCTTCTCCAAGAAGGGGGCCGTGCGCTCCGCCAGCTCCTCTTCGGGCAGGTCGCGGATGTAGACGCCGTTCATCCAGGCCAGCTTATCGAAGTTGAACACCGCGGGGCTGGCCAACACGCGGTCCAGGCTGAAGTGGCGGACGAACGTCTCGCGGTCGATGATCTCCGTGTGGTCGTCGAGAGACCAGCCGAGAAGGCCGAGGAAGTTGAACAGCGCCTCCGGTAGGAAGCCGCGGTCGCGGAAGGCCAGGACGGAGGTATCGCCGTGGCGTTTGGAGAGCTTGGCCTTGTCGGGGCCCAAGATCATGGGCAGATGCGCGAAGGTGGGCAGCTCCCAGCCGAAAGCCTGGTAGAGGAGGACGTGCCGGGGAGTGCTGGAGAGCCACTCATCGCCGCGAAGGACGTGTGTGATCTCCATCAGGTTGTCGTCCACGATGTTGGCGAGGTGGTACACGGGAAACCCATCCGACTTCAGTAGCACGAAGTCGTCCAGGGTATCGTTTTCGAACACGATGTCGCCCCGGACGAGGTCGTTGAAGGCGGTCTGGCCGGTGAGGGGTGTCCTGAAGCGGACGACGCAGGGCAGCGCCTGGGATTCCAGCTTTTCGCGTTCGGTTCCCGGGAGGTCACGACAGTTACGGTCGTACTTGGGCGGGAGCTTGCGGCGCTGCAGGTCCTTGCGCACGTCAGCCAGACGCTCCGGCGTGCAGTAGCAGCGGTAGGCGTGGCCGGCCTCGATTAGCTGAGTGGCGTAGCGGTTGTACGTCTCCACTCGGCGGGACTGCATGTACGGCCCGTAATCGCCGATGTCGCGGCTAGGGTCGGCGGGGTCCGGCCCCTCGTCGTAGTCCAGACCGAGCCAGGCCAGCGAGTCGAAGATCGCCTGCTCTGAGCCCTCGACGTAGCGGGCGCGGTCGGTGTCTTCCAGGCGAACGATGAAGGCGCCACCCTCGTGACGGGCGAACAGCCAGTTGAAGAGGGCGGCACGGATGTTGCCGACGTGGGGCACGCCGGTGGGGGAGGGGGCGTAGCGGACGCGGACGGCCATGGCGGGGCTCATTCTAGCAAGAATGAGCGGCAGGGTCACAGCGCTACGAGCATGCCTCTTGAACCAACGCCGCGGAGCCGCTACCTTGAACCTCGGCATGGACGGCGTGATCGAGGTCAATCCGGAGCGCATCGAGACGCTGTACACCAGCGGTATGGAGCTGCCGTACATAGAGTTCAGTCGTACGGAGCCAGCGCTAAAGCTACTACTCAATGGCGAGGAGCACTGGTACTACAAGACGCTGCCGCTGAAGGGATATGGGGCGGTTCTTGCCCGCTATGTACAGGAGCTGGGGGCGGACGGAAAGAAGCCGCTGCTGGCGCGGTTTCGCCCCGGAGAGAACTTTTCAACTTCCTCGCACTGGGACCGCATCTACATCTACGCGACCGGCGTGACGCCCATCGGCGCGGGCAAGAAGTAGCGCTAGGGGCGAAGGCTCGCGAGCGCCTCACGCAGGTCCGGCGGCAAGGGCGACTCGAACTCCACTTGGCGGCCGCTGGACGGCAGGTCGAACGCCAGCCGCCAGGCGTGCAGGAATTGCCGCCCTACCAGGGGCGAGCGCTTTCCGTAGACTGTGTCGCCGACCACCGGATGGCCGATGGCGGCCAGGTGGACGCGGATCTGGTGGGTGCGGCCCGTGATGGGCTCCACCTCCAGCAGGACGAAACCGTCCAACGCTTCGCGCACTCGGTACTTCGTCTCTGCCTCGCGGCCGCCGGCGACCACCGCCATCTTCTTCCGGTTCCTGGGGTGCCGGCCGATGGGCGCCTCGATAGTGCCCTGGGCGGGCTGCGGGACGCCGTGTACGAGCGCCAGGTAGGTCTTTCGCACCTCACGTTCCTTGAGCTGACGCGTCAGATCGGAGCGTGCTCGCTCGTTTTTGGCGACGACTAGCAGTCCAGAGGTGTCCTTGTCCAGACGATGGACGATCCCCGGCCGTATGGTGTCGCGCAAAGACGCCAGTTCAGGTATTAGAGCCAGGAGCGCGTTGACCAGCGTCCCGCTGGGGTGCCCCGGCGCGGGGTGAACGGTAAGCCCGGCCGGCTTATCGACGACGATGATGTCATCGTCCTGATAGATGATCGTAAGTGGTATGCGCTCGGCCGCCGGTCTCCCTTCCTCAACGGGCGGCACGGTGGCCACGACATGGGCGCCGGCGGCGAGACGATGCGACGGTCGCTCCTGCCGTCCGTCCACCGTGACCAGGCCATCCTCGATGAGGCGGCGGGCCTGGCTGCGGGAGAGTTCCACAGCAAGGCGGGCGAGAAGGACATCCAGCCTCTCGCCCGGCCTATCAGCCGTCAGCTTCAGCGTCTTCACGTTCGGCTTTAGGCGGCGGGCGCTCGGCGAACAGCACGTACCCCAGCAGCAGGACGGCGATGCCGATGGTAATAGAGGAGTCGGCGACGTTGAAGGAAGGCCAGAACGGAAAATCTATGAAGTCGGTGACTCTCCCCAGGCGAACGCGGTCCACCAGATTACCGATAGCGCCGCCCAGCATCATCCCAATTGCGATGGGCGCTACCAGGTGATCGAAGGGCGGGTAGCGGTAGTACAGATAGATCGCGGCTAGGCCGATGATGGTGGTGACGATGAGGAAGCCGGTCTGATCCTTCAGTATGCCGAAGGCGGCGCCGGTGTTAGTGACATGATGTAACCGAATGGGCCATCCGTCCGGCCAGGTCTCGCCCCGGTCCATGAACGTACGCACCAGCCCCTTGGTGGCTTGGTCCAGCGCTACGACGATGAAGGCGGCGCCGAGGAATAGGGCGCGCGGCAACCAGGTGGCGGTAGACGTGGTGGTAGATGTGTTCATCGCCTCGGCAGTGCGCATCGCTTCGATGATAGCACGGAGGACTTCTTCGACCGAGATAGGGTGCAGGTACGCATAGGTTTGACGCCAGCTATGGGCGGTTGCTATCCTCGATCTGACGGCCAACCTTTAGAAAGGCATCCGCAGTTGGCATTCGACCTGTTGTCTCGTCGCTCCAAAGACCGAGAGAAATATGGCGAGCGTCTGCCGCCGGGCCAAAAGGTGGTGGAGGACTGGCCTGTCCTTACCCACGGAGGCACGCCGCAGATAGACTTGCCCGCATGGCGGCTGCGCATCTCCGGTGCGGTCGAACGGGAGGTCGAGTTCAGCTGGGAGCAGCTCCGGGCGCTGCCCAGCGCCATCGTGACCTGCGACATACACTGCGTCACCTCCTGGAGTCGCATGGACAACCGGTTTGAGGGCGTTCTCTTCCGTGAGCTGCTCAACCGATTCAAACCGCTTCCTTCCGCGAAGCAGGTGATGTTGCACTGCTACGGTGGCTACACCACCAACATCCCCCTCACCGATCTCATGCAGGAGAACGTCCTCCTCGCATATAAGCATGCCGGCGAGGAGCTGACGCCATCCCACGGCTGGCCGCTGCGCCTTGTGGTACCCCACCTCTACTTCTGGAAGAGCGCTAAGTGGGTGCGCCGACTGGACTTCATCGAGAAAGAAGAGCCGGGCTTCTGGGAATCGTACGGCTACCACATCCGAGGCGACCCCTGGAAGGAGGAGCGTTACTCGTGACGACCGCATCTGCGATCCCGGTGTCTCTTGACGACCCGGTGAACGTCGCCATCCTCGCCGTCTCCGAGGACAGACTGGAGGGGTTCCAGCGGGATCCGCTCGGCGAGATCTCAAAGCGGTCGGGCATCGACTTGGACGTGGTGATAGAGCGTATTCGGGCTCTTCTGAGGGCGGGCACCGTCCGACGAGTTCGCCAGACCCTGCTTTCGACGAACCTGGCCCAGGGCGCTTTGGTCGCCTGGCAGGTACCTTCGGACAGGCTGCAGGCCGCATTCGACTTCATGTTCCAGCAGGACCCGTTCAGCGGGCACGTTGTGATCCGCACTACAGACGCCGTCACGCCTGGGTCAAATTACAGGCTCTGGACGACGCTTAAGGTGCCTCAAGGGTATTCGATGGAGAAGCATGCTGACTACCTGGCGGCGCAGGTCGGGGCGGAAAGCTATCGCCTGATGCCGGCGAAGGCGCTATTCGTCCTCGGGGTCGGCCACACGCGACGCCGCGGTATGGAGCCGGGCAGCAAGTCTGACCCTCTCGCTGAGGTGACCTACACCGGGGTCATTGAGCTGAGCGAGCTCGAGTGGCAGGCACTAATCGCCATGAAACGTGAGTTTTCGCCTGAAGAGATCGTGCCCGACATCTGGCAATCTCGCGCTCAGGAATCGGGGCTGTCGCTGTCTACGTTCTACGAGGTAGCCGAGTCGCTGAGCCAACGCAAGGCGATCGGGCGCTTCTCCACGTTTCTCGAGCACGTGAAGCCTGTCGCCGACGGGCAGCGAGTCACGCGCTACAACGTCCTGTTCCACTGGGCGGTGCCGCCTGGGCGGGAGGTGGAAGCGGGGCGTGAGGTGGGCCGACACCACATTCTGACGCATTGCTACTGGCGTGAAGCGGGGGACGGGTTCCCGAACGTGAACTTAATGGCCGTGGCACATGGCACGGATAAAGCGCGGCTCATGGAGCACAAGGCGGCGATCGACGCGCACCTGAAGTCCGTAGGGATCCCGGTTAGCTATACGAACGTGTTTTGGGGAGGCCGCAGCGAGATCAAGCCCTCCGAGATCTCGCCCTTCGTGTACCGTGAGTGGTGTGAGAGAGCAGGGCTTGATTCCGAATCGATGCGCGCCACTTAGGCTGAGATGAGCGGCTACGGTAAGGACCGCCCCGCCGATGATACCCCCTACGAGCGGATGCGCTTCTACATCCGCGAGGTCGGCCAGGGGCCGAAGGCCTGCCGCGATCTGACGCGGGAGGAGGCGCGGGATGCGATGGAGATGGTCCTGCGCCGAGAGGCGACGCCGGCGCAGATAGGTGGCTTCCTCCTCGTCGAGCGGTTCAAGGGGGAGTCCGCGGAGGAGCTGCTGGGATTCGCCGATGCTATCCGCGTGCAGGCCCACCAGATCGCGCCCGGGGTGGACGGCCTGCTGGACATCGGCAGCCCTTACGATGGGCGTAAGCGCAGCCTCGTGGTCAGCCCGGCGGCGTCTATCGTCGCTTGCGCGGGCGGCGTCCCTGTGGTGATGCACGGCGAAAGGGAGATGGGGCCTAAGCGCGGCATCCCCGTGGGCGACGTGCTGGGGGCGCTGGGCGTGGACGTGGACGCCGGGCCGGAGGAGGTGCGGAGCAGCATCGAGGAGGACGGCTTCGGCTACATGCGCTCCGCCCGATTCGTCCCTAGTCTCTATGCGCTCAATGAGGTGCGCGACGAGATCGCCCTGCGAACCAACATTCACACCATCGAGAAGCTGTACAACCTGGCGGGGGCCTCCTATAGCCTCATCGGACTGACTCACCTGCCCTACATGGAGAAGATGCTGGGGGCGGTGAAGGAGATGGGCTTCCGACGCGTAATGCTGGTCCAGGGGATCGAAGGGAACGAGGACGCTCCGACTTCGCGCCCATGCCGCGTCTTCGAGTGGTCGGGCGGCGAGATGCGGGAGTTCCGCCTGAACCCGCAGGAGTACGACCTCGTGCCGGCCTCTCAGGAAGAGATGGCTGGTGGTGACGCCGCCTACAACGCGGATGTCTGTGTCAGGGTACTGGAAGGCACGCCCGGCCCTCACCGCGATCTCGTCTGCCTGAACGCCGGTCTCCGCATCTACCTGGCGGAGCGCGCGGCCGATATCGGCGAGGGCATCACCAAGGCGCGCGCAGCCATCGACTCCGGGGCCGCGCGCGAGAAGCTGGAGACGCTGCGGAAGCGCGCGGGCACACAACGCCGTTTGACCCTCGCTGACGGCGCTCGGTAGAATTGGTCTGCATGGACGATTACGGACTTGACTTGGAGGAGGTCGCCCGCGTTATCGACGCCGCCGAAGTGCTGATTGTGCGCTTCGCAATCCTCGACAAGCGCCTACTCGTCGACGCCCGCACGAGCGAGAGCGAAGGCCCAATGGTCGCCGTTGTCCCCAAGGCGAACTCCGTGGAAGAACGGTTCAAATCGTTGAAGAAGCTGCGACCACGGCTGCCCCTGCCCGACAAGATCATGTCCTTCATGTGGCCCCGTCAGATGGAGACGTTCCGCGCCTCCGGCCTGTGGGACAAGATCGAAGGTCGGATGGTGAGCATTGGCGGCGAGCAGATGCTTGAGGCCTGCAAGTCCGTGTTCGATGAGCTGGCGCAGGAGGAGAAGGCGGAGGTGATGGCCGCCATTCGCGGGGGCGAGACCTACCAGTCTCTCTGGGAACGCTCAGGCTAGACGGAGGCGCAAGACGAAAATGGGGGCGCCGCGTCAGGCCGGCGCCCTTTTTGTTGAGCCATGAAGATCATTGACCTCAGAAGTGATACCGTCACCCTGCCGCCGCCGGAGATGCGGAAAGCGATCGCGGAGGCGGAGCTGGGGGACGACGTGTTCGGGGACGACCCCACGGTCAACCGGCTGGAGGCGCTGGCGGCGGAGGTGATGGGGAAGGAAGCGGCCCTCTTTACCATCAGCGGTACGCAGAGCAACCTGACGGCGATGCTCTCCCATTGCCAACGCGGCAATGAGGTGATCCTGGGGGACGAGTCGCACATCGTGCACTACGAAGTGGGGGGAGCCTTCGCCTTGGGCGGGCTGGGTCTGCGCACCGTCCGCAACGACGAAAAGGGACGGCTGAAGCTGACCGAGGTCCGCCACGCCGTCCGCGGCCGCGATGTGCATTTCCCTCCCACGGGTCTCATTTGCATCGAGAATACGCACAACCTCTGCGGCGGCAGCGTCCTGGATGAGGAAGATCTTGCCGCCGTCCGTGCCCTGGCCGACGAGCACGACCTACCAGTGCACCTGGACGGGGCGCGGCTGTTCAACGCCGCGCTGGCCCTGGGAGCGCCCCCATCTCAGCTGGCGCAGTACGCGGACTCCGTCGCCTTCAGCCTGTGCAAGGGGCTGGCCTGTCCCGTAGGCTCCGTCCTCTGCGGCAGCGAGGAGTTCATCCGTGAGGCGCGACGGTACCGCAAGATGCTGGGCGGCGGCATGCGGCAGGCCGGTATTATCGCCGCGGCGGGGGTGTACGCCCTGGAGAACATGACTGACCGGCTGGCCGAGGACCACGAGAACGCGCGTGTTCTGGCGGATGGCCTGTCCAGCGTCCCCGGCATCGCGCTGGCGCCGCCGCCGCAGAGCAACCTGGTCTACTTCACCGTGGAGGGGTGGTCTCTAGGCGAACTGGTTCGCCGCCTGGAAGAGAGGCGAGTTCTCTGCCTGGACGAAGGCGGCCGCATCCGCATGGTAACGCACTACGGCGTCGGTGGCGGTGATGTTGAGCAGGCGGTGGCGATCATACGGTCGCTGATGGCAGCGGGAGCCTGATGGCGTTGCGCGTGGGGCGGCTGTTCGTCGGTCTGACCCTGCTGGCGTTCGCGGTGGCTGCCTGTGAGTCGGAGACGGTTGTCCTGTCCGGCCAGACGGTCGTGTCGAACACTCCCTGGGAGGCACCAGAAGAGGCCCGCTATCGTCTCATGGATGGCGATGAGGTAAGGGGCAGCGCGATCCTCCGCATCGAATTCCGGGACGGGAAGGTCCGCTTCACACAGGAGTTCGAGAGTGAGGAGTTCAGCGATGAAGTGGAGGCGGTGGCGGACAGCGAGACGATGCGGCCGCGCTCGATAGAGCGGGTTGTCGATGGGCCGGAGGGGGCGCGGCGTTGGCAGGTAGAGTACCAGGACGGCAGCGCGCTCGTGGTGCAGCGTACGGAGGACGATGACCGCCGTGACGAAATCACTGTGCCGACGCGCTCCTACGATAGCTGGACGGATGTCTTTCTGTGGCGGACTATCGACTTTCGGGAGGGGTACGAGGCTACCTACGCGGACGTCCTCTCCGCTACGCTTGCGAAACCGCAGGTCATATTGCAGTCGCTGAAGGTGACGGGCAAGGAGACGGTAGAGGTGCCGGCCGGTGCTTTCGAGGCCTGGCGACTGGAGATCCGTTCCCCTGATGGCACCCAGCGGGCGTGGTACGCGGATACGGAGACGCGCCCGCTGGTACGCTACGACAATGGGAGCCTGACTTTCGAACTGCTATCGCTAAGGTGAGCGGCCCGGCGGGCTCTGCGGTGGCCCCGGAGTCCTATCAGCTGGACCCGGCGGGCTGGACTGAGGCTCCTCCGTGGGCAAGGGTGAAGCCATCGGTACGGCCGGGGGCGGTGATCGCTGCGGCTCGGCGCTGCCTCCAACATCGGCGATGAACTCGAAGAAGATGACGAAGGCCGTCAGTAGCAACAGGATTGGCCAAAGTACACGAAATTGAAGGATTCGCAATAGTCCAGACACAGCACGACCTTGTCTTGCCGCTCGTGCTGAATATAATAGGCTAATTGAGTGCCTAAGCGCCATGTCGAGTGTTCTGCTAGTCACACGTGATACCAGCACAGAGAGGCTGGCGGAGCATGCCCTCGCTTCCGTCGGTCACGAGGTCATCACGGCTGACAGTTGCGGAGCGGCCATCCGTAGCCTGTTTAACGTTTCTGTCGATGTAGTCATCATGGACAGCGCTATCGGTGAGGCCGAGATGAAGGAGCTCTGCATGTGGCTCCGCAGCGGCAACGGCAGCTACCCAGTGGTGTTTTTAACCGTCGCCAGCGCCCGCTGGCTGGTGGACTCGCTTCCCATAGACAGAGATCGCGATGAGATCGTAACCAAGCCGTGTGAGGGGAACGATATCCGCCGCGCGGTGGCGAAGACTCTGGACTCGACCCAGCGGAAGGGCTCGGAAGTGTTGATGGTCGGCAACGCAGCCCTGAACAAGAGCTCGCACGAGCTTCGCGGAGATAGCGCATCAGTTCAGCTCACACCGACAGAGTTCCGCTTAATGTACTACCTGATCCAGCGGCGCGGCAGCATCGTCTCTACGGAGGAGCTGTTGGAGAAGGTGTGGGAGTTCTTCCCAGGCACTGGATCCTCGGAGTTGATCCGCTCGCACGTGAGGAACCTGCGGAGCAAGCTGCGTATCGCGACAGGCGGAGCAGAGCCGCTGCAGACGGTGCCGCGAAGGGGTTACCGCCTGATCTAGAGTCAGCCGGGTGGCGTGCTCCGGAGGTCCTGGGTACTGCCTCGTGGTAAAAGCGGCCTCTGTCGTCCATTTCAGCGGATCGCGACCGTTGACACCCGCCCCGCCCGGGCGCACAATCGCGGCCGTGGGCAGTGCTAGCCCGCCGCAGCGAGCGGGTCAGTCTTCGTCCAGCGGCTCTCACCCGGGAGACGGATGGACAGGTGAACGAAGCTGCTGTCCTCGGTGGCCCCGTGCCAGTGGAGCTCGTCCGCCGGGACGTGGACGATCATTCCAGGCGTGACCGTGTTTCTGTCCCGCTCTGTCGCTAGGATGCCTGTGCCCTCTATACAGTGGAGCACCTGCACGACGTCGTGGGAGTGGAAGTAGGTACGGGCACCGAGGCTAAAGCGAACGACGGCAACAGCAAGGCCGTCGGCGCCGCCTAGTATCGGCTGGATGTCCACCTGTCCAACAAAGTGTTCGTTCCCACCCGGCCGGGCCGCGTCGCCAGCGACTTCGATTACTTTCATTTGGTTACCTCCCAGTTGACTATACACGAGCCGGATGAGCGGTCGAACGCACCCCATGTCCTTTGACGTCTACTCCCCCACGGCGCTATGCTTCTCCTGCTAGGAGGGCCACCTACTACCGTGCAGCGCAGGGCTGTAAAGTGTAGCAGTGAGGAGTGAGATGACCCACTTCGGTCTCCAGATGTTTCCAACGGACTACTCCATCCAGCCGGTGGAGCTCGCAAGGGCGGCAGAGGAGCGCGGCTTCGAGTCGCTCTTCTTCCCGGAGCACACCCATATCCCAACCAGCCGGAAGACCCCCTACCCGGGCATGGGCGATCTCCCCAAGGAGTACTGGCACGCCCATGACCCGTTCGTGGCGCTGGCTGCCGCCGCCGCGGTCACGAGCCGCATCAAGCTGGCTACTGGCATCTGCCTCATCATCGAGCGCGACCCCATAACCACGGCGAAAGAGGTGGCGAGCCTCGATATGATCTCGGGAGGTCGCTTCATCTTCGGGGTCGGCGCCGGATGGAACGTCGAGGAGATGGAGAACCACGGGACCGCCCCCAGCAGTCGCTGGAAGCTGATGCGCGACCGCGTCATGGCAATGAAGGCGATTTGGGCTAACGACGATGCCGAGCACCACGGAGCGTTCGTGGACTTTGACCCGATCTGGTCATGGCCGAAGCCCGTTCAGAAGCCCCATCCGCCCATACTGGTCGGCGGCTACGGCCCGCATACGCTCAATCGCGTCGTTGAGTACGGTGACGGTTGGCTTCCGTTGATGCCGCCCCCTGTGCTGTCCCAACAGATCCCCGAGCTCAACCGGCTCGCTGAAAAGGCCGGACGCGAACCCATCCCGGTCACGGCGTACGGAGTACGCGGGGAGAAGGAAGTGGTCGAGAAGTACCTGGAGGTCGGCGTCGAGCGGTGCGTCTTCTGGCTCGCTTCCGAGCCGCCCGAACAAACCCTCCCGACCCTCGACCGCCTGGCTGGGATCGCGAAGTCGTTCGCCTGACAGGCGGTCAACCCCGCCGCTCGACGTTAGACCCGGCGAGAAACTAGCGGCCCACTCGCGAAACGTCATGATCGTTTGCATGACCGTTCCGCGCGAGCGCGGCGAGGTATACGTCCATGGGCACCTGGGCGGTGTCGGAAGCGATGCTACGTCGTGGGTCGAGCGCGTCGACCCCGAATCGCTTGAGCCACTCAAGAAGTCGCCAGCGCTGCCGGCGGGACCTTTCTGGCCGGGCGGGGTCGCCGTCCACGCCAATGGCTCGCTCTACGTTACCTTCGGGCGTTACTGCCACGCCGACGATGGCTACCGCCACGATCAGCCCCGACGGCGAAGCCTTCCTATCAACGCTTATCGGAGCCGTCCGAGCTCATTGAACGTCGGGAAGCTCCGTCGGGCGTAGCTCGAGGGATACGCGCTGATCGCCGCGGAGTGCAAGAAGCACCAGGGAGTCCCCAATAGGGTGACCACCTAGAACCCGCTGGAGGTCATCCGGCGATGCGATCGGGAGGTCGCCGATCTGTACGATGATATCCCGTGGCATCAGGCCAGCCTCTGATGCCGCTGTGTCCTCGTGGATCTCTGTTACGAGAACACCTGTGTCGGTCGTAAGTCCATACTTAAGAACGTCGCGGCGATTCAGGTTCACCGTCTGTCCAGAGACGCCAAGATAGGCCCTTCGTACTCGACCGTCGCGGATCAGTTGCGATATGACCCACTTTGCCGTGTTGACCGGAATAGCGAAGCAGATCCCTTGCGATCCTGCGATGATCGCCGTATTTATGCCGATCACATGGCCGCGGGAATCGACCAGTGGCCCGCCTGAGTTGCCGGGGTTGAGCGCAGCGTCGGTCTGGATCACGTTCTCGATCAATCGCCCGGTCTCGGCTCGAAGGGCACGGCCCAAGGCGCTGATGACCCCTGCAGTGACCGAGGCCTGGAAGCCGAGTGGGTTGCCGATGGCTATAACTAGCTGGCCAACACGGAGGGAGGAAGAGTCCCCCAGTGCGGCCGCTGGGAGGCCGGATTCCGGAACCTGTACAAGGGCCAAATCGCTGTGAGGGTCGTCGCCGAGGATCCGGCCGGCGAGGGTTTGTCCATCCTGGAGACGAACCTCAATTCGTTCGCCCGACCTGACCACATGGCTGTTCGTGAGAACATAGCCGTCTGGGGCGATGATCACGCCGCTCCCACCGCCTTGCAGTTCGGGATAGCCTCGGCGTCGTAGACGTTCCGGTGCCCGCCTCGCGACGCCTACGCTCACCACGGTGGGTCCGACGCGCTCTTCCGCTCCGATCACGGATCGCGAGTAGGCATCGAGTGCGAGCTGATCGGCTGACTCCCGCCCATTACGGCCGTCTTGGTGACGCCTGTCGGTGTCGATGGGCTGCAATTCCACGCTGCGACCTCCCGGCCTAGTTGTTGGCTCCTCGCCCACTACCGTCCCGCTTTATCTCCACGGCCCGCATGAGCTGAGCGACCTTAGCCGCCGGACCTTCGATGCGAATCTCCTCCGGGCGCAGACGGCGTTCCATCTTCTTGGCCGTCCGAAGTATTGTCCAAGCCTCAGGCCCGTGTCGGCTCAATCGACTCGGGTTTGATGCCCAGCACAGTCAGGCCGTGGAGGACACGGGGGCGGGCTCTTTTCTCGTCATCTAGCTCGTGCTTGTATCCCCATTCAGCGATGGCCCGGAGGACAGGGATAAGCTCGTTACCCTTTTCCGTCAGGTGGTACTCGGCCCGCGGCGGATGGTCGCTGTAGAAGACACGCTCCACGATCCCGTGTTCCTCCAGCAGCTTGAGGCGCTGGGCCAGCAAGTTCGGGGAGATGCCCTGGAGAGACTCTAGGAGGTCCTTGAACTTGCCTCTACCCAGTATGAGGTCCCGCAGAACGAGCACTGTCCAGCGGTCCCCGATGACGTCCAGGGAGCGGGCGACGGGGCACGCCTCTTGGGTCTTGTAAGTGCGCTGCAACTTCTCGCCTCCGTTGATTTCTTGAAACTTTACACTTCAAGAATAGGTACCCTCTTGACATTTGTCAAGCAACTAGTTATAAGAGAACCAAGTAACTATCGATTAACGTAGTTACTAGACGAAAGAGGACGGAGCACTCAGTAGGGAGGGCACCCAATGTTCAGCCAAATCGGAAGTCTAGCGGTTCGACTGCGCCTCGTCGTCATAGCGGCGGCTCTCGCAGTCGTCGTCCTGGGGCTGGGCTACGGCTCAGGCGTAACCGGCGACCTGGTAGCCGGCGGCTTCGATGATCCCGCCAGCGACTCGGTCGAAGTGCAGGAGCGCCTGCTCGAGGATCTGGGGTTAGGCGAGGCCGACGTTGTCGCCGTGTTCGGCGGCGAGGTAACCTCCGTGGACGACCCCGTGTTCGCCACGGCCGTCAGGTCGAGCCTAGACGACGTCGCGCGGCACGAGCGGGTAGTCAACATCGACTCCTATTACAGCACCGACAACGCGGCCTTTGTGTCTTTCGATCGTAGCCAGACCTTCGCTGCTATCAGTCTGGACGGCGACGATAACGAGAAGGCTAAGGCCTTGCCCGACATCGAATCGGCCCTTCGCGAATCAACGGTGCCCGTACAGATCGGCGGCACTACCTTCACTTTCGAATTCGTCGCCGATCAGGTCGAAGAGGACCTGCGCAAGGCCGAGTTGCTCGCCTTTGGCATCGTCGCTGTGCTCCTGATCTTAATATTTGGCAGCCTGGTAGCTTCGTTGCTGCCCCTGATCATCGCCGCCTTATCGCTGTTCACCACGTTCATACTGCTGCGGCTGGTAGCCCAAGTAACCGATATCAGCATCTTCGCCTTAAACACCGTGGTGCTGCTGGGCCTAGGCCTGGCGATCGACTACTCGCTGCTGGTGGTGAACCGCTACCGAGAGGAGCTTGGCAACGGCCTCGAGTCGACCGCCGCGATCATTCGCACAATCTCTACGTCGGGTAAGGCGGTGGCGTTCTCGGGCGTGGCGGTGGCGGCTAGCATGCTGGGCCTTCTCTTCTTCCCGCAGGTGTTCCTTAGAAGTATGGCCATCGGCGGCGCCCTGGTTTCCATCATTGCCGTGCTCTGGTCGCTTACGGTCCTACCCGCGTTGCTTGCTGTGCTTGGGCCGCGCGTGAATTCCCTGTCGATTAGCCGCGCCTGGGTCGAAGGGAACGGCTCTGCCTTCTGGTCGCGGCTCGCCAACTGGGTAATGCGCCGACCTCTGGTAGTGGGACTGGCGGTGGCCGCCGTCCTGATCGTTGTCGCTGTGCCGTTCCTGCGGGTTGAGTTCACGAGCCCCGATGCTCGCGTCATTGGCCAGGGCTCAGAGCCGCGCCAGGTGTTTGAGCTTCTGCGCGACGGTGAACGGTTCCCCGCCAACGAAACGACACCGGTGCAGATCCTCGTGGAGACCCCCAGCGACGCCCTGGACCCGGAGAACGTGGAAGCGCTCTTCGAATACGTCACCGCGGTTGAAGACGTCCCCGGAGTGGAGCGCGTTGACAGCATCGTCAACCTCGATCCTTCCCTCGGACCCGAGGAATATCAGACGCTCTACTCGCAGCCGCTCGACCAGCTCGACCCGTCGCTGGCTGGCTTCGCCGATCGTGTCACCGAAGGTGATGTGACCCTTGTATCCGCTGTATTGACCTCCGATCCCCTGTCTAGCGAAGCGCTGGACGCGACGGAGGCGATCCAGGAGATTGAGCCTGCTAGCGGGCTGCGTACTCTGGTGGGGGGAGAGAGCGCCAGTTTCCTCGACACCCAATCGGCCATCTTTTCGCGGCTGCCCCTCGCCCTCGCCTTCATCGCGCTCGTGACCTTCGTGGCGCTGTTCCTGGCCTTCGGGTCCATAGTCATCCCGATCAAGGCCATGATCATGAACGTACTGTCGCTCGGCGCCGCCTATGGTGCGCTTGTCTTGATATTCCAGGACGGCAACCTGGAAGGGCTGCTTGGGTTCGACTCCGTGGGTGCGATTACCCTGTTTGTACCGGTATTCATGTTCGCTATCGTCTTCGGCCTCTCCATGGACTACGAAGTGTTCCTCCTCAGTCGCATCAAGGAGGAGTACGACGCTAGCGGTGATAACGAAGCGAGCGTGGCCCGTGGCCTGGAGCGGACGGGACGGATTATCACCAGCGCCGCCCTCCTTCTGGTGGTGGTGACCGGCGCCTTCGCGACCAGCGAGGTCATCTTTATAAAGCAACTAGGCGTCGGCATCGCAATTGCCGTGGCCCTGGACGCCACTATCGTACGCGCCCTGCTGGTGCCCGCCACCATGCGGCTCATGGGCGGACTCAACTGGTGGGCGCCGGCACCCCTCCACCGTCTGTGGCTGAGGTTGGGCGTCGGCAACCTTGAGGGTCGCTCACCAGAGCCCGAGCCCGTGCGGGAGCCGCTGCAAGGGGAACAGGAGACCGCGCCCGAGCCGGTGCCAGAGTCGCTGCCAGTGGATCAGGAGCCCGCACTTCGAGGACAGCCTTGAGATGAATACAAAGGCGGGCGCGGCCCTGGGTTGCCCGCAGTCAGCACGACTAAGCCGGCATGCTCCTGGTTGGGCGGAGCACCTCCGCCGCGAAATCGGTGGGCCTCATCACCCAAGGTGATGCATGAGCTTGCCTCCAGAACGTTTTGGGTCTATCGCATCGCTGCTCCCGGCCGGCGCGCGACGGCCTCCGCCCAGGGGCGCTCCACGCGGGGGCCCGAGGCCTGAACGAGAGGCGTGATGGCGTCGGGGTCGGTCATGACGTTGACGCACGCTGGCCGGCCGCTGGCGAAGGCGCGCTCCACGGCCGGGATGATATCGGCTCCGTCCTCCACGAATTCGGCGTGGACCCCGAACGCCTCGGCCGCCCGCTCGTAGCGGGTAGGGCCCAGCTCCGTGCCCACGACGCGGTGCTTGCCCAGCCTCACAACTTGCTCGTGCTTGCACATCCCCCAGGCCTGATCGTTGTTGATGACGACTACGATGGGCAGGTTGTGGCGCACCGCCGTATCGAACTCGCTGAAGTTGAGGCCCACGGAGCCATCGCCGGTGAGAACCAGCACCCGCTCCTCCGGGTGGGCCAGCTTGGCCGCCAGCCCGAAGGGGATGCCCGTCCCCAGGCAGCCCAGGTAGCCGTGGCCGAGGTAGCGCCCCGGTCTTCGCGCCGAGAAAGCGAGCTCCGCCCACACAAACGTTTCGCCACCGTCAGCCACCAACGCCCCGCCGTCGGCCACGAAAGCGCTGACCTCGTGGGCCAGCCGGTAGGGGTGAATGGGACGCCGGTCCGGGTCCAGGGCGTCGGCGAACATACCGCGAACGGTGGCCTGGGCGGAGCTTGTTCAACCACTCCTCGCGTGGGGGGAAGGAGCGCCCCCGGGCCTCTCGGATGAAGGCGCGCAGGGTCTCGCGGCAGTCCGCAACGATCCCCACGTCGATATCACGCGCTCGCCCGATCTCCTCCCCCTCGATGTCTACCTGGATCACCTTCGCGCCGGCGGGGATGATGGACTGACGACCGCCCGTGAACAACCCCAGCCTTCCGCCCAGGAGCAGCACCGCGTCCGGAGAGCCGGCCAGGGCCAGCCCCCGGCCTGCGACCATGAAGCTCCCGAGCCCCAGCGGGCTGTCCTCCGGCACGGCGCCCCGCGTCATACCGTTCGCGCACACCGGGATGCCGCTGAGCTCGGCGAACCGCCGGAGCTCGTCGCTCCCGCCGGAGAACCAGACGCCGCGCCCGGCCAGGATGACCGGCCGCTCCGCCTCCGACAGGATGGC
Organism: uncultured Dehalococcoidia bacterium; assembly: GCA_964649215.1. Taxonomy (GTDB): domain Bacteria; phylum Chloroflexota; class Dehalococcoidia; order SM23-28-2; family RBG-16-64-32; genus JADFNQ01. The sequence continues at coordinate 55,282 of CAZYOV010000002.1, forward strand.
CAGTGCCTTTTCGACGGCTTCCGAGGGCGGGGCCGGCGCTGCTTCCGGGCGATAGCTCACTGGGAGGCGCACCTTCTCTTCCTCCACGCGGGCGGCCAGAACGTCTGCGGGTATCTCCAGGAAGACAGGCCCCGGTCGGCCGGTAGTGGCGTGGCGAAAGGCCATGCTCACGTACTCCGGGATGCGCTCCGGGTCGCGGACCAGGCGCGACCATTTGGTGATGGACTGCATAATGGGGACGCCGTGAAGCTCTTGGAGGGGCAGCAGCTCCTCTTCGGCGAGGCCGTGTCGCCCGCCGACGACCAGCATGGGCACGCAGTCGATGTAGGCGTTGGCGACGGCGGTGACAATATCGGTGACGCCGGGGCCTGCCGTCACCACCGCCACGCCAGGTCGGCCGGTGGTGCGGGTCCAGGCGTCGGCCATGTGGCCAGCGGCCTGCTCGTGGCGCGTGTCGATGATGCGGATGCTATGGTCAAGGCAGGCCTGAAAGATGGGATCGATGTGCCCACCGTGGAGGGCGAAGACGTTCTCCACCCCCTCACGTTCGAGCATCCTGGCGAACATCTCACCGCCGTCGATCTTCATGGCTGGCTCCATCCTAGTGCTCTCGACGTGTAGCGCCACGAGCGGGCTGCGCCGACAGTCAAGGGATTGGTCGGGTAGACCGCCCTACCTAGCGGCGGGCCTTCCTCGCCCGTCGCCGACGCCAACCTCCAACAGGCCGTCATGGCCTAGGCGGCCGCCAGCGCCGATGATCATCGCGGCGTGGGTCACGCTGGGCATCCGCTGCTCGCTCACGCATCACGAAGCGCTCTCCGGCTATCAGCTGTTGCTTGGCGGGTCCAGGAACGCTTTGAGGAGGGGGTTCATCCGCTCGCGACGGTCGCCGAAGCCGGCCACCTTCAGCCGCTGCATGTACTCCTTGACCTGCTTGCGCCGGACGGCCATAGCCATCTGGAACCCGCGGTCCATGTTGCGCACGCCGCCTCCCATGAGGATCGCCAGGGCCTCTGTCAGGATGTCAGCCGCCGGGCTGTCGTCGAAGCTGAACACCCCTTCGGCCCGGTCCAAGTAGTAATGGATCTCTTCGCGGCGTTCGGGCTCCGCCTCCCCGAGGTACTTGAGATGCATCACCCCGTAAGCCACATGTCGGGATTCGTCCTGAGCGCACAGCCGGAAGATGCGCTTCTCAGCCTCGTTCTGTGCTATGTACTCGCCCATTCGAAACAGGGACTGGACGAACCCCTCGGCCAGAACATGCATCAGGGCCGACATCTCTGAGTAGTTCTTGGACTCTATGATGGCGCGCAGCCCCAGACCGGGCCCCTGGCTGAGAAGGCCGCCGCCGTTGACCAGCGCCCGTTTACGGAAGACGTCCAGGTGCCGGGCCTCGTCCATGATCTGGGTTAGCAGGAAGAGCTTCACTTCGTGGTACTCGCTGTTGACCTCAGGCAGCCACATAGCGGGCACGTCGCCGGCTATGAACTCGATCTCAGTCAGGAATGTGCAGAGCTGGCACATGGCCCGCTCTAAGTCATCGGGCAAGGGCTTGACCTCATCCCAGGGCACATCAGTGGCCGAGGACCACTGACGCTGCACGCCCTCCTCGTACAGCATTGCGGCGTTGGCGGACCACACCTCCGCCTTCTCCGCGTACGGGTGGCCGACCCGCGGGACCGCGCGGCGAGCGGCAGCGCCACGAGGCCTCATCGTCTGGTTCTCGGTCTTGGACGGTACATCTCCGTAGGAGCCGATCTCGATCTCCTCCAACGTCAGTCCCCTGCGGCCCGGCTTAGCGCGGACGCCCCAGGTGTTCTCCAAGTCCAGCCAGCTGAGATCCAGCTTCGGCGGATCGACGGTCTCCTTCGTCTCGCTCAAGTCAATGGCCATGGAATCCTCCTGCGCCACTCCGCGAAGAGCTCTACCGGGGGCGAAGATTGCCCGGCCTCAGTGTGGCCGCTAAGCTCCGGGGCTGTCTGTCAGGCAATTCCCCACCGACTGTAGGGCTATACCTGACAAGCAGATGGTCGTGGGGTCGCGCAAGGAAGATTACACGCCATCGTAGGTCGAACACTAGGCAAGACTTAGTGTGTGTTCTCAGATAGGCTTGCTGAAGCTCGGTTGACAGGCCAGTCACTTTCGCGCACGATTGGCATGCTCTTCGAAGAGGCGGCGTAATGCGATGAATCGAACGCCCTTGCCCTTGACGAACTCGTAGTGTACCAGCGAGTCGCCGACGAAGATGACCGCACCAGGGGCGAGGCCATGGTGGCGCAGAATAGACTCGATCTGCTGGCCCTTGGCAGCTGACTTTAGTAAAATTGCGGCGCCAGTTCGTTTTCGCCTGGGATTCGAACTGGTTCACAGCAAGCAAGCCCCATTGTTAAGGAGGTAACTCATGGCGATACGACTAGGCGATAAAGCCCCGGACTTCACACAGGATTCAACGGAAGGAAAGATCGCGTTCCACGATTGGATCGGTGACAGCTGGGCAGTCCTATTCTCACACCCAGCTGACTTTACCCCGGTGTGCACCACCGAATTGGGTCAGGTTGCGCACCTCAAGCAGGAGTTCGACAAGCGCAACGTGAAGGTGATCGGCCTCAGCGTGGACCCCGTAGAGTCTCACAAGGGCTGGGCGAGCGATATCGAAGAGACCCAGGGTGCGGCGCTCAACTTTCCGCTTCTGGCAGACGAGGACCGCAGCGTGTCGGAGCTCTATGACATGATTCACCCGAACGCCGAGGCGACGGCGACCGTACGCTCGGTGTTCATCATTGATCCGAAGAAGACGGTGCGTCTGATGCTGACTTATCCGGCATCGACCGGACGTGACTTCGGCGAACTGCTGCGGGTCATCGACTCGCTGCAGCTCACGGAGTACGAGAAGGTGGCGACCCCGGCGAACTGGAAGTCTGGTGAAGACGTTGTGGTCTTGCCCGCCATCTCAAACGAGGAGGCTGACAAGCTCTTCCCTAAGGGTTACAAAGAGCTGAAGCCGTACTTGCGCATTACGCCTCAACCCAATAAGTAGCCCAGCAGCGGTACACGGTCGGTCAGATTGCCGCGCCAGTGGCGAGATCGCCGGCCGCCCTGAGTCGACTCTTCGAGGAGCCGGCGCGAGCGCTCGCCTGGAATGCCCTCATCGTAGCTAACAGATGAGCGGTCTAGCGGACGAGAAAATCTCTCTGGGCCTGCGGGCGAACTGGCGCCAGTTCGCCCTCCTCGTGGCGGTCAACGCCTTCGTGGGCGGGATGATAGGGCTGGAGCGTACCATCCTGCCCCTGCTGGCAGAAGCGGACTTCGGCATCGCCTCAAAGACCGCGGCGGTGTCGTTCATCGCCGCCTTCGGCCTGACAAAGGCGATCACCAACCTGTTCGCGGGCCGGCTCTCCGATCGCTTCTCTCGTCGCAGCGTGCTCATAGCTGGTTGGCTCTTCGGCCTCCCGGTGCCCTTGATGCTGATCTTGGCGCCAAATTGGGGCTGGGTTATTGGAGCCAACGTGCTGCTAGGCGTCAACCAGGGACTTGCCTGGTCGATGACTGTGAACATGAAGATGGACCTGGCTGGGCCAACCAGGCGCGGGTTAGCGCTGGGGCTGAACGAGGCGGCGGGCTATCTCTCCCTGGCGGCCGCGGCTTACTTGACGGGCGTCATTGGTGAGCAGTACGGGCTCCGGCCGGAGCCGTTCTACCTCGGCATCGCGTTCGCCGCCGCCGGTCTCGCGCTGAGCGCGCTCTTCGTCCGGGATACGGCCCCGTTCGTTGCCCTGGAATCGAGCGGGCTCACATCAAAGCCCGCGCCGAATTCGTTGACGCAAACCTTTGCCAAAGTCAGTTGGCGTCAGCCGCACCTGTTCGGCGTCTCCCAAGCGGGCTTCGTGAACAATCTAAACGACGGCCTTGCCTGGGGAATCTTCCCGCTGTTCTTCGTCAGCCGGGGGCTCGATCTCGACCGCGTCGGCATCCTGGCGGCGGCGTATCCCCTGATGTGGGGATCCTTACAGCTTGGGACTGGATGGGCTAGCGACCTCATTGGTCGGAAGCCCATCATCGTGGGCGGCATGCTTATTCAGGCGGTGGCGATCGCTCTAGTAGGCGCGAGCGGTACATTCGGCGGCTGGCTGGCGGCGGTGATCTTGCTCGGCGTAGGGACGGCACTAGTGTATCCAACACTCCTCGCCGCCATTGGGGACGCGGTGCATCCAGAGGAACGAGCCACGTCCTTAGGGGTCTATCGCTTCTGGCGCGACGCCGGGTTCATCGCCGGCGCACTCGCCGCCGGCGCACTCGCGGACCTTTTTGGATTCGGCATAGCTATACAAGCAGTTGCAGCGCTAACCGCCGCGTCCGGTATACTGGCAGCGATGAAGCTCCAAGGATCACAGCCGGGGGAGGCGTTGCCGCACGCGGAGGTGCTATCATGACCGTCATTCCGTTTGTACACGAAGGGCTGGGCAACAGCTCATATCTTGTTGCCCTTGGCGGTGGCGAAGCCGCTCTCCTCGACCCGGACCGGAATGTGCGCCGGTACCTAGAAGCGGCCGAAGCGCGAGGCTTGCGCATCAGCTCAATCTTTGAAACACACCTCCACGCCGACTTCGTGTCAGGTGCGCGGGAGGCCGGACAGGCCACGGGCGCGCGCATCTTCGCGTCGGAAGGAGCGGAGTGCCGCTTCCCCCACCAAGCTGTGAAGGCCGGCGAACGGATCTCAAGTGGCCTTGGGGAGATCGAGGTCATCGCCTCGCCCGGCCACACGCCGGAGCACTTGAGCTACGCCTTTCGCTCGGAGCGAAGGCCGCCGGCGCTCTTCAGCGGCGGGTCGCTCATCGTCGGCGGGGCAGCCCGCACCGATCTCATCTCGCCCCAGCTGACGGACGAACTGACGCGCGCCCAGTATCAAACCTTGATGGAGGCGTTCTCCTCATTTCCGGACGAAACGCTGCTCTACCCAACGCACGGCGGCGGATCTTTCTGCTCGGTGGGCGACGGAAGTGACCGCGTCTCGACCCTGGGCAGAGAGCGGGCCGCGAACCCGGTGCTGTCGTTCGAGCGGGAAGACGAGTTTGCCCGCTGGTTCCCCAGCACCTTCCCAGCAGTGCCTGCCTACTTCTCACGAATGCGACCCATCAATCAGCAGGGCCCACGCCACACCTATGAGATAGCACCGCCGCCCGCGCTCCCGCCCGCCGAGTTCGACCGCGCGCGTGAGCAGGCCACAATCATAGATGTGCGCCCCAATGAGACGTACGCGTCAGCCCACGTCCCCGGCTCGCTCAGCATCCCGTTCCGGGACTCTTACGCCACGTGGCTGGGCTGGCTGGTGCCGCCGGAGACGGCGCTGATCTTCGTGGCAGGAGACGTGCCTCTGGAACATGTCGTCGAAGAGTCGCTGCTGGTGGGCTATGAGCGGTTCGGCGGCTGGCTCGACGGCGGCATCGAAGCCTGGATGTCGGCGGGGAAGGCTGTGGAACAGTCCGCGTTGGTCGACGCGCACGAGGCCCGTAAGGCGATCCTCAGCGGCGCCGCCGTGCTTGACGTACGCGAGCCGACCGAGGTGCAATCGGGTCGCATTGAGGGCGCGATCCACGTGCCGCTAGGTGAGCTGGAAGCAAACCTAAACAAGCTAGCGAAGGACCGTCCCATCGTCACCTATTGCGGCCACGGCGAGCGCGCGGCGACTGCCGTGTCGATCCTTGAGCGCGCCGGCTTCGGGCCGCTGTTGAACCTGAACGGAGGCTTCGAGGCCTGGACGGAGGCAGGGTATCCAGCCGCGTGACACCAGGGTTCAGAGGCCGATGCCCGCACGCCGGCACACTGAGAAGTCTTAGTGTTGGTCGGAATCGCTCAATAGTTAGGTTATACGACGCTCCGCCGCCTCGACGAGCTGGCGACGACTTCTGTGGGAAGGTCATGTCGTCTCCCTCGCCATACTAGTCGTTCTTCTCGCGCGCGAAACAGTCGATGTTGAGGCTGCAGCCGACTTAGTGACCCCTGCCCTTCCCGGTGTAGGAGACAGGAGAAAAGTCTGGAGTCGATATCCGCCGCATCTCCTCCGAACACACTGGACTCCCTTCCGGTCCGGTTGCACACTATATATTCGGGCAGTGAGGGGGAGGAGGATGAAGAGGGATGTCGAGACTGGCGTTCGGAGTGGCTGCGGCGGTCACGGTATTCATCGCAGCCGGATTCGTGACGCTCGCCTATCCGTTCATCTATCGCCAGCCTCTGGCTGAGTCGTTTCTGGAAGTAGATGGCGCCGAAGGGAAGGCATGGCTGGACACCCGGATAGTCATCGAGATTCGCGGCAGCCTCTCTGAGGATCAGGTTCGCGAGTCACTTGGCATTTATCCCCCTGTTCGGCTCGGGGAAGAAGATCTAAAGGTAGAACACATCGCGAAGCTCCCTTGGCACGAGCGGTTTCCCTGGGCCAAGACGAGGGTGAGCATCAATCCCCACAAAGCGCGGCTCTTCGAGCCCGAAACCGGCTACACCGTCGTCCTGAACGACAAAAGACTGACCTTCGAAACGATAACCCTACCGCGGGTAGTGGATGCTCGCGTTGACTCCATCCTCCACCACAATTTCATGTACGTCGCTCCATCTAACCCGATCGTCCTTGCTTTCAACGAGGAGGTGGTCTGGCGGGACGAATACCTAGAGCTCGAGCCTCCTGTGGAGGTAACGACGGCCAGCAACAGATCCGCCGACGGCGGCACTGAGGTTTGGGTCATCCCAGAAGGGCCGTGGGTAGACTCCACCACCTACACTCTGACGATCAGCGAAGGCGTGAAGGACATCTTCGGTCATGAGGGAGTCGAACGGTTCTCTCTGGACTTCACGATCCGACCCAGGCCGCAGATCATTGCGGCGAGTCTTGCCGGTGACCGCCTGCCGACTGACCCCGTTGTGAGACTCAGGTTCGAGCGTCCGGTGGATCGAGAATCTGTCGAAGAGGCCTTCGAGGTCCAGCCGGATGTGGCGGGAAGCGTTCGGTGGGAAAGCGATCTGGTGCTTACCTGGACGCCGGACAACAACGTTGATTACTCAACGACATACACAGTGACGGCGGGCGGTACATCGATCGACGGCGACCTATTCGTTCCGAATGAATGGGCTTTCACCACTCCCGATCCGCCGGTCTACGTAACGATTGAAGGCAGCGACGAGAGCCCGACGCTGCTTCGCGCCGTGGTGAGCGGGGGCACCGGTGACTACTCTTATGAGTGGAGCAGCGGGGAGCCCAGCGAAGAAATCTCGGTGGACCTATGGTACGGCGAGACTCGAACCTTTGAGGTCACGGTTACCAGTGGCGACCAGCAAGCCAGCGCCCAGCTTCTGGTCCTTGGCCCGCCACCGCCCTGTCCCGAAGGCTGGCGTATCATCACGGAGGAGGTCTGCTACAAGGAGGAGGTTCTACCCGGGCCCGTGCGCGTGTTCGTGACGCGCGTAGACGTTCAAGATCCCGATGTTCAACTAGACGCGGCGCCGGCGGCGGACTTTCTGGGAATCCCCAGCACGGTAAGCAGATCTGCCCGGGCGCGGGACACTCTCGTCTCTATCAACAGCGACTTCTTCAACCTGGCCCGCGGGGAGTATTTCACTCGAGGCCCTATCGTTTCTGGCAGCAATTTCGTCTATACCCCGCGGCCGGCGGGGGTCGTCTTCGCTCTTGATCCAGATCTCAACTCCTGGGTCGGCCCGGCGGAGGAGTTCGCCGTCTACGTGAACCCCACGTCCGGCGAGACGAAGCGCCTGGAGACGATCAACAGCCCCCCCGGCGGGGACGGCCTTGCGCTCTTCAACGCCTACTGGGGGGAGCGGCTTTCGTTAGGCCTGGACGGCTGCTTCGCCCTGTTCGCCCCGACGGACCCAGCGATGAACGTGGCTTACCGATTTTCGTGCGGCGCAATAGAGGACATTCCTCTAGCGGCGGGGGAGTTCGTGCTGATAGCGAGGGGTGAATCAACCGAGTGGATGAAGCAGAATATCGAGCGCCCCATCAGCTTCAGCACCTCATCTCCTCTCTCGGCTGTCGACTTCATGGTGGGTGGTTCTCACGTGCTGCTACAGAATGGCGAACCCAGCGACGGTACCTCTTTCGCCAGTGGCAGACACCCCAGGACCGCCATCGGCATCGATGAACAGTCGTTCGTATACGTCGTCGTGGTGGACGGACGGAGCGAGGCCTCGATAGGGATGAGCCTCGCCGAGCTTCGGAACTATCTGGGCGGGCTCGGGCTCGTCAGCGCGATAAACCTGGACGGAGGTGGCAGCAGCACGATGGTCCTGCAAGGATCCGTAGTGAACACCCCGTCGGATGGTAGAGAACGCTCGGTCGCTGGTGTAGTCGAGATCGCAGAACAGCATCCCACATGCTGGCACGAATTCGTTCGGTGCTAGCCCGGCGCGGTGAAACTGAAGCATGGCTGTGGCTCACACTTACGGCACTTAGTGTGCCCTTGTTCAGGGGGCCACGTGCGTCCGAGAGATCGCCTGCGTGGCCCGCAACAGTCCGCTATTAAATGACGCGTTGCGAAGGCTACCGGAAATGCCCAAGACGTGGAGATGTGTGTCGCTGCGGAGGGCCCGGCGTATTGCACAGAGGCAGATTACGGCCGCATCCCCCTGCTCTTCGGTCCGCGAGCTTCGGCTTCAACGATCTCGTAGGCGCGGCGGGCGAACTCGATCAACAGCGGACGGGTATCACGGGGATCGATGATCTCCTCGATGCCGAAGGCTTCTGCAGTGAGGATCGGGTCGCGCAGGGAAACGAGCTTGGCCTCCAGCTCCGCGCGGAGCTTGTCCGGATCATCGGCCTCCTGAAGCTGACGCTTGTAGGCAGCCTCCACCCCGCCCTCGATCGGCAATGAGCCCCACTCGCCGGACGGCCAGGCGTAGCGAGGGCTTGAGCGCGTGTGGTTCGAGTGGCCAGCCCCGGCAACGCCGAACGCCTTCCGCACGATGATGGAGCACCAAGGGGTCGTTGCCTGATAGACGGCCGCGAGCGCCCGGACACCTTTTCGGATCGTGCCCTGCTTCTCAGCGTCGAAACCGATGAGGAAGCCGGGGTTGTCCACGAAGTTCACCACCGGCAGGCGAAACGTATCGCAGAGATCGACGAACCGCATCATCTTTTCAGCGGCGGCCGCGTCGATCGAGCCGGCCAAGAACGCCGGGTCGTTGGCCATCACTCCCACGGGAATGCCGTCCAGGCGGGCCAATCCCGTGATGAGCGAAGGGCCGAAGTGTCGCGCGACCTCGAAGAAGGAGCCAACATCCATGATGAGCTCGACGATTCTTCGCGGGCTGTAGACCTTTCGTCGATCTCGCGGCACGATAGAGATGAGCTCCTCCTCCCGGCGCTCCGGGTCGTCTAAGGCCTCGGTGAGCGGCGGCGCTTCCCAAACGGATGAAGGCAGATAGGAAAGGAAGCGCCGGATGTGGTCGAAGGCCGCTTCTTCACTTTCCACTTCGTTGTCGACAGCGCCGCTGCCGTGGGCATGGATATGCGAGCCTCCAAGCTCTTCCTTCTCAACTTCGCGCCCGAACGCTCTGTACACGACGGGGGGGCCGGCTACAAAGAGCTGACTCAATCCTCGCACCATCACAGAGAAGTGCGACGCTGCGACGCGCGCCGCTCCAAGCCCGGCGACCGGACCTAGCGCCGCCGCGACCACGGGTACCTGCGAAAGCAGACCAACCGCGACGTCCCAGTCCGGATTCGCTGGTACGTACGAACGCCGGAGCGCCGCGGTGGTCTTGACGCTTCCACCGCCCCCGGTGCCGTCGACGAGACGCACAACCGGCAGCCGTAGCTCCCTGGCCGTTCGTTCGCTCCAGCCCATCTTGTTGCCGACTGCGCCATCCGCTGCGCCACCTCGAACTGTGAAGTCGTCGCATCCGATGATGACCGGCCGACCGTTGATCGTCCCCCGCCCTGTAATGAAGTTCGAAGGGGTGTAGTCCACTATGCGCCCCTTCTCGTCGTATTCGACCCTGCTAGCGAGCGAGCCGATCTCTCGGAACGAGCCAGCGTCCAGCAGCTGATCAATGCGGTCGCGCACCGGAGTCCGGCCCTGGGCAATGTGGCGCGCGACGCGTTCGGCGCCGCCCATCTCATCGGCCCGTTCGCGCCGACGGCGGATCTCTTCGAGCTCAGGTTCCCAGGTCATGCTACCAACAGTGATTATAGCTCGCCGCGGTTGCTCTAGGGCTTCCCATGACCAGCCTTGAGTGGATAGGGATGCTTCGACATCTTCCGGGTTCGACACCAGCCGGCCATGCTCTGCAAGCAGAAAGTATGCCCTCATGACCGGGCGGTGGCAAGAGGGCTAGGGAAGCATAGGGCCAAACCGCGCACTAACGGCACTCAGTCTGCCTACGACTCTTCGCGCCGAAACAACCACGAACGCGTCAACATTACCCCGTCAATACTTTCGGTTGAAGGCGCTGACCGACTTGAGTTGGAGATCCTGTGAGAGAAGAACGCGAGAAGTAAAAGGCAAGGCTGGAAGTCGTGTCCAGACGTGTGGGAGGGCCTGCTGGCGCCACCCGGGAACGGGACTAGCTATCGGTTTGCATGAACGAGTAGCGCAGGAAGAGGTGATCGCCCGCCCGTTTCGCGCCCACCAGCGTCCCCCAGCGCGGGTCGTCCGGCGCGAAACGCTTCCCCGAGACTAGTCCCGGTCGCTCGACGGAGCCGTCACGGCCCGCTACCTGAGGCGCCAGCGTGATGAACAGCTCATGCAGACGTCGCTCTGCGAAGAAGTCGCCCATCAGCATCGGCCCCCCTTCGACCAGGACGATTTTGCTGTGACGAGCTTCGTTAGTAGCATTCAGGATCGCCCCCGCGCCTACTGGTCCGTCTTTCTCTACCGCGATGACCTTGACGGACCGTGGCATGGACAGCGCCTCGATCCTCTTGGTGCCGCTGGGTGTCGTAACTATGAGGACGGGGACCTCCTGCGACCGAAAGACCCGAAAGTTGGGGACGAGGTTCCCGCTGCCGGAGACGATGACGTTCAGTGGGGGCTCCGGTTTGCCCAAGCTCGTACGCAGCTGCACGTACTCGTCGGCAAGCGAAGGGAAGATGTACTCGGCCGTCCAGAGGTGTTCGGGCACCGATCTGAGCGTGCCAGCACCGACGACGACGGCGTCAGAGACGGCGCGCAGTATGCCCATCACCAGCCGGTCGTACTGGTTGTTACCGCTGATCGCGCCACCGGACTCGTGGCCGGGCACCATCAGGGCCACCACGCCGTCGAGCGTCGTCACAAAGTTGCTGATGACGTACTGGTCCCCGGTGGGAGGAAACCGCAGGCGTCCGTAGAGGCTGGCCAGTTTGTCGGATAGCGGCAGATCGTCTCCCTGCTCCACCCCCAAAAGCGTTTCCAGAGGTGTCAGTTCGGTCATCCGCCGGCGCCGCTCGCCGCTAGGAACTCAGAACGGAGCGCTGCGTCTTTGTCATAGGCGCCGCGCCAGAAGGTCGTCCGCGTTTGGGGCTCTATCTCCCGTACGCCGCGCATCTGGGTACAGAGGTGGTGCGCCTCCATGTATATCGCTACGCCATGCGGCTGGAGCATCACTTGCAGCGCTTCCGCGATCTGCTGGCCGATGCGCTCCTGGACGGTGAACCGCCTGGTAAACACCCGCACGAGCCTGGTCAGCTTGGAGATCCCCAGGATTTCCCCGTGCGCGATGTATCCTACGTAGGCGTGCCCGTAGAAAGGGAGGACGTGGTGCTCACAAAAAGCGGAGAAGTGGATAGGCCCTTCGATAACCTGGCTGTAGTTGCAGTCTGCTCCCCCACCGCACTCCGTTCGGAAGACCGTCAGCAGCTTGGGGTCGCCCTCATAGCCTTCGGTAGAATCATACAGCGCTCGGATAAAACGTTGTGGCGTTATGTCGGTCGCCGGTGTGTTGAGGTCCATTCCGAAGGCAGCGAAAATCTCGGCCACGTAGCCTTCAAACTTGTGAATCTGCTCTTCAGACACCTCGCGTCTGTGGAGGTCCATCGAGGCAACAAGGTCCGGGGCCTCGACGGTGATACGCTGCAGCGATCGCTCTTTCATAGACGATCTCCTTCTATGTGTTCGGTGCGCTACTTCGGGGAACCGTGAGAATCGTTTGCTCTAGGTCCGAGTGGCCTTATCAATAATGTCCTTGCCATCCTTTATCGCCGGCTGGTTAATTCCCCAGCTCCATTTCACGTCGGGCGTAATGCGGATCTGCTCGCCTTCTTCCGGGGAAGGGACGATGTCGGCATGCCCGTGGATCCTGATACCTCGGGGAGTCCAAGGATCGACCGTCACGAGGTCATCCACAACCAATGATACGCGGTCGTTCTGTAGTACGTTCTTGTATTTGCGGGTCCTCTGAAGGTCGTAACCGCTGACGTAGAATCGTCCCTCTTTAAACTTGAAGCCGACGGGGGCGACATCCGGCTGCAGGGCAGACGAGACCGTCGCGATCCTGGCTAGCCGCTGGCCTTGCAAATAGGCTTTTTCTGCATCGGTGAACATCGTTATCCCTCCATTATTCAGAACCACCTGCCGATCACCTGCAGGCGCACCCAGGTTCGCTGGCAGCGCAGGATTTCTTGCGCGGCCTCATCGCCTCGACAGGTCGCGAGGCCGGTGGAGCCGACGACGTCGGTGAACAGGACGGTGACGGTGCCTTCTGGAAGCTCTTGGGTCATGGCGGCAGATTCCCTGTATCTGAATGCACCTCATTCTTGTTCATCCAGAGAGAATAGTCAAAGACGTGAACACTGCAGACAGTGCCGCGAAGGGGTAACCGCCTGATCTAAGTCGGCTGGTCTATAATGGAGTGCGCAGCGGGCGGGCGTAGCTCAGTGGTAGAGCGCCTGCCTTCCAAGCAGGCTGTCGTGGGTTCGATTCCCATCGCCCGCTCCAGAAGTGTTCTAGTGATTCGGTTGTCGTGCTAATTGGCGTCGTGATAGGATGCCACTAGTCGCTATCTGCTGAGCCGAATCGGAGCGTGATGCATGGTTACGACGCAGTACAACCCGTTCATCCCGGAGGTCCATGCCGACCCTTATCCGATGTACGTCCGTCTACGGGCGGAGGATCCCGTCCAGTGGAGCGAGCTGATGGAGACGTGGGTACTCACCCGCTATGACGACGTCGTGGCTGTGCTCACGGACTCCCGTTTCTCCGCCGACCGCCGCCAGGCCCAGAACCGGTTCGCCCAGCAAGCGCAAAAGATCCAGGAGGAGTTCGGCGCGTTCGGGCGAACGCAGACGATGCTAAGCTCGGACCCGCCGCTGCACACACGCCTGCGTAAACTGGTAAGCAAGGCGTTCACGCCACGCATGGTGGAAGGTCTGCTCCCCCGCATTCAAGAGATCGTTGATGAGCGGCTAGACGCCGTCCAGGAGGCCGGCCGGATGGATATCATTCAAGATTTGGCCTACCCGCTGCCCGTCATCGTTATCGCCGAGATGCTTGGCATCCCTCCGCGGGATCGTGACCAGTTCAAGCATTGGTCGGATGAGATCATACTGACCCTGAACGGCCCCCTCACGTCACCGGATATGCTGGAACGCGCGCGTAAGAGCGCGCACGAGCTGACGGAGTACTTCCGTGGTGTGATTGAGGAACGGCGAAAGGAGCCCGGAAATGACCTTATCAGCGGCCTAATCGCGGCGGAGGAGCAGGGCCAGATCCTGAGCGAGGATGAGATGTTGACTACCGCTATGCTTCTGCTGGTCGCCGGGAACGAGACAACGACGAACCTGATCGGCAACGGGATGCTCGCCCTTCTTCGTAATCCGGACCAGCTCCGCAAGCTGCGCGACGACCCCTCCCTCATTCAGACGGCGATAGAGGAACTCCTGCGCTACGACGGCCCCGTACAGGCCACTGGCCGGGTAGCGGCGGAGGATATGGAGATCGACGGCCGCCCGGTCAAGAAGGGGCAGGTGGCATTCTGCGTCTTGGGGGCGGCCAATCGTGACCCCGCCAAGTTCGAGAATCCAGACCAGCTGGACATTACCCGCCACCCAAACGAGCATGTCGCCTTCGGTGACGGGATTCACTTCTGTCTGGGCGCGCCCCTAGCCCGCGCCGAAGGACAGATCGCCCTGCGGACGTTGCTCAGGCGCTTTCCGGACCCGAGGCTGGAGACGGAAAACCTGCAGTGGGGCGGGACTTTCATACTGCGCGGATTGAAGGGCCTCCCTATCTCGCTCTGAGCACGGTCTGCGGCGGCATCGCTCCCGGCGCCCGCTGGACAGACTTAAGGCGAGCACATATCATTGGGCTCGCCCCATCAGGCATCGGCATCCGAGCACAGTCGACCACAACCAGGAGGCATGAGAGATGCGACTCCACGATTATCTTGATTACCACGCCCGTGAACACCCGGACACCGACTTTGCCGTGTTGGGCGACCGCACAATCACCTATCGTGAGGCTGTTACGGAGGCGAACCGTCTAGCCAACGCCTTCGCAGGCGCTGGGCTTCAGATCGGCGATCGGATCGCGTTCCTCTCCAAGAACAGTATCGAGCACGCCCTACTGTTTTACGCCGCATCCAAGGCGGGCGTGGTGCCCGTTCCTCTTAACTACCGGATGGCATCTCCAGAGTGGGCCTTTATCATCAACGACGCCCAAGCTAAGACGCTCATCGCTTCCGCGGCTTACGTCAGCATCGTTGACGGATTCCGCGGCGAGCTCAAGACCGTAGAGCGGTTCATCGCTATCGACGCCGACGGAGCCGAAGGGTGGGATGACTACCGCCGCTGGGTGGCTGACCAGCCCGATATAGCGCCTGATCGCATGGTCACGGACGAGCACGACGTATACCAGCTGTACACTAGCGGCACTACCGGCCACCCCAAGGGGGCGGTGCTCACTCACCGTGCCGTTACCTCGAACCTGTTTCAGATCAGCTACGTGTTCGACCTCGAACCCGGCGAGCGGAGCCTGATCGTTGCGCCGCTCTACCACGCCGCCGCCGCCGTCACCGCCTTCTCGATCGTCGGCCGCGGTGGCTCCCTTTATATTCAGGAGGACTTCAACCCTGTCGAGGTCGTGCGCGCATTGAGCGAGGAGCGCATAGTCCACACCACGCTGGTGCCGGCGATGATCCAGGCCTGTCTCGTCTTCGTGCCGGACATCGCCCAGCGCCACTACGATGACCTTCGAATCATCGTTTATGGCGCCTCGCCCATCGCCGAGGAGACGTTGAAGCAGGCTGCGGAGGTGTTCAAGTGCAACTTCGCGCAGGGATACGGCATGACCGAAACGACGGCGGTCCTCAGCTTCCTGCTGCCGTCCGACCACAAACTGGCGCTGAAGGAGAAGCCCGGGCTTCTCCTCTCCGCCGGGCGGCCTGTCGTTGGGACGGAGGTGCGTGTGGTGGACGAGGACGATAATCCGCTACCCAACGGTACCATCGGCGAGATCATCGGCCGGGGGCCGCAGCTTATGCGGGGCTACTGGAACCTGCCCGACGAGTCGGCCGAGGCGCTGCGCGGCGGCTGGATGCACACCGGCGACGCCGGTGTGCTGGACGACGAAGGCTACATCTACCTCCAGGACAGGGTAAAGGACATGATCGTCTCCGGCGGCGAGAACATCTACCCCCGCGTGATAGAGGACGTGCTGTTCAAGCACCCAGCTATCGCCGACGCCGCCGTCATCGGCGTGCCGGACGAGCAGTGGGGTGAGACGGTGAAGGCGATCGTTGTTCTGCGCGCTGAGGCAACGGCAACCGAGGAGGAGGTCATCGAATTCTGCCGGGATAAGCTCGGGGGATTTGAGCGACCCCGATCGGTTGACTTCGCCGGCACGCTCCCCCGCAATCCTACGGGTAAGGTGCTCAAGCGCGAGCTGCGGGAGCCCTACTGGGCGGGCCAAAAGCGACGCGTCGCTGGGTCTTAGCGGATCTCAGGTAGCACCGGCGATTTCATCTGAAGGAGGCGTAAGATGTCTGACTACACTGACCTGCTGTACGAGGTGTCCGGCGGCGTCGCGACGATCACCCTCAATCGGCCCGACCGGCTGAACGCTATCACCGGGCCGATGCTGGAATCCCTGAGCAAGGCCTTGCGGGATTCGGACGTGAACCGTGAGGTGCGCGTTATCGTCATTACGGGAGCGGGACGCGGCTTCTGCGCCGGGCTTGACCTGAAGGACCTCGCCGCTGGCACCGGCATCGGTGCTAACGGCGGAGGCGGTCTGGCGAACGCCCGCTTTGACCTTGCCGGCAGCCCGCCGATCGTCCTCCACACTACGGACAAGCCCGTCATCTGTGCCTTGAACGGTCCGGCCGCGGGCTACGGTTTGGACATGGCTCTCGGCTGCGACATCCGCATCGCCTCCACGGAAGCGAAGCTGGCAGCCGTGTTCACGAAGCGGGGTATTCTGCCGGAGAGCGGCGGGAGCTGGTTGCTGCCGCGGCTTATCGGCTGGGCGAAGGCGGCGGAGGTGGCGTTTCGCGGTATGACGCTCAGCGCTGAAGAGGCGCTAGAGATGGGCCTCGTTAACCGCGTCGTCGAGCCAGACCAGCTCATGCCGGTCACTCACGAGATCGCCGCCGAGATAGCAGCCAACGCGCCGCTCGCCGTTCAGGCCACGAAACGGATGATGCGCTTGGGGCTGGAAGAGACGTTTGAGGCGAACGTTCATCACGTCTTCCTACAGCTCCTGCCGCTTTTCCAGACTGAAGACTTCAGGGAGGGGGTGCAGTCCTTCCTGCAGAAGCGCGCCGCGCAGTTCCAGGGCCGATAGTGGCAAGCGTTGTGAACAGGTCGCTGAAGCCGCCTATGCGTGCGTTGAGGGGCTAGTATGGCAGAGCCACAGGTGAGCGAACTCATGGTGCGAGGCATCGTCGTGGGTGTCTTCGCGGAAAACTGCTGGATCATCGGCTCTCGCAGGACAGGCGAAGGGATCGCAATCGACCCGGGCGACCAGCCGGAAGAGATCATGGCCCTAGCCAACGACATGGGGTTGAACATCAAGCTCATCGCGAACTCCCACGCACACCTTGACCACATCCTGGGCGTCCGCGGAGTCAAGGAGGCGACCGGGGCCAGGTTCCTGCTCCATCCTCAGGAGCTGGAGATCGCGCGCGGCGCGGCAGGGGCCGCCAGCGGACTACTGGGTCGGGCGGTGGAGCCGCCGCCGGAGCCGGACGCCCTCCTGGCGGACGGCGACGAGGTGGAGGTCGAAGGCGTCAAGCTGAAGGTGATCCACACGCCCGGCCATACCCCCGGCAGCCTCTCCTTCTACACGGAAGGCATGCTGTTCTGCGGCGACACCCTGTTTCGCGGCTCCATCGGGCGGACGGACCTACAGGGCGGCGATTACGGCCAGGAGATGTCCAGCATCGTCGACCGTCTGCTTGAGCTGCCGGACGATACGGTGGTTCTCCCCGGCCACATGCAGGAGACGAAGATCGGGATCGAACGTCAGACCAATCCGTTTGTCCTCGAGGAGCTGGCACGCCGACGCTCAGAGTAAAAAAGGTGACTAGATACGACTTTGTGATGACATAATCCTGACGTCCGTGTCGATGGCGTCGGCGAGCATTGTCGCCTTCTCGGACGGCTTCAGAGATGCGTAATTGTAGAGACGAGAGCTGGCCCATCAGCCTTGCGTGGGGGTAAAACCGCCTACTGACCGCCGTCCATGAATCGAACGGCCTGGGCGAGCGCCTCCTCGAACACGGCATCGTGGCCGGACGAATCCAGTTCATCGCTCAGCAGTGCGGCCTCTGGGGGCAGGTCCATCTGCACGACACGCGAGTACCCGCTACCCTCGGGTAGCTCAGCGCTGACGACGCCGCAGGATTCGTCGTCAGCCTTACGGGAGATGGCGAAGACGGCGCCGCCGGCTGCCCGGAGCGAGAGCGAGTGCAGCCCCTCACCGGGGTGATGTGGGTCCGGGGTTAACTTAACTGTCACCGGCCCAGCACCGCTCTTGAGCTTGAAGGAAATAGCGTCCAGGCGCGACCGCGGAGCGCCCTCCTCCAGGTCCCAGCCCAAGCGCGACGCCAGCCAACCGATGAGGAGTAGACCCTCCGTGAGGTCAGGCTGCTTGCCGTGAACAGAGGCGATCTCCACGTTCACGGCGTCCAGGCGGTCCAGGTATTGCCGCCCGGGCGAGGCATCGAAGAACTGGGCGACGAGCTCACGCCAGTGGGTGAGCCGTGACCAGTTGAGATCGCTCAACGCGATATCGCTTTCCTGGGTGATCCGCTGTAGGTCCGCAAGTAGGTCGGCGGCGCGCTCAGGCGCAAAGTCTGCGGAGTCAATCACCAGGTGGTCGCAGCTATCCAGCAACTGCTGAAACAGGTGATTATCCAGGGGCGGCTCGTCGTGCCACCAGAGGAAGACGGGCAGGCCCGGCACAAGCAGCGGCAGTACGGTCCCGTGGACCTCATCCACCGCGGCGCCGGAGGCGTGAAGCGTGATTTGCTCACTGCACACTTGCCTGCCGCCGGCGGGCGGGATCTGGCAGTGGGCCGAGATGGAGGCGCGGAGCCCAGCGGACTTGGCGCCGGGGTCGGCAACGATGATGATGGAGCGGCTTGGATGCCGCGCGGAGACCTGGGAGATCACCTCGTTGATGTGTTGGGCGACATCGTCGCTGGGGGCATACCCAACGAGGTTGAGCACGCAGGCACGGACGACCGGCTGGCCCTCGAGGGTATCCTCGGCGGCCGCCTTCCATAGCTGTGTAAGCTCGCTCTCAACGGCGGGCACATCCACCCTGCGGGCTTCGCCGCTTAGGATCGCACGATATTCGTCAAGGACCTCCATACGGTCTACAGCCTCCGCCATTTGCGGCCGTCGCGCTCGATGAACTCGTCCGCCTCGTCAGGTCCCCAGGTGCCGGCCTCATAGTTGGGGAAGCTCGGCGGCTTGGGGTTCGTCCAGCCCTCGGTTATGGGGTTGACGAACGCCCAGGCCGCCTCAACCTCGTCACGGCGGGTAAACAGCGTAGCGTCTCCCAGCATCGAATCCAGCAGCAGGCGCTCGTAGGCGTCCGGGGCGGCGACCCCAAAGGATGTGCCATAGCGGAAGTCCATCTCCACTGGCCGGATGCGTAGAGCCGCCCCAGTTCCGGGCACCTTTGAGCCGAAGTTGAGCGAGATGCCCTCGTCTGGTTGGATGGTGATGCTGAGAACGTTAGGCTCAATGCGGCTGTCATCGGTGGTGGGAAAAAGGGCCAGCGGCGGCTGCTTGAAGATGATGGCGATCTCCGTTACTCGCTTGGGCAGGCGCTTGCCGGAGCGGATGTAGAACGGCACCCCGGCCCAGCGCCAGTTATCTATGAATAACCTGAGTGCCAGATACGTCTCCGTAGCCGAGTCTGCCGCCACCCTGTCCTCTTCGCGGTAGCCGGCCACTCGTTGACCGGAGATCACGCCCGGCCCGTACTGGCCGCGAACAGTGGACTCCTGAGCATCTTCGGGCGGGATGGGACGGACGGCCCGCAGCACCTTCACCTTCTCGTCACGGACGGCGTCAGGTTCGAAAGTGGCGGGAGGCTCCATCGCCGCGAGCGAGAGGAGCTGCAGGGCGTGGTTCTGGATAATATCGCGGATGACGCCGGCCCTTTCGTAATAGCCGCCGCGCCCCTCAATGCCGATGCTCTCGGCCATTGTGATCTGAACGTGGTCTATGTAGCGGCGGTCCCATATCGGCTCAAAAATGCCGTTGGCGAAGCGGAAGACGAGGATGTTCTGGACGGTATCCTTCCCCAGGTAATGGTCGATGCGGTAGACTTGATCCTCGCTGAACACGCTGAGGAGGGTACGGTTCAGCTCCGCGGCGCTGGCCAGGTCACGCCCGAACGGCTTCTCGACGATGATACGCGTCCAGCCGTCGTCGCTTGCCGTGAGGCCCGCCTCGCCAAGGCGCTCGGCGATCTCGCTGTAGTATCCGGGAGGCGTGGATAAGTAGTAAAGCCTGTTGTGACAGCCGGTCTCGCTCTCGATCTTTTGTAGCATGCTGGCTAGCTGGATGTAGCCTCCTGGATCGTTGAATTCGGCTTGGCAGTAGTAGAGATTGGCCGCGAAGGCGTCCCAGGCGGCGGGTTGGAGCGGTTTCGTGCGCGAATGCTGGGCGACCGCGCCCTTCATCTCGGAGCGGAATTCTGAGTGAGTCTTGGGTCGTCGTGCCATGCCCACGACGGAGAAGCCGCCGGGCAGCAACCCCTCCAGCGAGAGGTCGTACAGCGCGGGGACGAGTTTCCGCTGGGTAAGGTCGCCGCTGGCGCCGAAGATGACCAGCGTATTCGGCTCCGGCGTGCGCTGGCTACGCATGCCCACCCTAAGGGGGTTCTCTACTGTCTCCTCAATCGTCATCGTATCTTGGCGCTCCGGCCGCGTCAGCCGGCCGGAGCGAGAATAGCTGTCCGCTGAGCGGAGATGCACGCCATCAACTCGCGGAATGAGTTGGCGAAGAGCCTGACGCCGTCGTCCAGCAGTTGATCAGTCACCTCATCCATGTCAATACCGAACTTGGCCAGCGCTGCCAAAGTGGCCTGCGCTTCCTCCAGACCCTTCTCCAGGGTAGCCGCCACGAACCCGTGGTCACGGAAGGCGTCCATGGTGGCCGGCGGCACGGTATTGACCGTGTCGGGTCCGATGAGCGGTTCGATGTACATGACGTCGCTATAGTTGGGGTTCTTGGCGCCGGTGCTGGCCCACAACGGCCTCTGGACGCGGGCACCCTTCTCCTCGAGAGCCTTAAAGCGCGGGCTTCCGAACAGCGACTTGAACCTGGCGTAGGCGAGCTTCGCCTGGGCGACGGCCGTCTTCCCCAGAAGCGACTCCATCTCCACTTTGGCAGCGGAGTCCTCCGTCTCTCGGATAAGCGTCTCCAGCTTGCGGTCCACCATGGTATCGACACGGCTCAGGAAGAAGCTGGCCACCGAGGCGAGGCGGGAGAGGTCGCCGTTTCCGTCGGCGTATCTCTCCAGTCCGGCGATGTAGGCGTTGGCGGCCTGCTCATACGCCTCCAGCGAGAACAGGAGCGTAACGTTGATGTTGATGCCTTCACTGATGAGCTGCTCGATGGCGGGTGTGCCGGCGGGCGTGCCGGGCACTTTGATCATCACGTTGGGCCTATCGACGGCAGCGAACAGGTGGCGCGCCTGCACGATCGTCGCCTGAGTATCGTGCGCGAGCTCGGGAGAGACCTCCAGGCTTACGAAGCCATCGGCTCCCTGCAGCGAGTCGTAGACGGGGCGGAAGAGGTCGGTCGCCGCCTGGATGTCCTCGACCGCCAGCGCCTCGTAGATGCCGTCGACATCTTTTCCTTGCTGGGTGAGGGCCTTGAGGGCGTCATCGTAGTCGTTGCTGCCGGCGATCGCCTTCTCAAAGTAAGTGGGGTTCGACGTCTGGCCTCGCAGCCCGTCCTCGGCGATCAGCTTCTCCAATTCGCCAGAGAGAGTCTGCTTGCGGCGGATGTAGTCTTGCCAGACACTCTGGCCATGCTCGCTGATCTCCAGTAACGGGTTCTTAGCCATCCCTGCCTCCATTTAGCATCGCAACTCAATACCCTATCCGCTCGCACAGATGAAACCGAGGCCGCGGGGGAGGATACCTCTTTCCATTATACAGGCGACGCGGCCCCCATCTAGTCAGGCAGCGGCGGTCTTTTCGGGCAGGTCTCCGCGGGTGGTCACCCGCATCTCTGCCCTATGGTGGTATACGCTCGCTCTGGTTTTCCCGCTTCGCTACGGGCTACCAGCCGGGGAACTGCTGGATGCAAGCGATAGAGCAGTCGCGCCCGTGAATGCGTTCCGCCTCCGCTATCGCCTCCTCAACGGTGGCGGTGGGGGTGAAGCCAACGTGTCGCGGAACGGCGGGGTCCTCGGCGCCGGCTACGAAGACGCGCCCGGCGTGCTTCAGGCGTTTCAGCGGATGAGTGGCCAGAATGGCGTGCACGGGGTGGTAGGCGACGCCAAAGCGATAGCGCTCGATGAAGCCGGGATGAGTGGCGTACTCATCGACGAAGCGTTCGCTGATCTCGTAGGGGTCTTGCGTCTGAGGCAGTACGCGCTCCCAGACGTCAGCGTGGGCGGGATGGTGCTCCAAGTCCCAGTCGTCGGGACAGGGGGTGGCCATAATGACGGTGCAACCCGGCTTCCCCAGCGCCTCGATGTATCCGCCCAGGTATCCTAGTCCGGACGAGACTAGCGTCAGCAGCGGGTTCATGCGGGCGAAGGTGGCGTAGGGGCTCCAGTTGGGCAGGCCGTAGACGACGATGTCCGCCGGCTGAGACTCGCTGCGCCTCGGCTTGTACATCGACGTTTGCTCTTGCAGGACGGCGGCCCGGGTCTCCACCACGCTGCCCGCCCAGATACGACCGATCGTCGTCGGGTTGGCCAGTATCGTCTCCACCTTGAACACTGGATGTCCCAGTCGCGATTCCACCAGACGCCCCATCTCATCCAGTACCTTGTGCATGCGGTTCTCGCGTACGGACATGGACATTCCATCCGGCGTATGCGTCCAGCGGATGGAGCGCCAGGTAGAGAGCCCAACACAGACGGACTTCCAACCGCCGCTAAACCCCAGCATACAGGAGGCGTTGACATAAATAGTCAGGTCAGACTCGACCGCCAGGCGGTGGAGCTCTACGTCGTAGCCGCTAGGGGTGGTGCCTAGGTACGTAAGGTTATCGGCGTCCTCGGCGTCGTGGCAGGTGAGCCGGGAGTGGAAGCGGCGGACCAGGTCTTCCCCGAGGATGGAGGCGAGCTCCGTCTCGGTCCACTTGCGGTGGAGGGCGTTGGCGCAGACCAGGTTCACGTTCTCCTCAGGGACGCCGGCGCCGGCTAACTCTACGAGTATCGCCTCGATCGCCAGGCGGCGCACGGGTCCGAAGGAGGGCACGGTGGGGTCGTCGAAGGCTATGAGGACGCTGGCGCCGGGACGCACCAGCTCGCGGATGGGTGGTAGGCCCAGCGGTTGGGCCAAAGCATCGCGGACGGCAGCCTCCTGGTCGGCGACAGGCTGCAGACGTGGGCCGTGGGAGGCGCCGTCACTCCCACCGACAAGGCGTGTGCGGCTGGGGAGGGTGACGTTGACGGTGCCCTTTCCGAATAGCAGTGTCGCTTCGGTCATCTTGTCACCTCATGGGGATGGCCGCCCGTCGATCACGGCGCCCATTGTAACACCTCCGCGTGGCGCCGCACTCAGTCGCGACGGCGAGCCTTGCGTTCAGCGATGAAGGCGGCGGCCTCTGAGCGACGCCGGAAGTTGAGCTTTCTGAGGATGCTGGAGACGTAGTTCTTGACGGTCTTGTCGCTCAGGAACACCTCTTTGGCGATCTCCTTGTTGGTTTTCCCCTCTGCGATCATGGTGATGATCTTCCGCTCCTGAGGCGAAAGGGTGGCTAGCTCGTCACCTTCTCCGGTGGCGAGGCGGCGCATTCGCTCCAGAACCCTGTGGGTAACGGCGGGATCCAGTAGCGATTCGCCTTTGGCTACTTTCTCGATCGCCTCCGCTAGGCTCTGGCCACGGGTCTGCTTGAGAAGGTAGCCGGAAGCTCCCGCCATAATCGAGCCGAACAGCGCCTCATCGTCGCCGTAAGAGGTGAGCATAATCACCTTGGTCTCCGGCCGCGTCTCCAGAATCTCGCGGCAGGCCTCGACTCCATTCCCATCGGGCAGCCGGATGTCCATGATCACGACGTCCGGCTGGGACTGCCAGGCGGCGCGCACCGCCTCCTTCGCCGTCGCAGCCTCGCCGACGACGGAGAAGCCGGGACGGCGCTCGAGCAGGGTACGCAGGCCCATGCGCACCACCTCGTGATCATCGACGATAAGGATGCTGACTGTCTTATCGGTCACGGCCCTATTGTCGCACGCTGTCGACGGGAAATTCGACACTCACCCGAGTGCCGCTTCCCGGGACGCTTTCCACGGACAGCTTCGCTCCCAGCATGTGGGCGCGTTCATCTATGTTGCGCAATCCGCGCCTGTCCTCAGGCCTTTCCGCCTGAGGGTCAAAGCCAATACCGTCGTCGGTGATCTCCAGCCGCACGGATTGAGGCAGCGCCGTTAGCTTTAATTGAAGAGAGCTGGCTTGAGCGTGACGGCTGACATTGCTGAGCGCCTCCTGGGCGATACGAAACAGGGAGACCGCCTGATCTTCCGTGACGGCGCTGTTGAGGTCCCCCTCAACGGCCAGTTCTGTGTCTATCGAGGCGTTGACACGTACACCCCGCACGAGGTCCCTTATTGCGCGCTCCAGATCGCCCTGCAGGATCTCCGGCCTGAGGTCAAAGATGTAGCTCCGGATATCCCGAATCACTCTGTTGAGATCATCCATCGCCTTCTCAAGCTCTGGCTTTACCTCGTCCGGATTCCCCTTCAGCCGCTCGACAATGTCATCCAGCCTCAGCACCACGGCGTAAATGGACTGGATGGCGCCGTCATGAAGGTCCATGCCGATACGTTCTCTCTCCTCGAGAAGTGCCAGGCTCTGGTTCTGCTCATCGATTCTGAGATAGACGGTGCGTAGAAGCCGGAAGATGAAGAACGAGAACACCACGGCCCCGATCGCCACGATAAGAGTCGCCACGGCTTCCGGCCAGTAGCCCGAGAGCGTGGGGCCCAGGATCAGGTCCGTCGATAGCCCCAAGACAAGCGCGAAGATGATCGGGGCCAGTATCGCCAGCAGGCGCACAGTACCCAGGCCAAGGAGATTCTTGCTATCGACATTATCCATATCGATTATGGCTCCAGCAGCGGGGAAACATCGCCTTTGGCGGACGTCTCAGAGGGAGGCCGCCTTTCAGCGGTCGCCTGAGGCTCCTACGCCACCCAACTCGCTGCGAACCTGCATCAGCCGCATCACATCGGCTCTGGTGACGAACCCCACGAAGCGGCCGAACTCTAGGACCGGGAGTTGGTTTACGTTCTCCTTGGCCATTATCTCCATGGCCAATGTGATCTCCTCCCCGACATCTACGTGATGCAACTTTTCACGTGGTGTCATCGCCCTAAAGACGCTCGTAGTCTCCCATTCATCTCTGGGCACCCTCTTCAGATCTCGCATGGTCACCAGGCCCAGCAGCTCCACGCCAACCACTATGGGCACGGAGCGCTGGCTGTCGGCTAGCATGTACTCCTGTACCAGGGTGTTAAGGTTCATGTCCGGCGACGCCGCGTTGAAACTGCGGTTGATCAGTTGGCCGACTTTCGTTCCCTCAAGGGTATTGCGAAAGAGCTGTTGCTGGTAGGAGGCCTCCGAGACGTTGCGCAGGAACCAGCCGATGACGACGAACCAGGCGCCGCCGATGAAGTTTCCTATTAGGATGGAGAATACGCCGAAGGCGATGAGGCCGAAGGCGAGGAACGTCCCCGCCAGAGAAGCCTTCCGGGTAGCAGTCAGCAGGTTGCGTCCTCGTGCCCACAGCACGGCCCGCAGTACCCTTCCCCCGTCCAGAGGGTAGCCGGGCAGCATGTTGAACACCCCGACCGCGCCGTTGACTATCGCCAGATATAGGGCGACGGCGGCAGGCGGGCTGCCCCCCACATCGCTGAGGTGAGCGACGAAGGCAGCGATTCCGAAGGCGCCAGCCAAGATGAAGCTGACGAGAGGTCCGACGATAGCGACGCGGAACTCCTGCCCCGGTGTATCGGGCTCGCGGCCCAGGGCAGAAACCCCGCCGAAGATGAACAGGGTGATGCTCTTTACCGGCAGCCCTTCTCGCTTGGCCACAAGGGAGTGGGCGAGCTCATGCAGAAGGATAGAGGCGAAGAAGGTCAGAGCGGACACCACGGCGGCTGCCCAGCGCTGGCGACTGGACCAGTCCCCGTACTCGTCTTTGAAGAAGCCCTGGGAGAGCCACCACGTCAGCAGGACGAAGATGCCGAGCCAACTCCAGTGAACGAGGATGTCGATCCCGAAGACGCGAAGCAGCCGGTAGGAACCTCCCACTACTGCTCCTCTCCGCGCGCCTCAGTCGGCCTTACCAAGAGGTAGGACAGTGGAGAACGGCGCACTACGCCATCGGCCACGTTGCCCTCTCTCAACCTCTCTCCGTTCAAATTGTAGCATAGGCCTGCCGAGGGGGGTTAGGGCTATCGACGGCCTTGTCCATGTCGTCGTGGCGTACCCGGCGACGGTCGCTGAGGAGCGGATTGGCCGAGTAGCGTTCGAAGCTGGTCTTCGCTGAGGCCGGCCACCTTCACCAGCTTGTCTCGCGATGTAGCGCCGCGCACAATGCTGAGGCTCGCGCGGGGGAGACCGAGGTGGCTGGCAAGCAACCGAATGACGGCTTCGTTGGCTCGGCCCTTCTCCGGCCGCGCCCGCACCTTGAGTCGCAGTGACTGTCCCCGCCAGCCGGCGATACCTTCTTCGCTGGCACCCGGCGTGACATGCAGCTTGAGACGCGCCATTCGTAATGCTCCGATAGGGGGTTTTTGCTATTATAGCGGCGCTATGCCGAACATGCCCAAACGACCGCCGGATTACCATGAGAAGCTCCGCGGGCTCGAAAGATGAGCGAGCCGGAATCCAGGTACTATCACTCCCAACGGCTGAAGCTACACTACGCCGTCTGGGGGGATGAGGGCAAGCCGCCTCTTATCCTTATCCACGGTGGCCGTGACCACAGCCGCAACTGGGATCGTGTCGCCCTCGCCCTGAGCGACCGCTACACGATCTACGCCCCAGACCTGCGCGGTCACGGTGATAGTGGCTGGGCACTAGGCAGCATGTACAGCCTGCCGGAGTTCGTACTTGATGTCGCCACCCTGGTAGCTGAACTCGGCGAGGACCCCCTCACCATTATCGGCCACTCGCTGGGCGGGGCGATCGCTCTCCAGTACGCGGGGACGTACCCGGATCGCGTGCGCGGGGTGGTGGCGGTCGAAGGGTTGGGGCCGCCGACGATCGAGCATCAGCCAGCGCACCTGCGCATGCGCCACTGGATAGATCATATGCATGAGCTGGAGCGCCGCCAGCCCAGGCGGTACGCGTCCGTAGAGGACGCGACAGGCCGGATGCTGGAGGCCAACCCACACCTCACTGCCGAGATGGCGCACTTCCTCACGCTGCACGGCACCCGCGACAACGATGATGGCACCCTCACCTGGAAGTTCGATAACTATGTGCGTATCCGTTCCCCTTATGAGTTCAACCTGGAGGACGCCCAGGACATTTGGTCGCGGATTCAGGCGCCGGTGCTCTTGATTAAAGGGGCAGAGAGCTGGGCACCGGACCCGGAGAAATCCGGCCGGGCGGTGACGATACGGAACTATCGATCCGTTACCGTCCAGGACGCGGGCCACTGGGTACATCATGACCAGCTGAACCGGTTCCTGGAAGTCGTCACGGAGTTCCTGGGAGAGTAGGTACTGGTGGGCAAGCACGGGGTGGTCTAGCCGTGCGATTGCGTCCCTTGGGATTTAGGATGAGCCGCTGGCACCCCAAGGCTCGCCGATGGTCGGGACGCGGCCATCCGCTGCGACAGCATCCCTAGAGTCAGGAGAGTCGTGGGGGGCGATGAGTCCGGAGCGCTCCACCTTCAGGAAGGCATGCACCGCTTCGGGGTCGAACTGGGTGCCGGAGTTGCGGACGATTTCATCGATAGCATCCTGGTGGGAGCGGGCACGGCGGTATGGGCGGTGGGAAGTCATAGCGTCATAGGAGTCGACGACGGAGAAGATGCGTGCGCCGATCGGGATGTCTTCACCCTGAAGGCCACGGGGGTAACCGTTACCATCGTGGTGCTCATGGTGAGAGTGGACAATCTCGGCAGCGTGCTGCAGCGCCTCAATGCCAGCCACGAGCTCGTAGCCAAGACGGGGATGACGCCGCATCTCCACCCACTCGTCGTCTGTGAGCGGGCCGGCTTTGGTCAGCACCGCGTCAGCGACGCCGATCTTTCCGATGTCGTGCAGGGCAGCGGCCTGCTCGATCCGCTTAACATCAGGCTTGGGCAGTCCCACCTCCTCGGCCACCAGCCCGGCCATGCGGGCGACACGCTGGGAATGGCCCTGAGTGGCGCTATCGCGCATGTCCAGGGCGTTACAGAGCACCTGCATGATGGACTGATACTCCCGGCTGGCCAGGCGGAGGTTCTCGAGGGAAAGGCCGATCACAACGCCCATCGACTCCAGGAGCTTGCGATCGCGCAGGTCGCTCGAGGAGCGGTCGGCGATTACGAAAAGCACCGCAATTACACGATCCAGAGCGGTGAGGGGCACGGCTGCAACCCAGCACTGCTGGTCTGAGAGGCCGGCCCAGTGGGGGACATCTTTTGTCTCGAGGAGGACGGCTCTACCGTTCATGATATCGGCACCGAATGGTGCACCATTGAGGGCGACAGCCCCTACACCGAGGAACTCCAGTGACAGGCCATAGCTGCACACCGGAATGGTATGCGTCTCCTCGTCCAGCCAGGCAAGGACCGCACCACGGGCGTTCAGCCAATCGGCGACGAGGCGGGTGGAGAGATCGCAGGCCTCCCGCAGGTCCTGGGCGCTACCAAGTTTTATGGCGAGGATATTGGGATAGGCGCTCTGCTTGCGGAGCTTCTTCATATACCAGAAGGTGCCTTCAATGGCGGCCGTGGAGATGGTCAGGGCCACGCCGTACCAGACGGAGAGCTGGAGGGTGTTGAAAGCCAGGAAGTAGTAGTACGGGACAAGGGGCAGGGTGATAGCCAGGTAGACTCCAACCTGCACCCAATGCTTGACGATGAACAACTCGCGGAGGGGGTCGGG
>CAZYOV010000002.1:84018-91168 GCA_964649215.1 uncultured Dehalococcoidia bacterium
GAGTGTGTTGCCGTGCTGAGGCTTCATGTCTGGTGGACTTTCGGTTTGAAAACGTTGTGCCCCGGGCGCCGAGACGCCTTGGGGAGATCCATCGCTGGCCCCTGCTCGCTATCCGGCCCGGACTGCGCGGCTATTTCGTTCTCCGCCTGCTGCACGATCGCGTCTATAGTATCGCTACCCCACGGGTAGCCGGACACGCCGAACGAGGCCACGATCGCGGGTTCCAGCTTCGCATCTTCCGTCAACGGTGTTGTGGCGATGGAGCGATCCAGACGTTCGATCATCGTATAGGCGCCCCGCTTGGATGTGTCTGGAAGGATGACGCCGAATTTGTTCCCGGTCATCCGGGCGGGTATGTCCGTGGCGCGTGTGGTGTCGATCAGGAGTTGACCGAATGCGACGAGAAGCTGGTCACCGACGGCGTATCCGTAGGTATGGTTGACATGATTGACGGGTTTCAGCTCGATAGCGATGAAGGCGAGCGGACGCTGGAAGCCCTCCGACGTGTTTAGTTCTTGCTCCAGACGCTCGAACAGGTAGCGGCGGTTGAACAGCCGAGTAAGTTCATCTCGCATGGAGATGCTCTCTAACTCCATGTTGTGGACCAGCAAGCGGAGCCGCAGCCTTCTCTCCTCTTTGACGGCGTCTGAGCGCAACGCGGCGGCTGCAGTGAAGGCGTAGAGCGCCATGGCCAGGAACACTATCGTATTGACGACGAACGCTATCTGGCCGATATCCTGAAGGCTAACCGCAAGCCAACCGACCAGCAGAACGCCTGCTCCAACGATTCGCAGCATCCAGCGGGTACCGCGAGACTGTTTTGCGTCGCTGCTGGTCGAGACCTCTAGGGCCTCGACAGGACCATAATCGCTTGGTTTAGTCATGCTGACTTCAGTAAACGCGTGTGTAATTTACCTAGGCTGACTTTATGGCTTGAATCCACAGATTCAGACGCTATCCGGAAATGTGTTGTTACAGGAATCAGAATTCTTTCACACCGTGAGCAGCCGCTGTTGAAGGACCTCATCTACGGTTATACAATTCAGGCGGTGCGGGCCCGTAGCTCAAGGGCAGAGCGACCGGCTCATAACCGGTTGGTTGGAGGTTCGAATCCTCCCGGGCCCACCATTTTTGGTTGCGCATGCTGCAGGCAGAGCGAATCGCTGAGTATCTCAGGAGCCGTCTCCCGCAGGCGGCGGAGATAGCCGTCCAAAACGTATTCCGCATCCCTGGCGGCGCCTCCCGCGAGACGTGGTCGTTTGACGCCCGCTGGCGTGAGGGCATCGGGATTCTCGAGCCGGTCGTGATCTGCCCGCGTGCGCCAAGGAGATTGACCGGCTTGGCTGGCGGCGTAGATGTCAATTGATGGCTGAAGGAATGGCAAAGCCAAGGCTGGTTGCCGATCCCTCAATGGCGGACGGCCGCTGGTTCACGAAGGTGCTTCAGTACACCGGTGTGCTGGGTGAGGCAGCCGTGACTCAGGTTGAGCGCCAGCAGATTGGGACGGGGCTGATCGGGCAGAACGTCGCGTTCTCGCTCACGTACGACAGACCCGCACCTGACGCGCCTACGAGTGTGGTGGGTAAGTTTCCTTCGCCGGAACCGCAGAGGCGAGCGACGGCGAAGGCGCTGCGCCTGTACGAACACGAAGTTCGGTTTTACCAAGAGATCGCAGGCACAGTGGATGTCCGCGTTCCCGCCTGCTATCTCGCTGACATCGATCTGGAAACCTGCGACTTCGTGCTGCTATTTGAGGATCTTCGCCCCGCAGTACAAGGTGATCAACTCGCTGGATGCAGCCTCGACGAGGCGATGCTGGCGATGGATCAGCTTGCAGGACTGCACGCTCCTCGTTGGGGCGACCCGACGCTGGCGGACATTGAGTGGCTGGGCCAATTCGATGACGCACAGTCGCACGAAATGATTCGAAGCATGTACCAGGGCCTATGGCCGGGCTTCGCCGCGCAGTACGGGCCCTCACTCCCCTCTAGCGCGCTCGCGCTCGGCGAGGCGTTCGGCGCCTCACTCAGTGATTGGCGGCGCACATGGACGCCGCCCTGCTGTGTCACGCATGGAGACTACCGTCTGGACAACATGATGTTTGGCACCGAGGAGGGCGGCTACCCGCTCACCACCGTCGATTGGCAAACCGTCGGCCACGGGCCGGGAATCTTGGATGTAGCATACTTCATTGGCAACGGACTCCGCGTGCCCGACCGCCGCGCGCATGAGATGGACTTGCTGAAACGGTATCACGATGCGCTTGGCGATCGGGGCGTAGAGGGCTACGAATGGAACCGGTGCCTCGGCGATTACAAGCGCGCGACGTTGGCTGGCGTTCTCATGACGGTTATCGCCTCGCAGGTCGTCGCCTCTGATGACCGCGGTGACGCAATGTTTGCAGCCATGGCGGAGCGGCACTTCGCACACGCCATCGACAATCAAGCCGGTGACATCCCGACCCGTCGGTAGTGGTTCTCACGAGACCTTCACCTCTAGCCCAAAGCGCGCTATGGCACCCCGAACGCCGTGGGAACGGCCGAGGCGGTCGGACGCGTACCGGCATCTGCGGGAGGTGGCAGCGCGCGGCTGGTCATTCTGGGATGTGTTTAGCTTCCGTGAAAGGATGGCACGATTCCGCGAGACGGGAGGCTAGGATGACGGCCCGACACCGTTTCGTGGTAACATCAGTCCCAGCTATGCCTGCAGACGAATGGCTTGAACGCACCAGGCAGACGCTGGCGGACTGTATACCACGTCGCCTGGATGCCGGCAACGCGACCCCTGCCGCCATTCTCCTTCTGATCTATGACCGAGCTGGTGAGGCTCATATAGTGTTCACTGAACGCACCCATCAGGTCGAGCACCATAAGGGCCAGATATCTTTCCCGGGCGGCGCCTGTGACGACGACGACGATCGTCTGGAGTCGACCGCCCTGAGGGAAACCGCAGAGGAGATCGGCGTGCAGCCGGACGACGTGGAGATCATCGGGCAGTTGGACGATATGCTTACCATCAGCAACTTCCACGTCACACCCTATGTCGGCATCCTGAAGACGAACTCCGAGTACCCGTTCGTGATCAACAGCCACGAGGTAGCGCAGGTAGTCCAGGTACCGCTGCCTCACCTGATGGACGAGCGCAACATGGAGCTTGAGGTGCGCCAGCACAAAGGGAAGGAGGTGCTGGTGCCAGCCTATACTTACGAGGATCACCGGATCTGGGGAGCCACAGCCCGCATGTTGCGTCAGTTCCTGGAGCTGCTTGCCTGACGGTGCCCGCCAAAGAAGCACGATCGCCGGGGGCCGTTCGCCGAGAGGAGAACGGCCCCCCCTGTAAACGCTGCGGCAACCACTCCTGGGACGTAGAGCACCGCTCCAAGGCCCGCCTGCGCTGGCTGGCCGAGACCCTCGTCGCTGTGCCGGACGTATGGATCTTTCAGAGCGAGTCCGGAGGTTGGCCAAAGAAGCAGTATGAAATCTGGGTTTGCCTCAACTGCGGCCGCCGCGCGCGGGTCTGAGCATTGCGTCTGCTTCTAATCCGTCACGCGGAATCTGTGGGCAACCGCGAGCTGCGGCTCCAGGGACAAGCGGAGTTTCCCCTTACGGAGCGCGGCCGCCGCCAAGCGGAGGAGCTGGCAGCCTCGCTGGCAGAGCGACAAGTCATCGCTGTGTATAGCAGCCCCATCAAACGGGCGCTGGACACGGCGGAGGCGATCGCGGGCCCCCTCGGGCTGACGGTGGAGGTTCGGGCGGCGCTACAGGAGTACGACTTCGGCAAGCTGTCCGGCCTTACGTGGCCGGAGATACGGGAGCAGCGTCCCCAGCTCATCGAGCATCTACTCAGCGACAGTGCCGATTACCCGGACTACCCCGGCGAGGAAGGGCGCGAGTTGTTCCGGCAGCGGGTGTGCAAAGCGCTATGGGGCATCTCTGAGCACCACGCTGGAGAGGAATCGGTCGCGGTGGTGACCCACGCGGGGCCCGTGGCGGTATTCCTGCTCGACGTGCTCGAGCGAGGCTACCATAGGCCAATGCCATTCACGCTCGATAACGCCTCAGTGACAATGGTGGAGATCGCTGAGCCCCAGCCCGCCCGGCCTCGGGCCGTACTTGTTGGGCTGAACGATACGTGCCACCTCACGGAAGGCTAGCCAGAGATAAGCCGACCGTCCCTCATCTCCAGGATGATATCCGCCTTTGCCGCGATCGCCTCGTCGTGCGTAGCGATTATCACCGTTCGGTTAGCGTCTCTTAGGCTGCGCAGCAGATCGACGATCAGGCGCCCGGTCTTCGAATCGAGGTTTGCCGTCGGCTCATCGGCAAGGACGATTGGGGGATCATTCGCCAGCGCCCTGGCGATTGCGACCCGCTGTTGCTCACCGCCCGACAGTTTGGCCGGGCGCCGGTCATGCCGGTCCTGCGTCAGCCCGACCCGCTCCAGGAGCTCTCTCGCCCGCACCTGCGAGGCTCCGTTCGTGCCTGTGCCCACGAACTCCATGGGGAGGATCACGTTCTCGATCGCGGAAAGCTCCGGCACCAGGTTGAACTGCTGAAAGACGAAACCCACTTTCCGCCGTCTGTATTCCACTTCGCCTCCACCGCTCAGCCTGCTGACGTCTGCGCCATCGACGTTGAGCTGGCCGGAATCCGGCCTGTCCAGCGCCCCTATCAGGTTGAGCAGAGTGCTCTTCCCGCAGCCGCTGGGCCCGCGCAGGGCTACGATCTTGCCCCTCGGCAGCTGGAAGCTAACACCGTCCACCGCCTTGACCGTTACTGGGCCGCTCTCGAAGTGCTTGGTGAGGCCCTCGGCGACCGCTATGTAGCTGTCCTCGTGACGCGCTTCATCACTCATATCGGAGTACCTCCGCGGGCTTGACCCGGGCCACGTACCAGGCTGGGACTATGCTCGCCACGACGGCGAGTCCGACGGCAATGCCAAGGGCGTAGAGGAACACCTCCGACGAAACGGCTACGTCGATATCGCCCAGGAATCCGCCGGCTCCCTCGATCTGTCCGGCCGATCCCCGGAACTGCGCTCCGGGTCCGGGCCCTGCTGCGCCGCCGGGGCCCGTGGGCGCGGCAGGGTCCGAGACCAACCCGTTGGCAACGCTTTGAGCCAGCGGGAACGTGGCCAGCGCGCCGATCAGCGCCGCAATCACACTCGCCACAGCCGTTTCGATGCCGAACTGTGCGGTAACATGCCAGTTGGAAGCGCCGATCGCTTTGAAGATGCCGATCTCCTTCACGCGCTGCCGCGCCACCAGCCCCACGGAGAACAGGATGACAGCCGCGCTCGCCACCAGGGCGGCGATCATGCCGATCTGACTGCTGTCTTTGGCATCGGAGAGGGGGGCGCTGATGCTCTCGAATCGACTGGCTTCCGTGATGACGTCGGCGGTGTCCTCCCCGAGCGTATCGCGGATGTCGTCGGCGACCGCCTCAACGTTCTCGACGGTATCGACCGTCACGTTGGCCAGGGTAAGATCACCATCGCTGTCGAACAGCCGCTGCACGGTCTGCAGCGGCATGAAGAGGGCATTGTCCCCGAACTGGGTGCCGCTGGTGAAGATTCCGATTACCTCGATGGTGTTGCCGCCCTCTAACTCGAAGGTGTCACCCACCTCCAGGCCGTTCGCCTCAGCTAGGCGTTCACCCATGACGGCCACGTTCGCGTCTGCTTCGTCGTCCGTGAACGTGCGGCCGTTGATGAGTTCCGCGTCCTGTGCGCCGGTGGTCGAAAGGGAGTTCGGGTTGTCTACGCCAGTGAGAAATACGGGGATGCTGAACTCTGGGCCACCGCCGGGGCCGGCACCGCCCGCGAAGCGGCCCCCCAGATCTCCCGGATCGATGGCGGATTCGAGACCTTCGCCGGTATACGGGACGGACAGTGTTCCCCCCACGCTGTCGACGTGCTCAATCGAGGCGAGCTCACCGATCGCTTCCTCGGAGAGGGGATCGCCGCCTCCGAGGAGGCCGCGAAAGCTGCCTGCAGGATTGACGTCGATATTCGTGCCCACCTCGGCTTTGATCTCGTCCAGCCGCTCCCCAAACGCCTCGTTCACTGTAATCATGATCAGCGTGAGCCCCATGCTGACCGCTAACACCGCTACTAGCAGGCCTGTCCGGAGCGGATTCCGTAGAATCGTCCGGAACGCCCGCCTAATCGTCTTCATTCACGGTCCTCCCGATAGTCCTGCCGCCGAAACGATGGAGGCTGGGGCGAGCCCAGCCTCCATCCAGCATACATCCCGCAGCAACTATCAGGCTGTCACCTCAGACGCCTCCTCAGCCTCGCCCAAAGGCGCGTGCCGCAGTCCGCCGAATCCACCGTTACGGTGCCTTGGCCCTCCAAAACCACCCTCGCCGGGCTGCGCGTTCACGATGTTATCGATACGCTCCTCCAGGCCCTCGGACAGCCGGTCGGCCTGCTCCTGGGTGATCGTGTCGTCCGCGACTTTAACATTGATATCGGCCTGGACCTCCGCCAGGAGCTGCTCCTTGAAGCCGTCGACGCCTATGCCCTGCGCCGCCGCCACGTCCGCCAGGGAGTTGCCGTCCCTCAGCTCCGCCACGAGGTCATTCTTCTCCATCCCCAGGACGTCAGCCGCCGCGTCCAGGATG
The DNA here is from genome assembly GCA_964649215.1 of uncultured Dehalococcoidia bacterium. Lineage (GTDB taxonomy): Bacteria > Chloroflexota > Dehalococcoidia > SM23-28-2 > RBG-16-64-32 > JADFNQ01. The sequence continues at coordinate 90,642 of CAZYOV010000002.1, forward strand.
TGACCGCCCGCCCGGTGCAGCCCCCGCTGGAAGGGGAAGCCGCCCTCCCGCAACCGCTCGGCCTGCTCCTCCGTGAGGAGCCCCTCGGCCACCTTCTCGTCTATCGTCTCGGTTCGGGCCTCGTCGATTGCGGTCTTCAGCTCGTCCTCGCTCACGCCGAGCTTGTCGGCGACCTTGGCGAGGAACGATCCAACAGGTCCATCGCCTTCCTGGGCCGAGGTGACCACCCCGCCGATGGCTACAGCGCCTATCGTGATAACTACCACCGCCATGGCTGCGATCAAGACTCTCCTCATGTCCACACCTCCTAGTGTAATTGGTTACGAATCCAGCGTAAGCGGCTGTCGTTAAAGAGATATTGGAGGGCGATTAGAGTTCCTTAATCACGCGGTTGCCGCCGTCTTTAACGATTCTCTAATGTTGACCGTCTACCATATCATCGCGGAAAGGAGATAGCGGCAGGTGTACATACTGGTTGTGGAAGACGAACGGCGGCTGGCACAGGTGGTACGGAAGGTGCTGGAGGA
>CAZYOV010000003.1:0-53497 GCA_964649215.1 uncultured Dehalococcoidia bacterium
GGGATGATAAGCGTGGACGCGTTCGCGCTGTTCTTCAACTTCCTGTTCGCGGGCATCGCCGCCATCGTGATCCTCAGCTCTATCGACTTCCTGCGCGGGAGCCGGTTCGTCGCGGAGTACTACGCGCTAGTGCTGGCGTCAACGGCGGGGATGATGCTGCTGGCGAGCACCATAGACTTAATCGCTATCTTCGTGGCGCTGGAGCTCACCGGCATAAGCCTGTACATCCTGGTGGCGTTCATGAAAGACGGCCGCTCCAGCGAGGCGGGGCTGAAGTACCTGCTCCTGGGAGCGATAAGCTCGGCCGTGGCGCTGTACGGGATGGCCTACCTGTTCGGCATCACCGGCTCTACGTCGCTGGACGACATCGGGCGGGCGGTGAGCGAGGCGAACGACGAGACACGCTCGGCGTTGGTGCTGGCGATGGTGTTCCTGGTGGCCGGGTTCGGGTTCAAGATGGCGATCGTGCCGTTCCAGATGTGGGTGCCGGACGTGTACGAGGGGGCGCCGACGCCGGTGACGGCCTATCTCTCCGTAGGCAGCAAGGCGGCGGGATTCGCGGTAGTAATGCGCGTCTTCCTCACCGCCCTCGATGACGGCTCCATCTCCAGCGACTGGGCGAACGTGTTCGCCATACTGGCGGCGGTCTCCATGAGCCTGGGCAACATCACGGCGCTGGTGCAGGGGAACATCAAACGGATGCTGGGCTACAGCTCGATCGCCCAGGCTGGTACTTTCCTCATCGGTCTCGCGGCGGTTGCCGCCGCCGACCCCCAGCTGCTGCTGGGGACGAGCTCAGTGCTGTTCTTCCTGGGGACGTACGCGTTCACCAACCTGGGCGCGTTCATCGCCGTCATCGCGATCTCCAGCAAGATCGGCTCGGACGATATCGCGGACTACGCGGGCGTGGCGAAGCGTTCGCCGCTGTTGGCGCTGGGGCTCACCCTCTGCCTCCTATCGCTGACGGGGATACCGCCGACGGCGGGGTTCATCGCCAAGGTGTACGTGTTCAACGCCGCCGTGCAGGCCGATCTCGTCTGGCTAGCGATCGTGGGGGTGCTGAACAGCGTGGTCGCGGCGTACTACTACCTGCGTGTGGTGCTCAACATGTACACCGCCGAGCCTGCGAGCGAGGAGAGCATCCAGCCCGGATACTACCTGGGCCTGGCGATGGTCGTGGCCGTGGTGGGGTTGCTGGTCGTCGGTATATTCCCCAGCCCGCTGCTCGAGGCGTCCGAGGCGGCGGCCGGGGTGTTCGGCTAGGCCCTGGAGGACTCCGGTGCCCGAGCACGTAGTCCCTGTCGCCATCGCCCAGCCGTTCGTCAAGGCGGTTCGCGACGAGTGGCTGGCTACGATCGCACTGCGGGTGCTGGAGGAGGAGGATGCGCCGCCCTGCGAGCTAAGCGTCACGGTGACGGACGACGAGACGGTGCGCGGGCTTAACCGAGAGTACGCGGGCGAAGATGAGGTCACAGACGTGCTTTCCTTCTCGCAGCAGGAGGGAGAGGAGCTCGTGGGGCCGCCGGGCGGCGTGTCGGCGCTGGGCGAGGTGGTGATCGCCTATCCGCAGGCAGCACGGCAGGCGGAGGAGGCGGGCCGCAGCCTGGGGGAGGAGGTGACGCGGTTGCTGATCCACGGCACGCTACACCTGCTCGGGTACGATCACGCGGAACCGGGGGAGGAGCGCCGCATGAGAGGTCGAGAGGACGAGCTGCTGAGGGCCGTCCAGCCGGACTCAGAGTAGTTAGCGTATACCGACAACTGAAGTCGGCGGCTTGCACCACCTGGAGCCGCGCGCCTCCCCCTGGCGATCTGAAGGTCGCCTGCCGGTAGGCAGGGTCGCCGCTACAGAGGTGGCCCCTCGCCGAGCTCAGGGTTACCGGATTCGGGCCGCCTTCAGCCTTTGATTTGGTATAGCCACCGCCATATAATGACCGCATAGTGAGTTCCGAGGTCCCTTCGACAAGCTCAGGACAGGCTCCTTCGACAAGCTCCCCGGCCGGGCAGGCAGGGCAGGCCCCTCCGACGGGCTCCCCGGTCGGGCAGGCGGGGCAGGTCCTATACCGCAAGTGGCGCCCGCAGACGTTCTCGGAGATCGTCGGCCAGGAGCCGGTCACCCGCACCCTGCGCAACTCCGTCGCCTCCGGCCGAATCGCCCACGCGTACCTGCTGAGCGGGCCGCGTGGTACGGGCAAGACGAGCCTGGGCCGGCTCATCGCCAAGGCGGCCAACTGCACCAGCCCCGGAGACGGGGAGCCCTGCAACGAGTGCGACTCCTGCCGCGCCTTCCTGGAGGGGCGGGCGATCGACTTCATCGAGCAGGACGCGGCGAGCCATAACAGCGTGGACGACATCCGCCAGCTGCGGGAGAACGTGGTGCTCAACCCGATGTCGGGCGAGTACAAGGTGTACCTGCTGGACGAGGTGCACATGCTGAGCGGCAGCGCCGAGAACGCGCTGCTCAAGACGCTGGAGGAGCCGCCGCCGCACGTCATCTTTGTCCTGGCGACCACGGAGCCTCACAGGGTCTCAGCGACGATCATCTCTCGCTGCCAGCGGTTTGACCTGCGGCGCATCCCCACGCCCGCGGTGGCGGAGCGGCTGGCGTTCATCGGCGATAAGGAGGGGTTCACGCTGGACGAGGTCTCGCTGCAGGAAGTGGCTCGTAGCGCCAGCGGCAGCCTGCGCGACGCGATCAACGGCCTGGAGCAGATCGTGACCTACTACGGCGCTTCGCCAAGCCCGGAGCAGGTGCGGGAGGCGCTGGGCATCAGCGTGGACGCCCGCAGCGCTCAACTTGCCCGTCTGCTGCTCGCCGACGACCCTTCGGCAGGCTCCCTGGGCGGGCAGGCAGGGCAGGCTCTAGCCGAGGGGCTGAAGCTGGTGGCCGCCGTGCGGGACGACGGCGTGGACATGCGCCGGTTCTCGCGGGAGGTGGTCGGCTATCTGCGTGAGCTGCTGCTGGTGAAGGCAGGCGTGGCCGATACGCTGGATCAAACGAAGGAGACGCTGGCGGCGATGCAGGCGCTGGCCAAGCAGGCCAACCGGGCGGCAATCGTGAGCGCGCTCAAGGCGATAGGACGGCTGGACTTCCGCGACGACCCGCAATCGTCACTGCCGCTGGAGCTGGCGCTGGTGGAGCTCGTCGCGGAGGCGGAGAAGCCGGTAGAGAGGCCGGCGACGCCAGCGAAGCAGGCTGTCCCGGCACCGGCAGAAAAGCCGGAGCCGCAGCCGCAGTTCTCGATTCCCGCATCGACGGCGGAGGAGGTGGCGGCCACCGCCACGGGCGCCACTGTGGGCGCGCCGGAGCCGGAAGCGGCGGAGGCGGAGCAAGCGCCGACGCCCGCCGGCGTGCCAGCGGATCTGCTGTCGCGGGTCCGCAACGCCTGCAAGGAGAGCGACAAGCAGCTAGGGGCGATCCTCAACGCCTCCTGCGAGGTGACGTCGCTGGAGGAGGACGTGCTGACGCTCGGCTTCTACCACACGTTTCACCTCGAGCGGATGGAGGCGGAGCGCTACGGCGGCCGTCTCAGCGAGCTGCTGTCGCAGGAGTTGGGGAGGCCTGTGACCGCCAAGCTAGTACACTCGCCGCGGAGGCCCACTCCGGGCAAGGTGAAGAGTGGACATCTGGTGCAGGCGGCCCAAGAGCTGGGCGCCAAGCCTGTCCAGAGGGAACCCGAAGGACAGATCGAAAAAGGAGCTCAGCACGACGATCGTTAAGGCTCGATGGGTTGAACATATACAATACCATCGAGGAATGGAGGTTTAGATGACGCAGCGTGGAATGAACCCGGAGATGATGAAGCAGTTCCAGGCGCTCCAGGGGAAGATCGCGCAGGCGCAGAAGGCGCTGGAGGAGACGATCATCGAGGCGTCGTCCGGCGGGGGCGCCGTGGCGGTGGTGATGAACGCGCAACCGAAGCTGAACTCGATCACCATCCAGCCCGAGGTGGTGGACGGCAGCGACGTGGAGATGCTGCAGGACCTGATCCTGGCCGCCATTAACGAGGCGCTGGAGCAGATCAGGGCGGCGCAGATGCAGCAGCTCGCAGGGGTTGCCGGCGGGCTGAACATCCCCGGCCTCACCGGCTAGCAGCCAAAACGGACGGCGGCCCGGTTTCCGACTCGAAGGTGATCATCTCGTGAACGAACAGCCAACGGCGGCCCCCGGGCCCGTGATTCGCCTGATCGAGGAGTTTCACAAGCTCCCCGGCGTGGGCCCGAAGAGCGCCCAGCGGCTGACCTACTACCTCCTGCGCATGCCGGCCGCCGAGGCGGGGGCGCTGGCCGAGGCGATCCTGGAGGTGAAGGAGCGGATCGTCTTCTGCTCCACCTGTCAGAACGTCACCGAAACCAACCCCTGCCGCTTCTGCGACAGCGACCGGCGAGATCGGAGCATGGTCTGCGTAGTGGAGGAGCCGATGGACACCCTGGCGGTGGAGCGCTCCGGCAGCTACCAGGGTCTGTACCACGTCCTCCACGGCGCTATCTCGCCGATGGACGGTATCGGGCCGGAGGACCTGAAGATCGAAGAGCTGCTGGGGCGGCTGCGCGGCGACGAGGTGAGCGAGGTGATCCTGGCGACGAACCCCAACCTGGAGGGGGAGGCGACGGCGATGTACCTGACGCGGCTGCTACGGCCGTTGGGGGTCAAGGTGACGCGGCTGGCGCGGGGCCTGCCGATGGGTGGCGACCTGGAGTACGCCGATGACGTCACGCTGACGCGGGCGATGGAGGGACGGCAGGAGGTTCAGGATTAGCATGACGCCGCCACGGTTGTACAAGACGGAGGCGATCGTCCTGCGGCAGCGGAAGCTGGGGGAGGCGGACCGTATCCTCACGCTTCACACGCCGACACACGGCAAGCTGGACGCCAAGGCGAAGGGTGTGCGCAAGACCACCAGCCGGATGTCGGGGCACCTCCAGCCGCTGAACCGCTGCATGGTGCAGCTAGCGCGGGGGCGGACGATGGAGGTGATCGCCGGGTGCGACACGCTGGAGAGCTTCCAGCGTCTGCGCGACGACCTGGATCGGCTGAGCCGCGCTCTCTACGTCGCCGAGCTCGCCGACCGTTTCCTGCCGGAGCGGGTGGAGAGCGTGGCGATCTACCGGTTGCTGCTGGGGACGCTGCGCCGCCTCCAGAGCGACGCGGATCAGGACATGGTGCTGCGATACTATGAGATGCGGCTGCTGGACCTGAGCGGCTTTCGGCCGGAGCTGGCGCGTTGCCTGGGGTGTGACCAGCCGCTCCAACCGCAGCGAAACTTCTTCGCGCCTGCTGCGGGAGGTACGTACTGCTCCTCGTGCGGCGCGGGAGCGGCGGGGTCGCGGACTCTTTCGCTGAACGGGCTCAAGGTGTTGCGACTACTCCAGCGGGCATCGTATAAAGAGACAGGACGGCTGAGCATGCCGCCGGCGCTAGCGCAGGAGGTGGAGCGCCACCTCCGCAGCTACATCGTCTACATGCTGGAACGCGACGTCAACGCCGCCGCCTTCGTGGAGCGGTTGCGACGGGAGCAGCAGCCGCTAGAGGTCTGACTGATGCCGCTATACGAGTACTACTGCGAGAAGTGCGATAAGGTGTTCGAGGCGTTACGCTTGCTGCGAGAGTCGGACGCGGCTATCCCCTGCCCGGATTGCGGCCATGACGCCGGGCGCATCATGCCGACATCGTTCTCAGCGATGTCCTGGGCCAAGGGATACCCACAACGGGTGCCGTTTCATCAGAAGCCGGTGAGGAACGTGAAGCCGAAGGAGTCGACCGTAGCGCCCGTGAAGGCGAAGAGCAAGCCTGCCTACCGGACAGGCAGGCGCGGCGCCAAGGCGGCGAAGAGGTAACCATGCCCCTGTACGAGTACTACTGCAAGCCCTGTAACGGCATCTTCGAAAGCATACGTCCGATGCGGGAGGCGTCCGTAGCCGTACCCTGCCCGGAGTGCAGCCGAGACGCCCCGCGCATCATGTCCAGCTTCAACGCCTTCACTTTCCGGGACGGCTACCCGCGCCGGCTGCCGGACAAGGGGACGTTCTGGCACATGGGCAAGGAGGTCAAGCGGCGCGCCAAGCGTATGAGCTGGTACGACCACCCCGAGCTGACGCGACCCAAGCCCAAGCCCCGGCCCGCGAAGGGCGCGACTACGGCGGCCAGGGAGAGACAGGCCGCACAGGCCAAGGACCTGTCCTACCGTGACCGCTGGGGTGTGGACGCGCGTGGTTTTCGCCAACCGAAGGCGGCGAAGAAACGCAAGCCGGCGCGCAAGACGATCACCTAGCCAGTGGCAAGCTCAGGGTGAGCGGTACGCTACCCCCCCCCTCGCGAAAGTTGTTGGTCAGGCAAGGAAAAAGAATAAGGAAGAGGGCCTTCCGCGTTTTAGAAATGTTCTCGAAGCTGAAGAAATTCCTTGGTGGGAATGACCCAGACTATTCTCGGCCTGCATTAGAAGAAGGCGAGGAGAATATCCTCGAGGGCGGTGCTGCCCGGGTAAGGGGTCTGGGTGGTGCAAGGTGGGGTCCCCTCATCTTGACGAACCGCCGCCTCCTCTGGTACGAAACTGCAAACGTGTGGCCTTTGAGGAAGATATCCGGCCAGTTAAACCTGTCTGACATCGCGTCTGTAGATAAGGGAAGCATCTTCGATTTCCTGTTTGGAGGCAGGCGCATACGACTGCGGCTTCGGAACGGAAAGATTCAGAAGTTCTATGAAGGCCAAGGCAGGCTTGATGAATGGGTCGAGACGATCCGCAGAGTGATCGCCAAGACGGATGAGCCGTAGTCTGAGCACAATCTAGGACGCTTGCTTCCACAAGGACTCTCGCTTCGGGCTCCGCCTGGCGATCTGAAGGTCGTCTCTACACCGGCGGGATCAGGACGACCCTTCGACAAGCTCAGGGTGAGCGATCTTGGGCCGGCCGCAGGTTAGCTGCGCCGCTCCAGCACGTAGTCCGTGAGGTCGTAGAGGGCGTGGCGGGCTGCGTCGTCAGGGAGCACCGATAGCGCCTCGTGGGCGCTGGCGCAGAAACTTCGGGCCATCTCGTACGACTCCTGCGGTATGTCGGAATCACGAATCGCCTCAACAGCGGGCGTCAGGAGCTCATTACTGGGGCTCGCGAGGAATTTCTGGACTGGGTTATCTTCGGGATAGCGATCCATGAGGATGAGCGCGGGGAGGGTGAGCGTACCCTGCATGAGGTCGCTGCCCACTGGCTTTCCCATCTCCGCCTCGTCGCCGGTCAGGTCCAGGATGTCGTCCACTATCTGGAACGCCATGCCGAAGTTGTGCCCGTAGCCACGCAGCGCCTCGATCCACTCCTCCGGTTCCTGGGCCACGACCGCGCCGCCCTGACAGGCGGTGGCGAACAGCGACGCCGTCTTGCCGCCGATCCGCTGGAGGTAGTCACGCACCGTCTGACGGCTGTCGTAGGCGGTCAGGTCCTGACCGATCTCGCCTTTCGTCATCATCATCAACGTCTGCGAGAAGAGGCGGATGACGCGGATGTTGCCGGTGCGGGCGACCTGATCGGCGGCGTGGGCGAACATGTAGTCGCCCAGCATCACGGTGGTGGCGTTGTGGAAGGCGCTGTTCGCCGTGGGCCGGCCACGGCGGGTGGCGGCGTTGTCGATGACGTCGTCGTGCACGAGGGAAGCGGTGTGCAAAAGCTCGACGGAGGCGGCGAGCGGCACCAGGAAGTCGAGGTCGTACTCGCCGAAGCGTCCGCCGAGGAGGGTGAGAGCGGGGCGCAAGAGCTTGCCGCCGCCGGCCAGTACGATGTCCAGCATCTCCGCCAGGGGGGCGTAGTCTACCTGCTTGATGGAGTCGAACGTGGCCTCCACGAGGGCGATGTCCTCCTGGACGGGGCCGTAGAGCAGGTCTGTCCTCACTTGACCTCCTCGCTCTGCGGCCTCAGCTCGGCGCCGGTGATGTCGCCCAGGCCGAACAGCCAGGCGGTGGCCATCGCCGTACGCTCGGCGACGGTCTGCACGCTGTCACCGCGCAGCTCGGCGATGCGGGCCACGGTGTCCGGCAGGTAGGCGGGCTCGTTGCGGCCGCCGCGGTGAGGTTGCGGAGGTAGGTAGGGAGCATCCGTCTCCACGGCCATCCAGCGGAGAGGGATCCCACCGGCGACGGCGCCAACGCGGTCGGCTTTGGGGTAGGTGCAGGTGCCGGGGATGGAGATCATGAATCCGATCTGGATGTAACGCAACGCCAGCATGAGGTCACCGGCGAAGCAGTGCATCACGCCCAGGGGCCGGTCCTTGGGCCAATCGGGCAGCGCCCGCTCCTCGTAGGAGTCGAGGACGTCGTAGGTCTCCCCATCCGCCTCGCGGGAGTGGATGACGACGGGCAGACTGAGGCGGCGGGCGAGATCGAGCTGTCGACGGAAGGCGTCTATCTGCGCCTCCGGCGGCGACAGCTTGCGGTAGTAGTCCAGCCCTATCTCGCCTATAGCCACAACCTTCGGCGAGTCCGCCAGCCGCTCCAGCGCGCCCAGAGTGCGGTCGTCCAGGTCCTTGGCATCGTGGGGGTGAACGCCGACAGCGGCGTAGACGTCTGAGTGGGAGTCCGCCAGGTCCACGGCTTGCCAGCTGCTCTCCAGATCGGTGCCGATCACGACGAGGGCGGAGACACCCGCCTGGCGGGCGCGGTCAAGCACCTCGTCACGGTCGGACTCGAACTTGGAGTCCTGTAGGTGACAGTGGGAATCGACGAGCATCTCTACTGCCCTAGCCTCGCTTCCTCCTCTTCAACGATAGCCGGGTCGAGCTTCTTGAACAGCGGCTTGGGCTCCGCCATGGGCTGTCCAGCCTGCGGTTTGACGAACCGCCAGCCGGCGGCGTCCACGGGCCCTTCGCTGCCCAGGTAGGCGTGAAGCTGTTGGCAGGTGAAGGGTAAGTAGGGGTAGAGGGCGGTCTTCAGCCCACTGATGACGCCGACAGCGGTGTAGAGCACGGTGGCGCAACGCTCACGGTCCACCTTGATGAGGTTCCAGGGAGCGTTCTCCTCAACGTAGCGGTTAGCGTCCCGTGCCACGGCCATCGCCGACTCCAGGCCGGCACGGAAGCGGCAGAGGCCGATGTTCTCGCCCGCCTCGGCTATGGCCTGCTCCGCGCGCGACAGGAGAGCGTTATCGGCGGTGGTCATCTCGCCGGGGGTGGGCACCACGCGGTCGAAGTTGCGGTAGGTGAAGCTGAGGACGCGGTTCACCAGATTGCCCCAGGTGGCCACCAGCTCGTCGTTGTTTCGGCGCACAAAGTCGCCCCAGGAGAAGTCAGCGTCGGAGGTCTCAGGCATGTTCACGGAGAGGTAGTAGCGAAGCGAGTCAGGGTCGTAGCGCGATAGGTAGTCGGGCACCCAGACGGCGAGCCTGCGGCTGGTGGAGGCCTTGCTGCCGCGAACGGTCTGGTACTGGTTGGCGGGGACATCGTAGGGTAGGTTGTACTTCTCGTCGCCCTCGCTGTAGCCCATCAGCATCGCCGGCCAGATGAGGGTGTGGAAGGGGATGTTGTCCTTGCCGATGAAGTAGTAGCTACGGGTGGACGGGTCCAGCCAGTACTCACGCCAGCACTCCGACTTCCCGGAACGCTCCGCCCACTCCTGGGAGGCCGATAGATACCCGATGACGGCCTCGAACCAGACGTAGATTCGCTTGCTCTCATAGCCTTCGAGAGGGATAGGGACTCCCCAGTTGATATCGCGGGTGATGGCGCGGTCCTGGAGCCCTTCGTTGAGGATGCCCATCGTCCAGTTGAGTACGGCCTTGCGCCAGTGAGTCTGTGGGGAGACCCACTCCTTGAGCTTATCGTTGAAGGCGCTGAGGCGGAGGAAGAAGTGCTCCTCCTCGCGCCACTCAGGCGTGGCGCCGCAGATCTTGCAGCGGGGGCTGAGCAGGTCGGGGGCGTTGAGGGTGCGGCCGCAGTTGTCGCACTGGTCGCCGCGGGCGCCGTCATAGTCGCAGTGCGGGCAGATACCCTCCACGTAGCGGTCGGGCAGGAAGCGCTTGTCCTGGGGGCAGTAGGGCAGGAGCATCGTGTCCTGGTAGATATGGCCGCGCTCCAGTAGTTGGAGAAAGATGTCGTGGGTGGTACGGGCGTGGTACTCGGTGCCGGTGGTGGTGAATAGGTCGAAGGTTATGCCCAGGCGCTGCCACGTCTCCAGGAACTCTTCGTGGAAGCGGGCCGCCACCTTGTCCGGGGGCAGCTCCTCGGCTTCGGCGCGGACGGTGACGGGGGTGCCGTGCTGGTCGCTACCGGAGACCATGAGGACGCTGTTGCCGCGGGCGCGGTGGTAGCGCGCGAAGATGTCGGCCGGGAGGTAGGCGCCGACGATCTGTCCGGTGTGAAGGGAGCCGTTGGCGTAGGGCCAGGCTACGCAGACGAGTATCTTTTCGGACATGGAACCCGTTTGGATTGTAGCATGGAGCCTAGGAAGGGGACAGACAGACAGTGATCCGCGCCCCCGCCCCGCCCCGGGGGCAAGATGGCTACGGCTGGACGGGCAGAGGCTCCTCCATGCGGTCTAGGTCATCGGGGCCGAGGATGGAGTTGTAGAGGGGGCTCCGGGGGTCCGAGCTAGAAGAAAGGCCGTAGAAGAGGATTCCGATGTACTTGGACAAGAGCTTGCGGGCACGGGAGAAGAGCAGATCGTCGTTCGGAGGCTCACCATAGGTCTCAGGCCTCATTCGGAAGGTGGAGATGACAGCCTTGGGATCTCCGGGCGAGTTTCTGACTCCGAAGACGTATCGGAAATGGCTCGCCTCCCAGTATACGTCGACGGGAGTTATCGCTATGAGTACCACGTTGGGGTCACGATACGCTTCCGGGAAAACCCCCTCCATGTGCTCGATCAGTCTCTCAGCACCGACCTGCTCGCGAAGGGGATCGACGCTGCTTCCCGGCACAGCCTGAGGGGTGAGGACGGATAGAGTGAGTCCGTACTGGTCGCGATAATAGTTGCCGAGGTGCTGTACGAGGGCGGGTGAGACTTGGCCGAACGGAACGAGACAGATGCGCTTCCCGGCACCTGCGCAGGAGTCACTGGATGCCGACAGAAGTCCGGACTGGGCTTCGAGACATGAACTCAGCTTGGGGCCCGAACACGGCGCATCGTGAAGATCAAGGTCGCGCCACGGGCGGACGTTGGCCGGCGGCTCAGGCACCGTTACCGGCTCACCGTAGTCCAGGAACTCGAAAGTGGTGTGTGTGGAGAAGCTACGCCCAAACCCGCCGGCGGAAAACCGCTCAATCACGAGCATTTTTCGAGGCAGGTACGTGTTCTTGTGGAGCCACAGCTCAGCTTTTATGCTGCTTTCATCCGTGTAGAGGGTAAGCGGGCCCAAGATAATCGTCGCTGCCGGCCCGGAACGCTCCCCATCGTCGATGGTGCCAACATAGCGGAGGTAAGCTTCATCATCGATAGTACCGTCCTCGAGTTGCTCGAGGCTTGAAAGCTGGCCGGTGAACTCTTCGTAGTCGACCGTGAGCTCGTCGGGGCCGCGCTCCGGCAATTCGTCACGGGGAATACCCTGATCCCAGGGACTCAGGACGTACCAGGCGCCAGCAGACGTGGCCATGTAGAGATTAGGCGGTAGGAAGAGGTTCTCTGTGATGAGCTGCTGCTCAGATTCGTCATTGGGGAAGAGCATCTTGGAATAGGCAACTACGTCGCCCAGATAGGCGATCTCGCCCTCCGTTGATGCGTCGAATTCATCGATTTCCGTAGTGATCTGGAAGCGCAGCAGAAACGACTCGATCTCGCCGAAGTTGCCGCGAGAGGCGGCTAGGGCTTCTTCGGGGGAGAGGCTCTCCCCAGCGCAGGCGCCGACGAAAGCAACCAGCGATAGGGTGACGCAGACGAGGGTCACTGCGATGCTAATGTGTGGCATTCCTCGGCCCGAAGTAGTAAACGCAATGGCGCTCGATAACGTTACAGCAAGGCCGGCTGGCCTGCCAACCTAAACCCTGCCTGCCGGTTGGCAGGGTTGCCCCTACGCTACGTGCCTATCTCCAGCCACATGCGGTAGACCTGCCGGTGAGGCAGGCCGTAACGCCGCGCGACCTCGGCGACGGCACGTTTGGCCGGCTCCCCGTCCGCCTTACGTTGCTGCAGCTCCCGGCGGACCTCCTCGAAGTCAGGTGCAGCGGGGCCGGTGGAACCCTCGACGACGAGCGTAAACTCGCCGCGGGGCCTATCGGCGAAGTGCTCCAGCGCCTCGCTGATGGAGCCGCGAAACACCTCCTCGAACGCCTTTGTCAGCTCGCGGCAGACGGCGATGCGACGATCGCCCCACTCGGCGTGCATGTCGAAGAGGCTGCGAACCAGCCGGTGCGGCGACTCGAAGGCGACGACGGTACGGGGGTCGTCGCGCAGGGAGGCGAACAGGCGACGGCGCTCGCCGGCGCGGCGGGGGAGAAAGCCCAGGTAAGTGAACTGCCGGCTGGACAGGCCGGAGACGGCGAGCGCGGCCGTTATGGCGGAGGGTCCGGGGATAGGCGTGACGGTGAAATCCGCCTCCAGGGCCGCCGTCACCAGATCATGGCCGGGGTCGCTTATGACGGGCGTTCCGCCTTCGGAGACGAGAGCGACGTCGCCGTCGCGCAGAGCGGCCAGGAGCTGAGGCCGCCTGGCCGCCTTGTTGTGCTCGTTGTAGCTGACGAGGCGGGCGCGGATGCCGTGGCGGGCGAGCAGCTTGCGGGTGGTGCGGGTGTCCTCGGCGGCGATGAGGGAGACCTCGCGCAGGACACGAAGGGCGCGGAGGGTGACGTCCTCCAGATTGCCAATGGGGGTGGCGACGACGTATAGGGTGGGCATCTCGGGGCGATTATACCGTTAGTGCGATGCGTCCAGCTCCGCCAGGTGCGATGTAAACGATAGGGAAATGATTAAACTCCTTCACCATTAGGCCAAAAACCGTTGACGCGGGTTACGGCCGTTGATATAGTGGTTGAAAACCCCCGCAGGTCCCTTTCCCGAGGCGAGGAATCGTGAGTATATCAGCTTATCGAGAACTCAGACCCGCCTACGGGTTCGACGAGGTGGCCATCGTCCCCGGCTCCGTCACCGTCAACCCGGAGCTTACGAACGTCCGCTTCGCGCTGGGCGAGTTCACGTTCGAGATGCCGATTCTGGCTGCCGCCCTGGACTCCGTGAGCGACCCGCGCTTTGCAGTGGAGATGGGTCAGCGCGGCGGCTTGGCGGTGATAAATCTGGAAGGTCTCCAGTGCCGCTACGAAGACCCAAGCACGGCGATCGCGGAGATCATCCAGGCCGAACAGAGCGAGTCGGCGGCCGTCATCCAAAAGCTGTACGCGGCCCCCGTTCGCGAGGAGCTCATCGGCCGTCGCATCCATGCGATCAAGGAGGGCGGCGTCGCATGCGCCGTCTCTTGCACGCCCGCCAACACGAAAAAGCTGGCGCCCATCGCCGTGGACGCCGGCGCCGACGTGTTCGTCGTGCAGGCCACAGTCACCACGGCCCGTCACATCTCGCGCAGCCTGCGCGGCCTCATCTTTGAGGAGCTGTGCGCGAACATTCGCGTACCAGTGGTGGTGGGTAACACGGTTACCTTCGGGGCGGCGAAGGAGCTTATGGAGACCGGCATCTCAGGCCTGCTTGTGGGTGTGGGGCCGGGCGCTATCTGCACCTCGCGTGAGGTACTTGGCATTGGCGTGCCGCAGGTGACGGCGACGATGGACTGTGCCGCCGCCCGCGATCAGTACTACAGCGAGAGCGGGCATTACGTGCCGATCATCACCGACGGCGGCATGCGCAGCGGCAGCGACGTCTGCAAGGCGCTGGCCGCGGGCGCCGACGCCGTCATGCTGGGGTCGGCGTTCGCGCGGACGGAGGAGGCGCCGGCGAAAGGTTGCTCCTGGGGGATGTCGACCGGCCACGCGGAGCTGCCGCGGGGCACCCGGATCACCGTAGGCATGGACACGACGCTGGACCGGCTGCTGTTCGGGCCGACCTCCAAGACCGACGGCACGGAGAACCTGGTGGGCGCCATCCGGACGTGCATGGGGGTCTGCGGCGCCCAGACGATCGGCGAGCTCCACGAGGCGGAGATGATCGTCGCGCCCTCGATCAAGACGGAGGGCAAGGTCTACCAGCTGAGCCGATAGCTCAACCCATCGACCGCCGCAACGGCGGCGCGGAGCCAGAAGGAGGAACCTCATGGCGGATCACCCTAACGCTACCCTGCTGAGGAAAGGCTACGAGGCGTTCGGCGCGGGTGACATGGCGACGATCACAGAGCTATTCAGCGAGGACGTGGTGTGGCACGCCCCCGGCAACAGCCAGCTGTCTGGAGTGCATAGGGGGAGGGACGCTGTATTCGCTATCTTCGCCAAGACGACGCAGCTAAGCGGGGGCACGTTCAAGATCGAGGTGCACGACGTGCTGGCCAACGAGCAGCACGCGGTAGCGCTGACGCGTGCGACGGCGAGCCGCCAGGGCAAGACATACGACTCCCTGGACACGGACGTTTACCACGTGAGCGGTGGGAAGGTCACGGAGTGGTGGTCATTCGTGGAGAACGGGCGCGTCGCCGACGAGTTCTGGTCCTAGATCGGCGATCACCCGTTAGGCGGAGAGGGTGGCCGCGCTCTCGATCAAGATGGAGGCTGAGGTCTATACCCCAGCCGATAGCCTAAATCGCCAGTCGCGGCTGGCGCGCCCTGAGACGATCCACCACCCGCGGGCGGTTGAGGCCACTTGTGTTGTAGCTCGACCACCGGGCGCTCCGCACCCTAGGTCCGCACCACGAGGACGCGGTCCAGCCGCGAGAGGTCTTGCGTCACCTCGATGCGGGCCTGAGGGAAGGCCGCCGCCGCCAGCGTGCGGGCGGCTTCGCCCTGCTGTTCGCTGATCTCGGCGAAGAGGGCGCCACCGGGCTTGAGGTGGGGTGGGGCGTCCCGCAACATCCGCTCGATGAGACGGAGGCCGTCCGGGCCGCCGTCCAGACCCAGCCGCGGCTCGTGCTCGTTGATCTCCGGCGGCGCCGCCTCGAAGTCGGCGGTGCCGACGTAGGGGAGGTTGGCGGCGATGACGTCGACAGCGGCGTCTAGGGGCTTCAGCAGGTCGCCTTGGTGAAAGCGGATGCGCTGGGCCAGGCCGTGGCGCTCAGCGTTGCGGCGGGCCAGGGCCAGCGCCCGCGGCGAGATGTCGATGGCGATGATCTCAGCCTCAGACAGGTTCACCGCCAGCGCAACGGCGATGGCGCCGCAGCCGACGCCGACATCCGCCACCTGCGCCAGGTCGCCCGCACGGACGCGGTCGACGACGAGCTCAACGAGCGTCTCGGTCTCCGGACGGGGGATAATGGCGGCGGACGTGACCTCCAACTCCAGCCCGTAGAACTCCTTGTGCCCAAGGATGTACGCCGTCGGCTCATGCGCGAGGCGGCGCTGGAGCAGAGCATCGAAGTCGCTCTCAGCCCGGGGCGTCAGCTCGTCACGGAGGCGCTGGTAGAGGTGGGTACGGTCAGTGTTAAGGGCGTGGGCGAGGAGGAGCTCCGCCTCCAGACTGGCCTCTTCGCTTCTTGCGTCGGAGAGCATCCGCGAGCCGCGGCGGAGGGCCTCACGGATGTTCAGGGGCGTGCTTGTACGTTCCGGGCGATCCGACCCACCCCGCTGCGCCGCTCGAGATCCCTTCGCGTGCCCCGGCCCTCGCATTCGAAGAACCTCGTCGCCGCTCAGGATGACAATCGGGGTCTCAGGCGAGCTGGGCTTCGAGGAGACGCGACTGCTCGTCTTCCTGCATCCCCTCAATGATGTCGTCAATCTCGCCGTCGAGTAGGGCGGGGAGGTTGTGCCGCGTGTAGTTGATGCGATGGTCTGTGACGCGATCCTGGGGGACGTTGTAGGTACGTATCTTCTCGGCCCGCTCGCCGCTGCCGACCTGGGACCGCCGGGTGGAGTCCAGTTCTTCGCGCTGCTTACGCTGCTCGATGTCGAGGACGCGGGCGCGGAGGACGGTCATCGCCTTGACGCGGTTCTTGAGCTGGGAGCGCTCGTCCTGGCAGACTGCGACGATGCCCGTGGGGAGGTGGGTGATGCGGATGGCGGTAGCGTTCTTCTGTACGCTCTGGCCGCCGTGGCCGCTGGCGTTGAAGATATCGATGCGCAGGTCCTTGTCGTCGATATGGACATCAACCTCGTCGGCCTCGGGCAGGACAGCCACGGTAGCGGTGGAGGTGTGGATACGGCCGCTGGCCTCGGTGGCGGGGACGCGCTGAACGCGGTGGACGCCGCTTTCGAACTTCAGATGAGAGTAGGCGCCCTCGCCATGCACCTCGAAGGTTATCTCCTTGAAGCCGCCGAGGTCTCTGGGGTGGGAGTTCAGCACCTCTACCGTCCAGCCCTTGCGCTCCGCGTAGCGGCTGTACATACGGTAGAGGTCGCCGGCGAACAGGGAGGCCTCCTCGCCGCCGGCGGCGGCCCGTATCTCGACGATGACGTTCTTGTCGTCGAGGGGGTCTTTGGGGACGAGGGCGAGGCGCAGCTTCTCCTCCAGCGCCCCGATTCCGGCCTGCGTCTGCTCGATCTCCTCCTGAGCGAGCGCGACGAGGTCTGAGTCTCCGCCCTCAGCGACGATTACGCGCGCTTCCTCCAGCGCCTTCGTCAGACGGCGGTGCTCGCGATACAT
Source organism: uncultured Dehalococcoidia bacterium (assembly GCA_964649215.1). Classification (GTDB taxonomy): domain Bacteria; phylum Chloroflexota; class Dehalococcoidia; order SM23-28-2; family RBG-16-64-32; genus JADFNQ01. Next base: position 16,640 of record CAZYOV010000003.1, read on the forward strand.
GGAGACGGTGTCCTCCAGGGACGAGTGCTCGCGGGCGAGCGACTGGAGCCGGTCGTAGTCGCCGGCGATTTCGGGCCGGGCCATCTCTCGGCCGAGCTCCTCGTATCGGGCCTCTATTGCGGCTAGCTTATCGATCATGGTCAGGTCACCAACGTACGTAGGCCCCCCGAACGGGGGCCTAGCGCGATTATATCACGGGAGCGGCCCCGAAATCCGGGGCTAGCCAGGTGTTAGATGTTCGCGGACTCGGCTGAGCGGTAGCGTCTCCTGATGACCGTCCGATAGGCGACGCAACGTCGCCGTGCCGTCGGCCAGCTCTCGCTTGCCGATGATGGCAGCATAGGCGGCGCCGAGGGAATCGGCGTGGCGCATCTGCGCTTTGAGGGAGCGCTCTCCGGCGGCGACGATTGCGGCGATGCCCTCTCGGCGGAGGTCTGAGGCGAGGCGGAACGCCTGGGAGCGGGCCTCGGCGGTCTGAAAGGCGACGAACACGCGCGGTCGCGCGGGCTCTCCGACGGCCACCTCCTGGCGTTTGAGGTTGAGGATTATACGCTCGATGCCGGTGGCGAAGCCGGTGCCGGGCGTGGGCCTGCCGCCGAGCTGCTCGATGAGGCCGTCGTAGCGGCCACCGGCGCCCACGGTGCTTTGGGCGCCCTCCGCCTGGGGCTGGAACTCGAACACCGCGCGGGTGTAGTAGTCCAGCCCGCGCACCAGGCGGGGGTTGACCACGTAATCGATCTCGACTTCCTCAAGATAGGCCCGGAGCCGCGAGAAGTGGTCGGCGCAGGCGTCACATAGGTGATCGGTAAAGGGGGGCGCGGCGGCGATCACCGGCTGGCAGCGCTCCTGTTTGCAGTCCAAGAGGCGCAGGGGGCTACGCTGGTAGCGCTCTTCGCAGTCGTTGCACACCTGCTTCAGCTTGTCGGCGTAGTAGCCGCGCAGCGCATCCAGGTAGCGGGGCCGACACTCGCCGTCGCCGATGCTGTTCAGGTGGAGCGTGAGCCCCTGGAGGCCGAGATCCTCGTACAGGCGGAAGAGGAGCTCGATCACCTCCGCGTCCACGGAGGCGTCCGCCTCGCCGATAGCCTCGCAGCCGAGCTGGGTGTGCTGGCGGTAGCGGCCGGCCTGGGGGCGGTCATAGCGAAAGATGGGGCACCAGTACCAGAGGCGCACCGGCTGGGGCAGGTTGTGCATGCCGTGCTCCAGATAGGCACGGCAGACGGGCGCGGTGCCCTCCGGGCGCAGGGCGAGCTGCTGACCGCCGCGGTCCTCAAATACGTACATCTCCTTCTCGACGATGTCCGTGGATTCACCGACACCGCGGCTGAACAGGGACGCATCCTCGAATACGGGCGTCTCGATACGCCGGTAGCCGAACAGCCCACATATGCGGGCGGACGCCTCCCAGACGCGATCCCAGTAGGGCTGGTCATCCGGGAGGACGTCCGTGGTTCCCCTGGGGGCCTTGTACCGCTTGGTCATCTTCTTCCTTGCATGCCGGTCTTCTGGCCGAGCATACTAGAAGGCGGTAGGAAGAGCAAAGCTTCCCGGCCTGCATCTGCTCGATGCTGTACTGACGCGGAACAATCTGACACGGAGGGGGTCATCTCACATGAGTCAGCTACGAATCGCTCTACTTCAAATGACGGCCTGTGGCAATGACCAAGACGCCAATCAGGCCAAAGGGGAGACGTTCTGCCGGCGGGCTAAGGAGATGCGGGCGGACATCGCACTCTTCCCGGAGATGTGGAACATCGGCTGCACACCTTGCCCTCCCGACGAAGAAGGGCGCAAAGGATGGCAATCACAGGCGATAGGCCCGGACGACGATTTCATCGGGCACTTCAAGGAGCTTGCGGAGGAGCTAAACTTAGCCATTGCCCTGACGTATCTGGAGCGCTGGGACGGCGCCCCGCGAAACTCTATGTCCCTAATCGACCGCGACGGGAAAGTGATCATGACCTACGCCAAGGTCCACACCTGTGACTTTTCTATGGAGGCTGCCTGCACGCCCGGCGATGAGTTCTATGTCGCTACGCTGGACACGGGGCAGGGGCCCGTAAAGGTTGGCGCGATGATATGTTACGACCGGGAGTTTCCGGAGAGCGCACGAATCCTGATGCTGAAAGGCGCCGAAGTCATTCTGACCCCCAATGCCTGCAATTTGGACGACGGCCGCATCGGCCAGTTCAGAGCGCGGGCGTTTGAAAACATGACAGGGCTGGCGATGGCGAACTATGCCGCCCCGCCGCACAACGGCCGGTCAGTCGCTTTTGATGCCGTGTCCTTCGATGAAGTCGACGGCGACGCTAGGGACACTCTCATCACCGAAGCTGGGGACAGCGAAGGGGTCTATCTTGCGGCATTCGATCTGGACAAGCTGAGGGCATATCGGGAGCGTGAATCGTGGGGTAACGCCTTCAGAAAGCCGCGCTCTTATGGGCTCTTAACCTCCCTTGAGGTCCAGGCTCCGTTCACCCGAAAAAGCTCAAGAAGATAGGCGCCACGCACCGCTCAGGTCGATCCTCCGATGCTCTAAGAGGTCACTCACGACCGAACGCAATATCCCCGTACGCTTCGGTCATCAGACGTTGACCTCCAGGCCGCCCTCAAGACCTCGGGGAGGGTTTAGACGGCACTCGAGAGTATCGGGACCATGGGCAAGTTCCATAGCAGGCGCCGCCGCCTCAGCGCCGATGCTAAAATACCCCTGTAGAAATGATCGAAAGGATGCTGATCTGACAGGCGAGGGCAGCCGAACTACCGACTGGGATGACAATGATTTCGCCGAGGGTATGCGCCGGAGGGATCCGAAGGCGATGGAGGCTCTGTATGACCGGTACTGCCGGCGGGCTTTCGGCCTCGCCTACCGGATCCTTGGCGACGGTCCTTCGGCAGAGGATGTAGTACAGGAGGCGTTTCTGACTGTGTGGCGCCAGGCTGATCGGATCGACTCGGCGCGGGGAAAGCTGAGCTCTCTCCTCATGACGGTTGTGCATCACAAGGCGATCGATGTTCTGCGCTCACGGCGCGGGCAGACGGCGAGGCATCTGCCTACCGATCCCGGTGTCATAGAGCACGCGGCCGATACGTTGGACAGAGTAGAGCAGTCTTTGGATCGCGAGGCCGTGCGAGATGTCTTGTCGTCGCTGCCGCCCGAGCAGCTGGAGCCTATACGGCTCGCGTATTTCCAGGGGCTTACCCACGTCGAGATCGCCGAAAGGCTGTCCCTTCCCTTGGGTACGGTCAAGAGCCGTCTGCGGCTGGGCCTTCAGAAGATGCGCTCGGCACTAGAGGATCGAGTGTTCAAGTGAAATGTGAAGAGGTTGAAGAGCTCGCCGGGGCCTACGCGTTAGAGGCGCTGCCCGCCGAAACCCTGCGAGAGGTTCAGGAGCACCTGGAGTCCTGCTCGCAGCATCCGGAGATCGCCGGCCTGCGGGCTGTCGCCTCGAGTCTGGCTGAGGCGGCCCCAGAGATGGAGCCGCCGCCCGGCCTCAAGACACGCCTGATGGATACTGTCCGCAATGAGGCTGCCTCGCGTGCCGCAACGCCGGCGCGGGAGGCGCCAGTAGGCTGGCTCCGACGCACCATGACGCCTCGCCTCTTACCGTATGCAGCCGTCACGGCCTTGGCCGTGGCGGTGGTGGCGCTGCTCGCTTGGAACGTCTACCTGCAGACCTCTGATGACGGCGTACAAGGCGGTGCCTCAGTCTATGCCTTAGCGAATGGTGGCACGGCCCAGGGCCGAATCCTTTATATTCCGGAAGAAGAGGTCGCCGTCGTGACCGTTGAGGGGCTGGAGCCGCTAACTGCGGAGCAGACCTACCAGGTCTGGGCCATCTCCGGAGACACGTCCACGGGCATCGGCATTTTCAATACTTCCGAAGGCGGCGAGGCCTCAGCGGCGATAGATGTCGATCTAACCGATGCCGAGGTCGTGGCCATCACGATCGAGCCCGCTGGCGGCAGCCCTCAGCCGACGACCGAACCGATCCTCCAAGCCAAGCTCTAGTCGGCCCCCCGCGAAATTTCCTATTTGCCGCCCACGGCGGTGATCTATTTCCCCGCTGTCCCGAATTACCGTCAGACGCTTTGGTGTGCTCGATGCCGCCGAAGCTCAGAAAGCCCGGCCGGCGCAACGGTATTGATCAGCACAAAAGGAGGTAAAGGACCATGCGCAAATTCGGTATCGCCGTGACCCTCGGTGCCTCGGCACTGGTTGCGGTCGCAGTTCTGCTAGTAGGTGTGGCGCCCCGGTTCTCCGGCGCCGCCGACCACCTGGACGCGCCCGCGGTGGCTGCGGACGGCCAGACCGACATCAACGATGTCTTCGCCTTTCAGTCCCCCACGACCGCCGCCAACACCGTGCTGATCATGACCGTCAACCCCCTGGCCGGCGTTCTCAGCCCGACGACCTTCTCGGAGGACGCCACTTACGAGTTCAAGATCGATAACAACGGGGATGACAGGGAGGACCTGACCTACAAGGTAACCTTCTCGGGGGCAGCGGCCCCACAGACGGTGACACTACGCTGCGTTCCAGTGTCCCGATGCGCTGACGGCGGCGGTGCTGTCATCGCTCAAGGCCTCACTTCGGTTACCATCGGCGTGGACGGTGGCGGCAGCCTGAGAGCCGGTCTGTTCGATGACCCCTTCTTCTTCGACCTAGCGTCTCTGGTGGGTTTCGATTTCTGCATGCCAACTGATCCCGCAGTCGATTTCTTCGCCGGGCGCAACGTCTCGGGCATCGTGCTCGAGGTACCCAGCTCAGATCTGCTAGACTCTAGCGGCCCGTCCATCGGGGTGTGGGCCCGGACCACCGTGCCGGCTAGGGGGAATAAGACCACGCTGGTCGACCGCATGGGCATTCCGGTGATCAACACCGTGCTCATCCCCGCGGGTTCGAAGGACGACTTCAACGCCGCCAAGCCACGGAACGACGCGGACTTTAACGCGGACGTCGAGGCTTCGCTCCTGTTTTTGAGCGGCCTTGACGGCAGCGGCTACACCGCGGGCGAGGCCGCCTTCGTCAGAAGCCTGTTGCTGCCGGACGTCCTGACCCTGGACACTTCGTCAGCGGCAGGGTTCGTGCCCGGCCTCAACGGTCGCCAACTGGCGGACGACGTGATCGACTTCGAGCTGTTCGTGGTCACGGGCGGCCTCGGCGCCGTCAACATGCCCGTCGGGACTCCCGTGCTTGATGACGACTGCGTGGACGCCAACGACGTGGCCTTCCCCGGAGCGTTCCCCTACCTGGCACCAGCGCATTAGGCGACCCCAACCACCCGTAGGGGCGAGCGGCCTCGGCCTCTCGCCCCTACGGGACCGCAGCTTGTGAGCGAAGGACGTGAACCACTGTGAGCAAGGGTAGGCTGATAGCGCTGGGCTTGATACTGGCCGCGGTCGTCGGGCTGGTGGTCAGCTCCCGCCTCTTCTCCTCGGACGGGGGGCCGTCCGGCCAGGGGTCGGTGGCGGCCCCCGTCGCCGACGTGGGCGGCGCGCCCTCCTCTGGCATGCTCAGCACCGACGAGCTGGTCGACTCATGGCGCGAACGGGTGGAGCGCGACCCCAACGACTACATCAGCTACGCGGAGCTGGGGCGAGCCTTCATCCGCCGCGCCCGTGAGACCGGCGACGTGGAGAGCTACGCAAGGGCCGAGGCCGCCCTCGACAGGTCGCTGGAGATCAATCCCGACTACTCCTCCGCCCTCAGCTACCTGGCGACGGTCCGCTACGTCCAGCACGACTTCGCCGGCGCCCTGGAGCTGGCGGAGCGCATTTACAGCTTCGATCCAAAGGCCAGCCAGGCGCTGGCCGTCCTCGGCGATGCCCGCCTGGAGCTGGGCGACTACGGAGAAGCGCAGTCGGCCTACGACCAGCTGCTGGAGCTGAGCGAGACGGCTCCGGTCTACAGCCGTCTGGCGCGACTGGCCGAACTGAAGGGCCAGCCGCAAGAGGCTATCGAACTGCTGCGCCGGGCGGCCGCTGAGGCGGATGACGGTGTGACCTCGCAGGAGAGCATGGCCTGGTACCGTCTCCAGCTGGGCAACCTATACTTCAACACTGGGAGCATAGAATCGGCGGAGGCCGAGTACGAGCGTTCCCTGAAGGCCTTCCCGGCCTACGTCCACGCGTTGGCCGGCCTGGCGAAAGTCGATGCCGCCCGGGGCGATTACGACGATGCTATCGCCCTCTACAGTCAGGTGGTGGCCCGCTATCCCATACCCGAGTACGTCATCGCCCTAGGCGACGTCTACCGTGCCGCCGACCGCGAGGACGAGGCCGCTGGGCAGTACGGCCTGGTGGCTGCAATCGACCGACTGTACAGGGCCAATGGCGTCAATACCGACCTCCAGATGGCTCTCTTCTTCGCTGACCACGACCTGCGCCTGGACGAAGCGCTGCGCCAAGCCCGCACCGAATACGAGCGGCGGGGCAGCATTCAGGCAGCGGACGTGCTGGCCTGGGCGCTCTACAGGTCCGGACAATATGAGGAAGCGCTGGAGTACTCGCGGGAGGCGCTCAGGCTGGGGACTCAGGACGCCTTGATGCTGTTCCACGCCGGCATGATCTACGACCGGCTCGGTGAATATGAGAAGGCTCGCGACCATCTGGAGCGGGCTATCGAGATCAACCCCGGCTTCTCGGTTCTTTATGCCGGTACGGCCGCCGACACGCTGCAGGAGTTGCAGTCGGAGGCGCGGAGGTAGATCGTGAAAAGTGCTGCATTCCGCTTGAGCTTGCTTGGGACCGCGCTCATCGTCCCGCTGTTGGCGCTCCTGGCCGTCTCGGTCGCCCGGCCCTCGACTGCCGACGCTCACCCCCTTGGCAACTTCACCGTCAATCTCTACAGCCGCCTGGAATTGTATTCAGACGTCATCCGCGTACACTACGTGCTTGATATGGCGGAGATCCCGACCTTTCAGGAACTGGATGCGGTCGATACGGACGGCGACGACGCGGTGAGTGATGCCGAGAAGGAAAGATACGCGGCGCAGATGGCGGAAGAGATACGGGGCGATCTCTACCTGACGGCGAACGGCTCGCCGTCCCGCCTCGATCTGCTTTCGCAGGAGCTCAGCTTCCCGCCTGGCCAGGGCGGGCTCGACACCCTCAGGTTGAGTCTTGTTTTCGAGTCTCGGTCGCCAGGCTCAGAGCTGACTGTCGAGTATCAGGACGAGAACTATGCCAACCGAATCGGCTGGAGGGAGATCGTCGTCCAGCCGGCGGACGGCGTGACACTCCTGCAGTCCACGGCCCCCGTCGAAGACGTGAGCGACGAGCTGCGTACGTACCCGGACGATCTGCTGTCCAGACCGCTCGACGTGAGCGAGGTCGGCTTCACCTTCATCCCCGGCACCGGAGAGGCGGCACCAGAGATGCACGCCAGGGCAGCCGAGCCGATCGAAGCTGCTCCCGGACGTCCGGGCGGCGCCTTCGTCTCGTTGGTCAGCGCCGGCGACCTGAGCCTCCCAGTACTGTTGCTAGCGCTTCTGGCGGCGCTGGGCTTCGGCGCCCTTCACGCCCTGGAGCCGGGTCACGGCAAGACGCTCGTCGCCGCATACTTCGTCGGAGTGAAGGGCACAGCGAGGCACGCCCTGATGCTCGGTCTGACGATCGCTGTCACACACACGGTGGGTGTCATCGCCATCGGACTGGTCACGCTCTACGGCTCAAAGTTCATCCTGCCGGAGCAGCTCTACCCCTGGCTGAGCCTCGCCTCCGGATTGCTCGTGGTGGGTCTAGGATTGCGCCTCCTCGTCAGCCGACTGCCGAGCCGTAATGCCCACGTGCACGGGCATCAGCATCACGGTCACTCTCACCACCAAGCAGATGGGGACGGGGCGTCGCTGCCCTGGAAGGGTCTGGTCGCGCTCGGCCTGGCCGATGGGCTGGTCCCCAGCCCCTCCACCCTCGTCGTCCTCCTCGCCGCGATCTCACTGGACCGGATCGGCCTTGGATTCCTCCTGATCGTCGCCTTTAGCGTCGGACTAGCCGGGGTGCTGGCCCTTGTCAGTTTGGCCTTGGTCTACGCCCGGCGGTTGTTGGCCTGGCTCAGTTCGAGGCGATGGCAGCTGCGTCGGCATCCTTACATCGGATCGGCGTCTGGGAAGGTCAGTCCGACAAGCCTGCTGGCAGTCCTCCCGCTCGGCGGGGCGCTAGTATTGGTTATTGTCGGACTGCTTCTGACCGCCAGAGCGCTATCGCAGCCCGGCCTGCTAGGGGTCTGAGCCCGAGACCATCCGCGGCGGCTAACGAAGGTGGCGACTCGCCCTAGCTCTTATCGGAGATCTGCTCCCCACGTTACGCAGACCTAGTGTGCGTTCGCGTCACCCCGGCAGCAGCGCCCGCCCCGTTGACAGCCGCCCCACCGAGGCGCACAATTGACGCACTTCTCGCTACACCAGCCCAAGTCAGAAGGAGGAGACCAATGGCTTACGTCGTTCACTGCAGAGACACCGGCACTGACTGTGACGCAGTCCTGCGTGGAGACACGATGGACGAGCTACAGCAGAAGATCGCTGGCCACGGCAAGGACGCTCACGGCATGGATATCGCCAGCATGCCTGAGGACGAGAAGCAGAAGCTGATGTCTCTGGTCAGGCAGGAGTAGCAACTCAACGGCGAAGCCACCCCCAAAGGCAATAGCCCCCTACGGCTGTCGACCGGCCCCTCGTTGACACCCACCCCGCCCAGGCGCACAATCGCGGCGGATTCGTTTTACAATGGCAGGTCTTCGACTCTAAGGCTACCAGGCGATTTTCCCTCGCGAGCCGCCTGACTGGCCGCACGCTGCAATGCTCGGTTGTACGGTGTGGGAACACCATGAAGTGAGCCGAGCAGAGCAATCTCGCCGTTTAGATAGTCGGTCTCAATGGAGTTTGATCCGCGGGCGAGGCTCTGCCATGTGGAGCCGCCTCGATGCGGGTGACCCTCTATTTCGCCGTGCGTGATGGCGGCGGCCCGCTGACCGATCTCAGTTGGCTGCGCGAACTCGATTCCAGCCGCTTCATAGCAGGCGATAGCTTCGTCTCTTACCGTTCGGACGATGTCACCGGCCTTAGCCTCAGGCCCGAAGAGCGCCTGGACTGTGTTGGCCAAGTTGAGCAGCAGCTTACCGTACTTGAAGCGCATGATCTGCGGCTCAGGACGAGCAATGAAACCGCTCTCAGTGAGATCGGAAGTTACCTGCTCGATCAATGAGTCAACGCCGTGCGGGTAACAGCCGGCGTCTAAGAGCCCACCGATCGAGGAGGCGTGCATCAGCACCTGACCTGGCTCAACGAGAGTACCAGGCAGAAAGACAAGCATGCCGTAAACCCGCGAGAACTGCCTCAGAGCCATGCGCTCGTTCGCCACACCGTTTTGTGCGCAGATCACTGGTATGTCGCCAGCGGTGGCTCGAAGGTCGTCAAGCGCTACAGCGGTGTCCTGTGACTTCATGGTGAGAAGGACGACATCGTCATCCCGAAACTGGATGCCAGACGGGTGGCCGACCGATGTTATCGGCAGAGTGACCGTCTCGTCCGGCGTAAGAAAGATCAGGCCGTCTTCCTGCAGTCTCTCCAGGTGCCTTCCACGGCTGATCAATACAACGCCGTGGCCTACCTGATGCAGGCGAGCGCCCATGCTACCGCCTATGGCTCCAGCTCCGTAAATGATGTATCGCAAGTTGCTCAACCTCCCATGCGAATTCACCCTAATATAAGCGTATCCCCTGTAGTGTAGAATAGTTCCGCCATGGAGCCGCGCATCCAGTACGCCCAGACCAAGGATGGGGTGAGCATCGCGCCGAACGATCAGAGGCACTGGACTCATCGTTGACGAGTTCGGCGATCTCCACTAGGATAGGCGCTGCCTGGCGGGACTAGTGTTAGCCAGCAAGCCCAATCTGGGGGCAGCATGGTCAGACGGCTCATCGTCTGCTCAGACGGGACCTGGAACACTCCGGATCAAGAGTTCAGAGGTGTGCGCGCGCCCACCAACGTGGTCAAGATGGCGCGTTTCATCCTCCCTCAGGCACCGGACGGTAATCCACAGATCCTTTTCTATGATGCCGGTGTAGGCACCGACAACTTGCTCGACATGCTGTCCGGCGGTGCTCTCGGCATCGGGCTCTCCAAGAACGTGCGTGATGCCTACCGTTTCTTGATCCACAACTACGCCGACGGTGACGAGATCTACTTCTTCGGGTTTAGCCGAGGCGCCTATACTGTCCGTAGCGCCGCAGGGCTCATCAGAAACTGCGGCTTGCTTCATAAGGAGAACGTCGATCGGATCCCGGATGCCTTCAGGATCTATAGAAAGCGTGACGAGGGCGCCGACACTGACGAGGCCATAGCATTTCGCGATAAGTACTCACGGCATCCCATGGGGATCAAGTTCATCGGCGTGTGGGATACGGTCGGCGCTCTTGGCATTCCAAGCGATTTATTTCATTTCCTTGGCAGAAGCCGCTATGAGTTTCACGATGTCTCACTTAGCCGGAGCGTTAACTTCGCCTTCCAAGCTGTCGCTATCGATGAGGAGCGGACATTCTACCGGCCCGCCCTGTGGAGCCAGCACCCAGAGGCAACCAACCAGGTGCTAGAGCAGTCCTGGTTTGCCGGTGTACACATGGACATTGGTGGGGGCTACCCCGAGAGCGGCCTTTCGGATGCCGCATTCCTTTGGATGAAAGAGAAGGCCGAGGCCACTGGGCTCGCATTTGATGAGGAGATCCTCGAGGCGCTTACACCTGATCCTTTCGGCAGGCTTCATGTTTCAAGGACCTTCCCGTTCAATCTCTTCCCGCCATACAGCCGGCCAATCGGAAACGGGGAGCGCTCGGAAGAGACAGTCCACTCAGGCGCCTTGAAGCGCCATGAGGAAGACTCTTCGTATCGGCCTAACAATCTCATTAGCTATCTTAGGAGGAACTCACCGACATGATAGTTCGGAGTTCGAGAGAGGCGGTACGAACGTAGGAGGTGCAAGATGGCGGATGGAAGCAAGGCGCCGAGCGGGACAGGCGAGAGGGAGGAGAATAGCTGGGAACACCTCACTAGTTATTCCAAAGAAGTGATGGAACGGGTCATCCAGTACCACACGCCAGTACGCCAAGACGAAGAACGGGGTGAGCATCCCCTACTGGACGCCTGGAAGACGCCTAGAGGAGCGGCGTGCCGGTTAGCAACAGGGCCGTATCATATGCGCAATCCGTGACACGTCTCACTGCCGGCATATTAATTGGTGGCATACTCGGCGTTTCCCTAATCGCAGGCTGCGCAGGTCGAACCTCAGCCCCCAAGACGGAGCCGACGATGCCATCAGAGGTCACTACCATACCGGCCTCAACCGCCGCGTCCACAGAGACGCCTTCGCCTACGGTGTCTGAAACCCCTTCTGGTGGATCCATGCAAGAACTGGCACTGCTTGAGAACTACGCGGCTACGAGCTTCTTCCCAGATACTATCCTCGTTCGCAGGGGCGTCCCGGTGAGACTCTACTTCACGCGGCTCCACAGGGAGCACGTGAACCAGTTCGCCATCGAGCCCTTCTTCAGCACGTCTGATGTAATCCTGCCCGGAGAAGTCGCGACGTTCGAATTCCTGGCTGATGTAGCAGGAGAGTTCAAGATCCGCAACGTCGGCCACGGCTTCGAAGCAACGCTGGTCGTCGTCGAGAATGAGCAGGAAGAGGCCTCAATTCGAGCGGAGGCGGGCATCCAAGAGATCGCCTTGATCTATAACAACGGCATGCCGCGCCTCATTCCCGAGGAGATCACTGTCGATAAGGATATCCCCGTGAAGGTTTACAACTTGGCGATCGACGGACAGCATCGCATTTCAGTGCCACCCTTTTACTCCCCCGCAGCTGCGAACGTCGAGCCCATGGAGATCACCACTTTCGAGTTCACGCCGAACGAAACTGGAACTTTTGAGATACTCGATGAACTCTCAGGCCTTGTGGCCACCTTAATCGTTAGATAGGGAGGCCATTATGAACAGGGCAACGACTCTAGCACGCCCAATTCAGCCGGCGCGTCGATCTCAACGACTGCATTACGCTGCTGGGTTGATTCTCCTCTCGGTCGCTGCCTTGCTCGTGGCGTGCACTGGGAGCGGATCGGATCAGTCGGCGCATGACGACGGCGACCACGATGAGGGCACCGACCTCCTGGTGGTGAAGTCGAGGGAGCAAGGATTGGCCCTGGATGAAGACCTAGCCGAAGAGATTCTGAGCTATGATGATGTCGTTCGTGTCGAGAAGTATATTCGGCTAAGGATGGAGAGCTTTGACGTTGTGGGCATTGAACCGAGTGCGCCTATGAGGATCATGACGGGGCAACCTGACGTACACCTAACGGGTGCCGAGCTAACAGCCGGAAGGGAGCTTGAGGCGACAGACGCCGACGAGAATCTCGTACTTGCGGGGCAACTGTTCGCCCAGTCAGTTGGTACATCAACCGGCCGCACCTTCGGACTGCCCGGTACCGAATACGAATTGGTCGTCGCAGGTGAATTCTCGACTACGCCGCCTGAGCTATCGAGCACCATACTCATGCCGCTTGGCTTGGTTCAAGAGATATACGGCAAAGACCGGAAGGTCACCCACTTCTGGGTCAGCGTCGAGTCTCCGGATAGTGTGCATGACGTCATACGAGCCCTTCAGCTTGGGCTCGGTGAGTCTTTGGAAGTGCTTCCCAGAACCCATCAGTAGTAGAGCCGTGAGAGATGTTGGCTAACAGGGGCGAGGCGGAGCTAAGGGGGTTCGAGAAGCCAGTGCGGCTGTTTGAGGGTGAAGTGGCAGGAGGGCGGCTGATGAAATCGGGAATCAATCAGGGGCGAGCTGAGGGGCTGGGTGAGCTACGTGACATCCTGCCCCGCACTACTGCCGTCCTGGAGCAGGGCCTCAACGAGGGGTTGCATATCGGCGCTCAGGTATACGTCTCTCGGCACGGCAAGGCAGTTGCGGACTTCGGTGTTGGCGAGGCGCGGCCCGGTGTGCCGATGGACGCCGATTCGATGATGCTCTGGTGGTCGTCAACCAAACCCGCCGTAGCAGTCGCCATCGGCCAACTCTGGGAGCGAGGTCAACTCGACATCGAGGAGCGCGTCTGCACTTACATACCGGAGTTCGCTAACAAGGGGAAAGAGGCAGTAACTCTACGTCACGTCCTCACCCACACCGGCGGCTTCCGGTTCGCCGATGGCCGGGATGGGTTCCGTAAGAGTTGGGATGAGATCATCGCCCGAATCTGCGACGCGGACCTAGAGGACGGTTGGATTCCCGGCGAGAAGGCCGGTTACCACCCTTCATCCGGGTGGTTCATCCTCGGGGAGGTCGTCCGGCGAATCGATGGTCGGTCCTTCCAACAGTTTGTGCGCGAGGCGATCTTCGAGCCGTTGGGTATGAACGACTGCTGGGTGGGCATGCCGCCTGCGCGTTACCGGGCCTACGGCGACCGCATCGGGGTTATGCACAACACCGAGGGTCCAGAGCCCGAGCCAGTGCCCATCATCGACTCCGAAGAAGCGTGCTCTCGCTGCGTCCCCGGTGGTGGGGGCCGCGGGCCAATGCGCGAGCTGGGGCGCCTCTTCGAAGCACTGCTCGGCGGCGGCCAGTTGGGTGAAGTGAGCGTCCTGTCTCCCCAGACCGTTTCAGCCATGACCGCCCGCCACCGCATCGGCATGTTCGACGAGACCTTCCGTGTCGTGATTGACTGGGGTCTGGGCTTCGTGATCGACTCCATGATCTATGGCCGGCACTGCTCACCGAGGACGTTCGGCCATGGCGGCTTCCGCTCGTCGGTCGCGTTCGCCGACCCGGAGTGCGGGGTCGTGGCTGCAGTGGTTACCAACGGCATGCCGGATGATCGCCGGCACTACCCACGCTTTAGCGCCATCAGCTCGGCCATTTACGAGGACCTTGGCATCGCCGAGCAAGGCTCTCCTGGACGGGACCGCGCAAGGCCGAGCACTGGGCTCTCCTAGGCCCACCTCGTCGCAACATCGCCTCCGCCACCCACCGTGACGGCGGGGCCGCCGATCTCGGCGCAGTATTCAAGCGCGATAGGGGGTCGTCAAGTCTGAGCATGCGGGCCAATGCCGAAATTAACTGCCGCCTGACCTGGGATTGCGCTATCATGTCGGCGATGACGCAAGAGCTATCGTACGCTGCCCCGCCGCGGGGGCTGGATGCGGGTGCTCGACCGTTCGCGGAGCGAGGGCCGCTGCCGCGGGCGATCCAGCCGATGCTCGCGTCGATCGGCGGGCAGCCCTTCGACTCCCCTTCGTATATCTTCGAGGTGAAATGGGACGGCGTTCGCGCCCTTGCGTTTCCAGACGCGAAGGAGGTGCGGATACAGGACCGATATCTGCGGGACGTGACGGAGCGGTACCCGGAGCTGCGCGGGCTAGGCAGGCGGGTGACGGCAACCGGCACGGTTCTGGACGGGGAGATCGTCGCACTGGACGAGGCGGGCCGGCCGGATCTATCGCGGTTGCGGGAGAGGCTGGCCGCGAGTGACGTGAAGGAGGCGCGCAGGCTGGCCGAGACGACGCCGGTCACGTTCCAGGTGTTCGATATACTGTACTACAAGGGGCGTTCCTTGATGGACTACCCCTTGTCGCGGAGGAAGAGCCTGCTAAGCAAGGCGGTGCGGGCGGACGAGCGCTTGGCGGTGCCGGGCTACATAGAGGGCGAAGGGGTCGCCTTCTTCGAGGCGGCGCGCCAGCACGACCTAGAGGGGATAATAGCCAAGGAGCGGGAGAGCGTCTACCAGCCGGGGCAGCGGAGCGAGGCCTGGCTGAAGCTGAAGGTCCATCAGAAAGAGGAGTTCGTCATCGCCGGGTTTACGTACCGCGGCCGGTCGTGGCGCGAGCGCCGGCCCCGGCGCAAACGCGAGCCGTTCGAATCGCTGCTACTGGGGTTGTACGACGAGCAGGGCGGCCTACGCTATGTGGGCGAGGTAGCCGGCGGCTTTACCGAAGCGAGCGCGGAGGAGACGGTCCGGGCCCTGGACGCCCTGGTGAGCGAACAGTGCCCGTTCGGGGAGGAGCCCGGGTTGCAGCGGCTGTTGTTCTGGTGCCGGCCGGAGCTGGTGGCGACTGTGCGCTTCGGGGAGTGGACGACTCAGGGAATGCTGCAGTTCCCGGTGTTCGAGGGGCTGCGACCCGACGTGCCACCGGAAAGCTGCCGGCTGGACGCGGCCGGCGGGTGATCTGCGGCCTCTACTTCGTCTCGTCCTCCGCGATCTCCAGCAGGCCCTCCAGATCGTGCTTGGCGTCCAGGATCCCGGCCCAGAGGTCGCCCCGCTCGGCGAGGAGATCCGGAGCGGAGAGGATGGTGAAGTCGCTGGGGTAGACGTCGCTGAGCTCGTCCCAGCGCAACGGCATTGAGACGGGCGCCGCCGGCAATGGACGCGGTGAGTATATGGACGCGAGCGTCTTGCCGCGTGCGTTCTGGTTGTGATCGAAGAACACTTTGCCGGCCCGCTTCTCCACGGTCCAGTCCATAGTAATCTGCCGCGGGTGCTGCCTGAGCAGGAAGCGGCCGATAGTCTCGGAGGCGGAGCGGACGGCGCGGTAGTCCAGGGTGCGGAGGATGGGGACGTAGACGTGCAGGCCGGTGCGGCCTGAGGTCTTGACGAATGAGGAGAGGGAGAGAGAGTCCAGCATGTCCTTGAGCCAGAGCGCGACCTCGCGGGTCCTGGCAAACGCTTTGCGGTTCAGTTCCGGCTCTTCGCCCGCGGCCTCGCGGCCGGAGTAGATATATGGGTCGAGGTCGAAGACGATGAAGTCGGGGTAGCTCAGGAGGGAGTTGTCGATGTTCTTCTGGGATCCCGAGAACTGGGTGGACAGGTGGTGGCCGTCGGGGTCAGGGCTTACGCGGGAGTACCAGGTGTGGAGCTCCAGGTCGGCTATCTGGCCCAGCCAGAGGAGGGTCGGGAGGTTGTTGCAGACGAGGTACTCCTGGTCGCCCTCCTTGTGCTCGGAGAACAGGCTGACGGTGTCCACGAAGTCGGGCAGGGTGCCGCCCCAGTGTTTCTGGTAGAAGTGCTCGCCGGCGATGCCGTCAGGGTAGCGGGTGAGGCTGAGGGGCCGGTGTCTGAGGTGGGGTAGGAGGTAGGGCGAGACGTTGGCCAGGTAGATAATGAGATCGCGTTTTGTGAGGCCGGGACGGCCTTCCAGCGGGGGCCAGAACTCCTTATCCAGGTTGCTGAGCGACAGTTTGTGTCCGGCGACCTTCAGGATGAACCTATTGCGGCGGTTCTCCAGCTGCTCCAGCGCGATCTGTACTTCGGTCTGGAGAGAGGCAGGGGCGTTTTCGGCATCGGGGGCGTGACCGGTGGGCGCGGGGACGATCTCGCTTAACCGGACATCGGTTGCGAGCTTGTCCTCGCGCAGGCGGAGGAAGACGGGAGCGCGCAGGTGGCCGTCCACCGTCCACTGGGCGAACTCAACCTCCGCCACGAGGTGCGGGCGCAGCCAGGTGGTGGCGGTCTTGAGGGGAGGCGTTTCGCTGAACGGGCACTCGTCGCTGGTGATGGAGTCGAGGCGCTGTCGCAGGCCTGCGAGGGTACGGTCGTCGAATCCGCTGCCAACGTGGCCGACGTAGACGAGACGGCCTTCGTCATCGTGATAGCCGAGAAGGAGGGCGCCGAAGGTGGCCGCCCGGCCACCGAGGCCCTGGCTGTAGCCGCCGATGACGAACTCATCGCTGAGGGTAGGCTTGATTTTAAGCCAGTGGCGGGAGCGCCGGCCCGCCTCGTATGCGCTGTCCCGGCGCTTGGCGATGATCCCCTCCAGGCCGTGGCTAACGGCGGCTTCGTAGGCGGCCTCGCCCTCCTCCTCGAAGTGCTCCAGCAGGCGGACGCGGTCGGAGGGCAGGAGGATGCGCTCGAGGAGGTCCTTGCGCTGAGCCAGCGCGACGGCGCGCAGGTCGTAGCCGCCAGCGTAGATCAGGTCGAAGACGTAGTAGAAGACGGGGGTCTCAGCCTCGGCGCGGCGGATGTCCGCCTCCCGTGAAAGGTTGAGGCGCTGCTGGAGGCGGTGAAATGAGGGCCGGCCGTCCCGGTCGAGTGCGACGATCTCGCCATCCAGGATGAGCTGCCGCTCCGGTTGGAGGCCTAGCTCCTCCGCCAGCGAGGGGTACTGGCGGGTGGAGTCGCGGCCGGTCCGGGAGATGAGCTTTACTTTGCCGTCACGGATGAAGGCGAGGGCACGGACTCCGTCCAGCTTAGGCTCGAACAGCCAATCAGGGTTGGAGAAGGAGGTTTTGGTGAGAGTGGCCAGCATGGGCTTTACTGAGGCGGGGAAGCGGGCGCGGCGAGCGTCCGGCAGGTCTCCAGGCCGGAGGGCCGCAGCGCCCTGCTGGGGCCGGTCGGGAAGGCGGCCCGCTTTGAGGTCCTTGATGCTCAAAGCGGAGCTGACGGAGCGGTCCTCATCCAGAATGTCGCGTTCGGTCTGGGCGAAGCGGTCCTTGTGTTTGATGAGGAGCCAGTCATTTTCGCCGCGCTGCATCTTGACCAGTGCCCAGGAACCCTTGAGCTTGCGGCCGCGCAGGAGCACGGAGAGCTTGCCTGCCGCGAGACCGCGTCGCATCCGCTCCTCCGCCTCCGTCCGGTCATCGAAGGAGATATTGCTGTCCTCGTCGGGGGTGTAGGTGCCGTTGTCCCAGACTATGACCTGACCGGCACCGTATTCGCCTTTGGGGATGACTCCCTCGAAGGAGGCGTAGGGCAGGGGATGGTCCTCCACCATGACGGCCAGGCGCTTCTCCGCCGGGTCCAGGGAAGGCCCCTTGGGCACGGACCAGGACTTGAGAACGCCGTCCACCTCTAAGCGGAAGTCGTAGTGTAGGCGGCGGGCGGCGTGCATCTGGATGACGAAGATGAGAGGGCCTTCGCCAGCATCCGTTCGCTCCGTTGGAGGCTCAGGCGTGCGCGAGAAGTCGCGCTTCTTGTCGTATTCCTTGAGCATTTCTTCCATTATGCCGCAGGTGAGGCTGTGGCTGCCGAAGGCGGCTGCTACAATTCAGCGGGGATAGGAAGGCGGAAGGGTTTAAGCTGGGAGAGGCGCATGACTGAGCGACAAGGGCGACCGACGGGGGTGTTCGATCAGGCGTTCCTTACCGGAGTGGATGAAGTCACCGAGGTGCTTCTGATCCGCCACGCCAAGCAGGACGTCGATTTCGCCGGCGCTACGATGGGCGAAATCATAGACCCGGTGCTCAGCGATCAAGGGCGGCAGCAGGCACGCCTGGTGGGGGAGTCGCTATCGACGGCGAAGCTGGACGCTATCTTCACCAGTACGCTGAAGAGGGCGGTTCAGACGGCTGAGGCTATAGCGCAGCACCATCGCCATCTGGAGATGCAAGTGATGGATGACCTGCGGGAAGTGGGAGTGTTCCGCGATATCCCGGGGGACAAGACGGCCGAGGAGTTCCTTGGCGAGGATTTGCTGGAGGCGGTGCGTCTGCGGATGCTGAACGAGCGCAGTTGGGATGTCTATCCGCACTCAGAATCAAGCTACGATTTCCGGAAGCGCGCAATCAACTCTGTGGAGACGGCGATCGCTCGCAGTGAGGGGGAACGGATCGCTATCGTATGCCACGGGGGCGTCATCAACGCCTATGTGGGGCATATCATCGGCTCGCCGTACGATATGTTTTTCCGCCCGGCCCATGCATCGATAAACACGGTCGTCGTGGGAGGGGGGCGGCGGGTGCTGCGGCTGCTAAACGATACGCATCACCTGCGCACCGGCGAAGGCGACTTCCTTAGCTACTAAGGCTGCCGTCAGCTCGCGGCGGCACGGCGACGGCGGCCGGTATCTTCGCCGGGCTCTTCCCGCTTGCGCTTCTTCGCCTCCTCGACGCTGGCCTTTAGCGCCGCCATGAGGTCTGTGACCTTGGCGACGGGGGCGGCCGGGGCCTGCGCCACCTCCTGGCCCTGGAGCTTCGCCTCGATGATCTCCATGAGCGCCCGCCGGTACTCGTCCTGGTACTTCTCCGGCTCGAACGGCTCCTGGAGAAGATCGATGAAAGTGGAGGCCATCTCCAGCTCGCGCTCGGAGACCTGAACCTCCGGCGCCTCCACGCCGCGCTCCACGCGGATCTCGTCCGGGTAGAAGAGCGTCTCCAGCATCAGGGTGCCGTCCAGAGGGCGCAAGGCGCAGAGCCGCTCCTTGTTGCGGATGGCAATCTTGGCGACAGCGGTCAGGTTCTTCTCTTTGAGGGACCGCATGAGCAGAGCGAACGGCTTCACCCCCGCCTCGTCCGCCTCCAGATAGTAGCTCTTCTCGTAGTAGATCGGGTCGATCTCATCCGCCTCTATGAACGCTGACAGCTCTATGGCGTGCTTGCTGGGCAAGGGCAGCTTCTCGAAGTCTGAGTCGTCCAGGATGACGTGCTGGTCCTTGGCGTACTCGTAGCCCCGCACGATCTCGCCCCGCTCCACCTCACGCTCGTCGACCGGACACCAGCGCAGATTCTTCAGCCGGCTGTTGTCGTCGCGGTGGAGGAGGTGGAACGATATGTCCTTGCTCTCGGTGGCCGTGTACAGCTTCACTGGGATGCTCACCATCCCGAAGCTGATTAGGCCGTTCCATATGGACCGTGGCATGCTACAACCCTTTTCCAGAGAATCACCCAGGATATGCACATATGATACCTGAATCCTGAGCGCCTATAAACACGACTGGTTATCTCGTAGGAAGGACGAGAAGGGGCAAAGCTCCGCTCGGCAGGCTCTTGAGGTGGCGTCGGCAGGCCCAGTTCGGTGCCCCAGCCATGAGGTGCGCGGCGTGGACGCGGAGGCGCGGCAGAGCGACAGCAGCGCCTAGACCAAAGTGCTAAACTTACCGATAGAAGATGACTATTGAGCAAGCTGAGATAGCGCAGCCCCTGCTGACAAGGGCGCGCGAGTATCTGCCGTCTTCGGGAGTCGCCAAGGTTCAGGCAGCCTACGAGTTCGCCGCGAAGTGTCATGCGGGGCAGCTCCGGCGCTCGGGCGATCCTGTCATCACGCACCCGCTGCACGCCGCCCAGACGATCGCCTCGTTGCAGCTGGACGCGGACACGATAGCCGCCGCGCTGCTGCACGACGTCCAGGAGGACTGCGACGTCAGCAACCAGGAGATCGAGAAGCAGTTCGGCTCCGAGGTGGCGAAGCTGGTGGAGGGCGTCACCAAGCTGGGCCGGATCCCCTGGGACGCCGCGGACACGAGCGGCGATGACCAGATACAGGCGGAGAACCTGCGCAAGATGTTCCTGGCGATGGCGCAAGACCTGCGCGTGGTGATCATCAAGCTGGCGGACAGGCTGCACAACATGCTGACCCTGAAAGCACTGCCGCCGCAGGACCAGCTACGCATCGCCGGAGAGACAATGGAGATATACGCGCCTCTGGCCTCCCGGCTGGGCATCTGGGAGATGAAGTGGCAGCTTGAGGACCTGGCGTTTCACCACCTGCACCCGGAGCGCTACAAGCTCATCGCCGGCATGCTCGATGCCAAGCGAGCAGTCCGTGAGAGGCACGTCGCGCGGGTGAAGGAGCTCCTGGGAGAAGAGCTAGCGAGTCAGGGGGTCAGCGCCGAGATACAGGGCCGCGCGAAGCACATCTATAGCATCCACCAGAAGATCGAAAAGTACGCATCCGCCAACAGAGAGGCGGCGGAGATATACGACCTCCTGGCCGTGCGCATCCTGGTGAACACGGTGACGGACTGCTACAGCGCCCTGGGCGTCGTGCATGGGCTGTGGCGGCCGATGCCAGGCGCCTTCGACGACTACATCGCCAACCCGAAGGAGAGCATGTACCAGGCTCTCCACACTACGGTCATGAGCTTGGACATGCGGCCGATGGAGGTGCAGATCCGCACCAACGAGATGCATCGCAGCGCCGAATACGGGGTGGCGGCCCACTGGCGCTACAAGGAGGGCTCCAAGCGAGACCTGCGCTACGAGGAGCGGCTGGCCTGGCTGCGCCAACTCCTGGAGTGGCACCGTGAGATCGCCCAGGCGGAGGAGCTGGTGGAGGCGGTGAAGTCCGACATCTTCCAGGACCAGGTGTTCGTGTTTACGCCCAAAGGCGAGGTGAAGGACCTGCCCAAGGGCGGCACGCCGATCGACTTCGCCTACCGGATTCACACGGACCTCGGGCACATGTGCGTGGGCGCCAAGGTGAACGGCCGTCTGGTGGCCCTAAACACGGAGCTGAACAACGGCGACGTCGTTGAGGTGATGACGAGCAGATCGTCGAAGGGGCCCCCCAGAGACTGGCTGAACGCTAACCTGGGCTACATCCGAACCAGTCACGCCCGTGGCAAGATACGGAGCTGGTTCAAGCGCCAGGAGCGCGCGGAGAACATCGTCCGCGGCCGCGAGATGTTGGATAAGGAGCTTCACCGCCTCGGCGTGAGCATGTCCGAGATCGAGAAGGAGCTGCTGAAGCTGTTCAAGTACGAGGACACGGACGACTTTCTGCTACGCGTGGGTTGCGGGGACATCAGCACGCACCAGATCGCGACGAAGCTCGCGCCGCTGCTCCAGCCGGAGGAGAAAGAGGTCACCGCTGAGCCTCCGCAGGCACCCGCCCGCGCCACCTACACGACGAGCGTGCGCGTACTGGGCACCGGCGACCTGTTGAGCCGACTGGCCCGCTGCTGCAACCCCGTCCCGGGCGACGAGATCATCGGCTATGTGACGCGGGGAGAGGGCGTGACCATACACCGCAGCGACTGCGGCAACATCCTCAACCAGGAGGAGCGCGAGCGGCTGGTGGACGTGGAGTGGGGCCAGCGCGGTCATCTCTACCCGGTAGCGGTACGCATAGAGGCCTGGGACCGCGTGGGGCTGCTGCGCGATATCAGCACGATGGTGGCGGGGGAACGGGTGAATATGGTGGGCTTCCATACCCAGGAGCAGGACGACGGGCAGATCAGCATTTTCGTCACGCTGGAGACGACCGGCATCGAGCAGTTGACGCGGCTGCTGAGCAAGCTGGAGGTGGTGCGCGGCGTGCTTGCGGTCGGGCGGCGGCTGGAGAGCTCACCCAAGAAGGCATAGGCAGGCCGCGTGACACCGGGGCCATGCCATCCCGCCGGACCTGACGTATAATAGCGGCGGCCATCACCAAACGTTCAGGGCCAGCGAGGGAGCATATGCTCGCCAAGGTCAGCAGTTGCGCCGTCGTCGGCCTCGGCGGGGAGGTCGTCGAGGTCGAAGTCGACATCAGCCAGGGGTTGCCCGCCTTCTCCATCGTCGGCCTTCCCGACGCTGCTGTGCAGGAGGCGAAGGAGCGTGTGCGCTCCGCCGTGCGCAACTCCGGCCACGACTTCCCCCTCAAGCGGATAACCGTCAACCTGGCCCCAGCCGATCTGCGCAAGGAGGGGCCAGCGTATGACCTGCCGATAGCGGTGGGCATCCTCATGGCGTCCGGACAGGTGCCAGCGGCAGATAACGTCGCGGTGTACCTGGGCGAGCTCTCTCTGGACGGTCAACTCCGGCACACGACCGGTGTGCTGCCCATGGTAGCCCTGGCACGCGACCACGGATTCGAGGCCGTCTTCGTGCCCGCCGGAGATGCGGCTGAGGCGTCGTTGATCGACGGCGTGCGGGTGATGCCGGTGAGCGCCCTGGGCGACCTAACATCTCACCTGCGGGCCGTTCAACCTATCGCCCCTTTCGTGCCGACGGAGCAACGCACATCACCGCAGACCCCCGACGCCGATATCGTCGACTTCCGCCATATCCGCGGCCAGGAACACGTGAAGCGAGCGCTAGAGGTGGCGGCGGCGGGCGGGCACAACGTTCTGATGACAGGGCCTCCCGGCGCCGGGAAAACGCTTCTCACCCGCGCCATGCCCGGTATCCTGCCGGCGATGACGCCGCAGGAGGCGCTGGAGGTGACGAAAATCTACAGCGTGGCGGGGCTCCTGCCACAGGACACGCCGATGGTGCGGAGGCGGCCGTTCCGGGCGCCGCACCATACGGTGTCGCACGCCGGCCTGGTGGGCGGAGGCCGAAACCCCCGGCCGGGCGAGATCACGCTTAGCCATCGCGGGGTCCTGTTCCTGGACGAGCTGCCGGAGTTCCCGCACTCGGTGCTGGAGTCGATCCGGCAGCCGATGGAGGACGGGGTGGTGACGGTGAGCCGCGCCCAAGGTACGGTGACGTTCCCGGCCAACTTCATGATGGTGGCAGCGATGAACCCCTGCCCGTGGAGAAATTAGCTACAGCAGGGAACCTGTACTCGATAATCAGGGTCGCCCGCTTAGTACCATTGGCCTCCTCGGTCTTCACAGTAATTCGCCGCACGAGGAGGGAGACAATCTCCTGGCGCATGCCATCGTCCACACCTTCGTTCAGCCGCCGGCGTACCCCCGACAGTAGTTCTTCACTCGGCATGTCCTGGGTAGGGGGTTCGGTCGGCACAAGGTCGGCGAGCCGTCGCCTGAGCGTCTCCTCTTCGTCTCCGATAGACTCCATCTGCGAATCGAACTCGTCCGCCGTGATGCGGCCGCGTCTGTATACATCGATGATCCGATCGCGCTGACCCGAGATGTTCCCCAGCGCGTCCTCAACCAACTGTCGTTCGGCTTCCGTGAGCGCAGCCTCGCTGGTCTGGTTAAGCTCCGCCGTGAGTTCCTCGATGATATCTCCCGGCTCTAGCAGGAATCTCACACAGTCTCCCCAGACCAAAGGCACCAAACAGTCGCCCCTGATCGACTTCGCCTTGCAGCGCCCCTCGTGCTTCCCGCGGCCGACTATCTGGCCGTTGCACCTGTACCACACGACATTGCGCCCCACGGTCCCGGAGTAGGTAAGCCCACAGAGCCCACAGCGGATTACCGAGCGCAGAACATAGGTCCGCGTAGCGCCTTTCGCCATAATGCGGTTGCGAGCCAGCGTCTCCTTCGCGGCACCCCACACTTCGGGCGACACCAGCGGCGGCACTGCGGCTACGATGGGCTCCTGACTGCTGGGACGTGTACGGCGCCGGCCATAGTGATACTCCCCTTTATAGACCGGATTCACCACTAAATTCCGTATTCGGCCGGCCCGCCAGACCCCCTGTGTGCGCTTCTTCCGTTTGCCAACGCGCTCCTTCACGCAACGGTCGTCCTTCGAGTAGACCGTAGGTACGCCGAGTGCGCTCAGGTGATCAGCGATCTTGCGACAGCTCCATCCCTCTACCAGCCAGCCGTAAATCTGGATGACAACATCCGCCTCGGTCCATGTCCTCCACATGACGATGTCGCTGGGAACCAGTCGGGCAGTCTGCTTCTTGCCTTCAACCTTGTACCCAAGGGGAACGATGCCGCCGCAGTAGCGGCCGTCCCTCGCGGCTCGTGCCATGCCCTCAGCCGATTGAGCAAGGAAGCGCCGCCGGTTGGCTGCACTAACGACGGCATGAATCCCGTAGACAAACCGATCACCGATGGGCTCCGCAATACCAACTAGCTCGACGCCGAGACCTTCAAGAAGCGCATAGAGTTGGAGAAGGTCGATCTCGTTCCTGCCCAGGCGATCTGGCCTTGTCACCCAGATCTCCGTGAACCTCCCATTCATCGCGTCCTCAAGCAGGCGCTTGCCCGCAGGTCGCTGATTCATTGGGATCGTGCCCGACACGCCGTCGTCTCGATACCGCCGATACACTCTGACGTTGGGGTGCATAGCAAGATAGCGATCGATCACGTCCGTCTGCGTCTTGATGGTCTCGCGCTCCCTCTGGTCGTCGGACGAGACTCGCTCATATATGGCAACCCACCTGACCTCATCACTCATCGTCTCAGCTCCTCTGTCCTGCCCGGCGGCACCTTCGGGAGCCCGAGGACAACCCTCAATGCCGCCAGCATCGCGTTTCGGTCAGGTGTGTATGAACGCTCTACTTGGAGGCTGTTAGCAAGTCCCTCGGCCTTCCTCTTGGGCGAGGGATCTCCCGCATTGGAGTTCCCTGTCTTGCGATTGTTGTCGTCCTGCATTGAGAAACCCCCGAGAGGCCCGGCCTGGCAGCTTGGCGCTCATCGGGGGTTATGCGATTTGTGCGTATCCAATCGCGCCAGGCCGGGACCTCAATGGTCCTTCACGTGCAAGGCGTGAAAAACGGGGGAACGATGTGACTTTCGAGGGAACACCAGCCTCGTGGCCAGCGTAATATTCAGAAAACCCAGTTCATCGGGCTATCCGGACGGTAGGAGCAAAAGACTCCGGTCTTGATAGTATTGCTAAGAAGTTGACCAAGAGCTTCGTCCTCGCGCCGGATTCGCCTCACCGCCATATTGATCTGCTTCGTAACGTTCACCCGGGCTCGCTCAACAGGGGACTTGCCCTCCCTACGTCTTCCGCCGAGACCCTTCCCTCGCGTAAGCTCCCGTGCTACCGTTTGCATCTCCTCTTCGATGTCGGTAGCCCGATCGACGTCGCCGAGCTCCTTCGCTTCATCAAGCTGTTCTTGAAGGGCGCGGAGAGTAGCCCTGTATTCCAGCAGCGCCCGTTCGTCCGGCGTATCCCCGGCATCGCCAAGGGCACCGACAGATAGGCGGTTTTCCGCGAGTTGTCGCTCGGTCGTGCTCCCTGCGACGTCGTTAGCAACAGGGGAGCCTCCTCGCTCAACGAGCGAAACGAGATCCAACGCGTGAAAGTCTTGCTCCGGGCTGCGCAGCAGATAGGCGAGATAATGGAGGCCTTTGCTACTTCGAAGTCGAAACTCCGCTCCCCGGTGCCCGATGGTCCAATAGTCGCCCTCTTTCCGAAACGCGTAGCCCGCGCCGCCAGTGTCGCTCGCATGTACCGTCAGAGCCGTCTCCAGCGCGTCCTGCTCAAGCTCTAGTCGGCCTCCAGTGAAAGCGACTAGCCGGGAGAGGGAGCATATGACCGAGCCATCCATGACGTCTCCCGCTGGCACTTCGGACAACGCGAGGAGGACGGGCAGTCTGTAGCTGTCGCGGCGCAGCCTCACGCCGATGACTTCCTTTGCGTCTGGCCATACCAGCCCCCGCGCCAATAACATGCTCATGGCCTGCCCAGCAAGACTGGCCTTGCCGAGGAACCACAAGCGCGAGCGCACCACCTCCCGTGCAGGCTGCCGGATTGACAGACACCCGGCAACCATCTCGCCAAGCTTCAGGATGTCGAGCCGCCAGCGCCTGAGCCGCTCCAGATTCACGGGCACACGCCCAACTTCCGGGCAGGTGATATACGCCCTCGCGTCCGCGTCAGCGCCCGACTTCAGCAGCTCGGGCTCCTCCCAATGGCCCTCGGCACACCCGTCGCACATCACCGTAGGGCTTGGCTGAGCAGGATTAAGAAGGCCCGATTCCAGACAGGGAATCAGGCTGGCCTGCGGCCACTGACGCATCTCGTCAGCCGTGAAGAGTTCGGCGCCCGCCAAGCCCGAATCAGAGCGGTAGAGAATCTCGCGCAGGAGATCGGCGTCTCTCACGCGCCCTGTAGTTCGCTGGTGCTCTGGACGACGTCGATGCCCGAGTCCGCCAGCATCTTCCGGATTAAGGCATCCCTCCCATCCTGTGCTAACGCACAGGAGTTGGGGTACGAAATCTGGAATGTCCTCGTTCGCCGACCCCGCTTTCCGTCCGGCTCGAAGTGAACCTGGATGCCTGCCAGGGTAACATTTACTAGCGCGAGGGGAATCTTCCGACATGTGTCACACCTCGGCCCGTCGGCAGTCTGCACGACCTCGTCTAGTAGGTCGTACACAGCCGCCCTGTTCATAGACGGGTCATCTTCGAGTGTGATTCGCCTACCGGCACCAAGGGTGGACAGCCGAAGTTTCTTCACCCGCACGTCTCGGATGCCCGAGATGGGCTCGTAGATGAACTGGAAGTCACGCCGTTTGAGCCCGTTGAGCTCGTACACCCTCTCATCCCTCACGGGATCGCCCAACTCAGTATTCAAGATGACGCGGGCAAAGACTTCTTGGAGGTCCTGCACCTTCTTCTTTGGCCCTTCTAGGAAAATGTCAAGCGTCCCGGCATTCTGCGCGTAAACGAAGATGATCTCGAAGGCAGGTCGATGCGGACGGCGCGCCAGTCCGCTAGCTTCCCATTCAATGCTCGTCCTGCCGTAGTCCGCTAGGTAGACGAAGAAATATTCACGGTCACCCCGCCTGTAGACGTCGATCTTGCATGAGTGACCGCGACCCTCACGTTCCCGGAAGTAGAAGCTGATCGCCTGCTCAAACTTCGAAATATTCGCTTCGTCAACAGATGGTGGCACCTGCGGGACACCCTTGCGCTTGCGCCAGTATCGAGCCGGCAGGTTGTCCGCGTCACTAAACCGGAGTGCCACGTCAAAGACTTCTCTTCGCTCCAGAAACGCCCAGAAGGCCCGATCATAGAACCCATCCATCTCGGCGAACAGGGGCTCTAGATCCTGGTCGTGAAAGCGCGCCTCCTCTAGGAGCGTCCGGGTTCCAGCCTCGTTGGCCAGAGCCTCGATATTGCGGAAGTTAGCATCCACCTGCGTGCGCACCTCGGCTGGCAAGTCGTTCCAGGCATCGTATACTGGGTCGATGGCCGTTTCGTCGAGTGCGGCTATGTTGACTTCAGCCAACACCCCCTGCCCATCAAAGTAGCGTGCGAGCAGACCATTCGGCGCCTGGCGGAGAAACGCCTTCGGAGAGTATTGGGTAGTCATGACTCCCTGCCAATCGTAGATATATGAACGTGCGTAAGCCTTTAACCCCCCGCGCCGCGATGACATAATAGCATATAGCGCGAGATGGTCAATGCTGTGGTGACGCGTGTCAGCAGAACGGGGGGTTGCTGCCTAGACTCCCAGCGCTTCGGCCACCTTCCCCCAGCCTCGATCCTCCTGGCCTTCCAGCCGGCGCAAGTAGACAGTCGTAACCTGGAGAGAACTGTGGTCCAGGAACCGGCTGACGTCCTCCACCGACTCGCCTGCGTCGCGCCGCAGCTTGGCGGCCGCGTGCCGCAGGATATGGACGCCGGCGGGCGGAAGGCCTGCGGCCACGAGGTAGCGCTTCAGGCTGGCGTAGAACGTCCCATCCGTGATTCCAGCACGGTTCCTTGAGGGGTGGTGCGACGGCCATAGCGACTCATCCGAGTCCATCGCCGCCAGGCTCTTGCCCCTGACCGCCAGCGCAGTTTCAATCGCATCGAATGCCGGACGTGGCAGCTCGCGCTTTGCCCGTTTCCCGCCCTTGCCGCGATACGTGTAGAACAGCCCACCCGTCGTCGAGATGTCGCCGGCTTTAAGGTTCAGAATCTCGGAGCGGCGCCGCCCGGTGAGCACGAGCGTCAGCGCGATCGCCCGGTCCCGAAGGCCCCCTGGCGTCTCGGGGATGGCCGACAGCAAGCGCCTGATCTCCTCAGCGCTCAGCCCCCGTGGCGGAGCAGGACTCACCCGGGGCCGCTCGATCTCGTCACAGGGGTTTGAAGACACAATCTTCATGCGGATCAGGAACCGGTAGAACGAGCTGACGCAGGCGAGGCGAGCGCCGATGGTGACCAGGGCGGGCTCGCGTCCCGAAGGCCCTCGGCCGTGCGCGAAGGCGAATACATTCTGGCTGGTGATCTGGTCCGGCGGCTTCCCGAGCGTCCCGAAGAAGCGCTGTAGCGTCCGCGAGTAGGCGTCTACTGTGCGCCTCGATCCGCTCCGCCGCTCCTTCTCGGCGAGGAAGGCGTAGAAGGCCTGTTCCCAGTCCGCAATCGTGTCATTGAATAGTACAATGTCGCTAGCCATGTTCTCCTCCAATCTCGAAGTCAGACGTAGCTTCGCTCCTACACACACGAAGTCAAGTCCAATTCGTACTTAGTGGCACCCTGATGGCAGATCTCGGCCTGGCACGACGCATCGAGGCTCGATCTACGGGACAAGCCGGGCAACGCGAGTTCCGGCTCTGGGTCAACGGCGCCCGTCGGGAATTCGCGAGGCTGAAACTGGAGAAGGAGCACTTGCTCGGCCTACGGATGGCTATCCATAGAGTGTTGTCAAAGGCCAATGCGCCAGCCTCGCCTCCGGACAAATCGCTGGACGACTTCCCGGCAGTGCCCGGCTATGACTTCGTGGTGGGCCGTTTGGCGGTTGGCTTCTCGGAGGCTGATGGCACCATAGTCCTCGAAGTAGACGAGGTTGCGCCGGAGGAAGAGAAGAGCCCCTTTACTTTGCAATTTCGCTTCAGCCGCTCTCAGGCGGCCGATCTGGCCCGCGAGATAGACGACATCATTGCGGCTGGCCGGCCACCGTGCCGGCTTTGCAGCCAGCCGGTTGACCCCGCCGGCCATATCTGCGTCAGGACCAACGGCCACACGCCACAGCCGATTCCAGAACAACCTAGCGCGGAGGAGGACGACAAACACTAAGTCAAGTTAGTGGCAACAACGTGAGATTGCGCAGGCGCCTGAAAAGACAAGGCCTCCCGTCGAAGGGAGGCCTTCTAGGCCCTCAGGAGGTGCGCTGGAACCCCCTGCTCGCTATGTCGCACCGGCGAGTGCCCGAGCCTCTGGCTCTGTCCTCCAGCGCTTACGCTAACGGCCTATCGGATACTTCATGCCGATTAATACGGCGGCTCGGGTACGGCGAACAGGAAATACGCGCCCAAGCGCATCACCTCCTCTTCACCAAGTATACCCGGGGGCCGGACAAAGCACACAGCGATCCCATTTGAGTCCTTCGAGTACAATAGCCGTGAAGAAAGCGCCGACGAGCGAAGTCACTGGAACGTCAGGCATCCTTGCTTTCCTATGGCCGAAATCCTGTCAGAAGAGCTCATTGCCTACGTCCGACACGGGCGCGAGGAGCGCCGTCTTGAGTATAAAGAGAAACTCGACTGGGACACACCATCTCACAAAGCCAAGGTGGTAAAAGCAGCGCTCGGCATGAGCAACATACGCGATGGAGGGGTCCTCGTGATCGGCGTGGGAAATGACGGAACGCCGAAAGGCTTGAAGAAGGAGCCGGCCAGCAAGTTCACGCATGATGCGGTAGCCGCACAAGTAAACGAATTCGCTGCCCCATACGCGGAGGTTACCGTCCACGTTGGCCGGACTGATGCGGCCAACACCTCTTGGTACGTGGTGATCCAGATACAAGAGTTCGCGGAGGTCCCAGTCGTCTGCCGGAAAGACGGCCACAACTTGAGGCAGGGCGCCATCTATACGAGGGGCCGCCGCATCCACGAGACAGCCGAGGTAAGGACCGAGGCTGAAATGCGGGAGATACTCGATATCTCAGTCGAGAAGGGCATTCGAGCCTTCTACCGAAGGGCTGAAGCGGCCGGCCTAGACGTGTCGCCAAGGGCCACAGACAGAGCGCGATTCGACGCCCAATTGGAAGGTCTATGAATGGCTGAGCTGCTGGATAGGATTCACGGCACGGCGTACTGGCGCGTGACCATCAGACCGTCCGAGTTCGATCCTAGCCGCGTCCCCACGCTAGGCCAATGCAAGGACATTGTGGAAGCTTCCCAGGTCGTGCTCCGGGGATGGGACTATCCGCATATCGAGGAGATCACATCGGGCGGGAGCGACTGGATAGAGTCGCAGTGCCATTGGGAAGGAAGACATCTCGAGTACTGGCGCTTCTACATGAGCGCGCAGTTTGCGCATCACTTTACGCTCATAGAGGATTTCCACAGACTGACGAGATCCCCCGCGCCCGAGCGCTACATGCTCGTACTGAACGCTCTCTACACAGTCACGGAAGTCTTCGAATTTGCTGCCCGTCTCGCCCACCACGGTGTCCTGCGCCCGGCTGCAGACCTGTCAATCCGCATTCACGGAACGCAGGGGCGTGAACTGACGTATCAGGACCTCTTCCACTCGGTCGGGTTCGGACCGTATGTCTGTCGGCAATCTGACATCCGATACGAGACCCAAGCCTCTGAGGCACAGCTGCTCGGCCAAGCTGCCAATCTAGCCGTAGATGCCGCGATCGCAATCTTTGAAGCGTTTCAGTGGTTCAATCCTCCCAAGGCACAGCTAATCGAAGAACAGGCCAAACTCCTTGAACGGAGGCTTGGCGTTTGACCAACCATCGCCCGCACACTAAGACCTGTTAGTGGACCTCCGATCAATAGGCGGACACCTTGGCTTTCCCGCCTGAATCGGCGTAAAATCACCCTGCAATGCCCCTCTCAGAAGCGGACACTCGTGCCAAACTCATCGATCCCGCCCTACATAACCGGGGCTGGACCGAAGACCTTATCCGCCGTGAGGAAACCGCACCGGCCGTCGAGATCATCGAGGGCAAGCCTCGACGTAGGTCGCAGGGACGCGTGGACTACACGCTGCGCGTCCGCGTGAACGCGGAGACGCAGCCGGTGGCCGTCGCTCTGCTCGAGGCCAAGCCCGCGGATTCGCCTCCTGGCCTCGGCCTCGAGCAAGCCAAGGGCTACGCTCGCCGTCTCAATGTGCCCTTGGTGTACTCCTCCAACGGTCACCAGTACGTCGAATACGACAACTATACAGGGCTTACGACACGCCCCCGCCAACTCTCTCGCTTCCCCTCTCCGCACGATCTTCGCACTCGCTACGAGGCCCTGGTCGGCTTCACGCTCGATAGCGGTGCCGCAAAACCCCTCCTGGCCCGCTATCCCGGCGGCGAGGCCACTCGCCGCTACTATCAGGACGCGGCGATCCGGGCGACTTTGGAGAAGTTCGCTCGTGGGAACAAGCGCGCCCTGCTATCCCTAGCCACCGGTTCCGGGAAGACCTTTATCGCCGTGCACCTTCTCAGGAAGATAGCCGACGCCGGGCAACTGCGCCGTGCCCTCTTCGTCTGCGACCGTGACGAGTTGCGTTCCCAGGGGCTGGCCGCCTTCCAGAACATATTCGGCGCAGACGCTGCGGAGATTACTTCCTCCAACGCTCAGAAGAACGCCCGCATCCTGATTGGCACCTACCAGACCCTGAACGTGAGCGGTGAGGACGAAGATGCGCGGTTTCTCACCGACAACTACCCGGAAAACTACTTCAGCCACATCGTCATGGACGAATGCCACCGCTCCGCCTGGGGGAAGTGGAGCAACGTGCTCACGCGCAACCCGAACGCCTTCCAGGTCGGCCTCACCGCCACCCCCCGCCGCATCATCGGTGGCAGCCGGGACGAACGCTCCGAAGACGAACAGATCTCCGCAAATAATTTGCAGCACTTCGGCGAGCCGGTATACGAGTACGACATGTCGCAGGGCATCGAGGACGGCTGGCTCGCCGCTTGCGAGGTCATCCGCCGCATCATCAGTCTGGATCAATCCGGTGTGACCCGTGACGACATTGAGCGGCTCACCGCCGAGGTGACGGATGCCAATACAGGTGAGGTGGTTTCTCTCGCCGAAACTCGTGAACGTTACGATGCGCCGTCTTTCGAGGACAATATCCAGCTTCCGGATCGCGTATCGGCCACATGCGCTGACCTCTTCCAGCATCTTCTGGCTACCGGCGGACCCGAGCAGAAGACCATCGTCTTTTGCGCCCGCGACACCCACGCTGACGCTGTGGCCGCCGAAATGAACAACCTCTACGCCGAATCGTGCCGCCAGAACGACCGAGAGCGCCGCGACCCCTACGCCTTCAAATGCACCGCCGCCGTCGGCGGCAGCCAGCACATCGCTGACCTGAAGGGCCTCCAGCGCTCGCACTTCATCGCCACGACCGTCGAACTGCTCACGACGGGGGTCGATGTGCCGCCCGTACGCAACATCGTCTTCCTCAAGTACGTCCGTTCCCCCATCGCCTTCTACCAGATGGTCGGTCGCGGCACCCGAATCGACATCCCCAACAATAAGCTCATGTTCCGCGTCTACGACTACACCAACGCCACCCGCCTCTTCGGAGAGGAGTTCGTCAGCCGACCCACCCCCAGCCGTGAGCCGCCGGAGGACTCCCCGGAAGCCCCCAAGGAGCGCACTATCCGCGTCGAGGGCTTCGACGTTCGTATAGGCGATGCTGGCACGTACGTCGTCATGAACGTCGACGGCAAGGCGATGCCCGTCACCGTGGAGGAGTATCGCGAGCGCCTCGCGGAGCGGCTGGTTGAGCAAGCCCCCACGCTGGACGACTTCCGCCGTCGCTGGATCGCGCCCCCTGACCGCCGCGCCCTCATCGACCGTCTCCCCAACGATGGCAGCGGCGCTCGCCTCCTCCGTGACCTCACCGGCCTCCAGGACTGTGACCTCTACGACGTGCTCGCCGAGACCGCCTACGGCCTCGCCCCTAAGACCCGTGATGAGCGTGTCCAGGCCTTCGCCTACAAGCACAAGCGCTGGCTCCGCCGACAGCCGGAGCCCGCCGCCGCAACTATTCAAGCCCTCGCCTCTCAGTTCGCTCAGGGCGGCATCGAAGCCATGGAGAACCCCCACGTCTTTCAGGCGCCTGACGTGGCCCAGGCTGGCGGCTTGGCCGCCCTCAGCAAGTTGGGCCAGCCTGCGGACATCCTCCGCCAGACCAAGGAAAGGCTCCTGGCGGCATGACAGCCGCGACGCCTCCCGTGGAGAATCGTTCGCCGCTTCCCCCCGGCTGGCGCTGGGCCCGCCTGGGCGACCTCTTTGACATACAACAAGGTGTCGCAATGTCGCCTGCCCGACGCCATGGCACCCCCCTTCGACCCTTTCTGCGCACTATCAACATCGTTTGGGGCGGGGTTGACCTCTCCGTCCTCGACAGGATGCATTTCACCGATCAAGAGGTCGCGAGGCTGTGCTTGAAGGAAGGTGACCTCTTAGTTTGCGAAGGCGGCGACGTAGGTAGAACGGGCATCTGGAGAGGCCAGCTCGATGTATGTCTATACCAGAACCACGTCCACAGGCTGCGCGTGCGGGACAGTGACGTTGTTCCCGAGGTCTACATGTACTGGATGCAGGCAGCAATGCAGCTCGGCGTTTACGCCGGCCAGTGGGGTGAGACCACTATAGCCAACCTTTCATCGTCGCGGCTTAGTTCGTTCCAAGTGCCCCTCCCTCCCCTTCCCGAGCAACGCCGCATCGCCGCCGTCCTCAGCGAGCAACTCGACGCCGTGCGGCGCGCCCGCGCCGCCGCCCTCGCCCGCCTTGAGGCCGCCCGCGCCCTCCCCGCCGCCTTCCTCCGCGCCCTCTTCGACTCCGACGAGGCCCAGCACTGGCCAAGGGTGGGGTTGGGGGAGATCGCGGCAGTGAACTACGGCCTAACCAAGGACCCGATCCGTTCGGCCGGACCGAACCAGATCCCCTATCTCAGGGTGGCAAATGTGCAGGAGAGTTGGGTAGATACAGATGACATACTCACCCTCCACGTCGATCCAGCAGAGTATGACAATGTATTGCTTCGTCCGGGAGACTTACTCTTTACTGAAGGCAATAGCAAGAAGTTGGTCGGTCGTTGTGCTCTCTGGCATGGCCAAGTCGATCCATGCTCGCATCAGAACCACATTCTGCGCGCTCGGGTGCATGAGGGGGTTGGACTGCCCGAATTCCTGTTCTTCTACGCTCGGAGTCCTGTGGGGCGGTCTTATTTCTTCTCAGTAGCCAAGCAAACAACCGGGATCGCGACGATGAATTCCACGCAACTCAGGAACTTCGAGGTTCCATGGCCTGACATGGCTACACAGGAATCAGCGGTTCGTGCCTTGCAATCACACATGGCCGCCATAAGTGAAACCCGCCGCCACGCCGAGGCCGAACTCGCCGCCATCGACGCCCTCCCCCACGCCCTCCTACGCCGCGCCTTCGCCGGAGAACTGTAATGGTTCGCACCGCTGGAGCCCGCCTCAACGTCCCCCAGGACGTCAACACCTACGTCAAGTCCATCTGTGACATCATGCGCCGCTCCAACTGCGCCGGCGCCCTCCAGTACGTCCCCGAACTAACGTGGATGCTCTTCCTCCGCATCCTGGACCAGCGCGAGGACGAAGAGGCCAGCAACGCCGCCGCCGTCGACGTCCCGTTCACCCCCACCCTTCAGCAGCCCTACCGCTGGCGCGACTGGGCCGCCCGCCACGGCCCTAAGCGCCAGGAGCTACAGGACGGCACCCTCGGCGCCTTCATGGCCTTCGTCGACCAAGACCTCATCCGTCACCTTAGAACCCTCAAAGACCGCCCCGGCGCCACCCCCCGCCAGAAGATCGTCAGCGAGGTCTTCTCCGGCGTCGAGCGCTCCGGCATCGACACCGAGCGCAACCTCCTTGACATCCTCGACCGCCTCGATGACCTCAGCGTCCAACAGGTCGACAACACCCACGTCTTCACCCTCTCCCAAGTCTATGAGGGCCTGCTCCTAAAGATGGGCGAGAAGAACAACGACGGCGGCCAGTTCTTTACCCCCCGCGAGATCATCCGCGCCATGGTCCGCGCTGTAGACCCCCGCGTCGGCGAAACCGTCTACGACCCATGCTGCGGCACCGGCGGCTTCCTCGCCCAAAGCTACGAGCACATGCTCAGCCAGGCCGGCACCGGCGACGACATTCAGACCTTAAAGGAGCGCACCTTCTATGGCCGGGAGAAAGAGAATATAGTCTACCCCATCGCTCTCGCGAACCTCATCCTCCACGGCATCGACGAGCCGCACATCTGGCACGGCAACACCCTCACCGGCCAAGAGGTGTACGGCGGCCTCTTTGACGACGCACCAGACCTGTTCGACGTAGTGCTCACGAATCCCCCTTTCGGTGGCAAGGAGGGGAAAGAGGCGCGGACGCGCTTTCCGTACAAGACGGGCTCCACCCAAGTCCTCTTTCTCCAGGAGGTCATGCAAAGGCTCAAAGATGGCGCTCGCTGCGGCATCGTCGTCGATGAGGGCTTCCTGTTCCGCACCAACGAGAACGCGTTCGTCCAGACGAAGCGGAAGCTCCTGGACGAGTTCAACGTCTGGTGCATCGTTAGCCTTCCCGCCGGCGTCTTCATGAACGCCGGCGCCGCCAGCAAGACGAACCTCCTGTTCTTCACCGAGGGCAACCCCACGGAGTCGATCTGGTACTACGACCTCTCCGACATCAAGGTCACAAAGCGCCAGCCCTTCACCCTCGACCGCTTCGACGACTTTTTCCGACTGCTCCCCGGCCGCGAAGACAGCGACCGTAGCTGGTCCGTCCCCGTCGCCGACCTGAAGGCCAAGAACTATGACCTCAAGGCTGTTAACCCCAACGCAAAGGTCGTCGAAGACACCCGCACGCCCAAAGAGCTTCTCGCCATCATCGAGGAGGAGGGCCGCAAGATCACGGATGCCCTGGCTGCCCTTAGGAGAAATGCCTCGAAGTAGCAGCCGCAACCCCAGGGTTCCAAGTAGCCCAACCGCCGGAATACAACGGACCCAAAGGGGGACTCTACCCGATACTAACCACACTTATCGACAGTCAAGCCCGTGCTGTGCCTGGGGGTCGAGGTCTGAGGTAGAATGTCCCTACGGGGCCTGGGAAAATGCCCGGACGCAGCGACCTCTAGGGTGCGGAGTAGCATGACTGAGCTTTCGGATTCAGCCGAGCCTGGACGCCAACCCGGCACCCACGGGCATGATGAGGAGTTGGTGCGTGCCCTGCTCACCGCCACCGGTCAGGGGATCTACGGTGTCGACCTCGAAGGCAACTGCACGTTTGCCAATCCGGCCTGCGTGACCATGCTGGGCTACGGAAGTGACCAAGAGCTGCTGGGCAAGAACATGCATGCGCTCATCCACCACACCCGCCCGAGCGGAGAGCCCTATCCGGTCGAGGAGTGCCGAATCTACCGGGCCTTCATTGAAGGCGAAGGGACCCACGCCGGCGACGAGATTGTGTGGCGGGCGGACAGCACCAGCTTCCCCGCCGAGTACTGGTCTTACCCGCTGTTCCTGCATTCGAAGCTGGCCGGCTGCGTCGTCGCGTTCGTCAACATCACCGAGCGCAAGCGCGCCGAGGAGGAGCTGCGACAGACGGAGAAGCTAT
>CAZYOV010000004.1:0-53095 GCA_964649215.1 uncultured Dehalococcoidia bacterium
CTTCGGTGGCCAGCACCGGCATTAGCTGCTGCGGGAACATGACCGTGGAGCCGCTACCGAGGAGCGGGATGACTTCAGGAATGCGGACCTGCGGCTTCCCTTCTTGGGGAACAACCTGCGTCGGTTCGCCTTCTTTTCCGGAATGCATCTCTTCGCTCACGACTCTACTTCATCTTTTCTATCTTGACGCGAACGGGACAGGTTCGTTGCGCTAGCGGACGAGGAACTTCACTTGCCGACTCATACGACGGGCCACCTTCGGCAGCACGATCTCCAACATGCCCTGAGCGTATCCTGCACGCGCTTCGTCGGGATTGACCTCGGCAGGGAGAAGCAGCTCGCGCCGGAACGGGCCGTGACAGATCTCCATCTGCGAGTAGAGGCGCCCCGGCCGTCCTATACCCGGCTTTCGCTCCCCACTCAAGACAAGCACCTTGCCGTCCACCACGATCTCCACCTCCTCCTCTGAGATGCCAGCGATCTCCGCCACCACCACC
This sequence comes from uncultured Dehalococcoidia bacterium, assembly GCA_964649215.1. Taxonomy (GTDB): domain Bacteria; phylum Chloroflexota; class Dehalococcoidia; order SM23-28-2; family RBG-16-64-32; genus JADFNQ01. Next base: position 498 of record CAZYOV010000004.1, read on the forward strand.
ACCTCATCATCCGTCTCGTACACGTCGACTGAGGGTTCGATGAGCGGCGAGGAGAAGCGTGGCGCGCCGGGCGGGCCGAGAACTTGCCGCCAGGCCTGCTCCATACGCTCCTGAATGCGTTCGAAATCGGAGAAGATGTCGGTTGTTTGCTGTTTCATGACCGCGACCTCCCGATCATGGGCCCGCCGCCTCCCCGATCATCTCCATCAACATCGGGACGAGGTGTGGGCGCCTCTGTTACCAAATAACGATAGCAGGAAGGAGGACACCCCGTCCACCACGACAGGCTGCTGTCTGGAATCGGGTCTGCTGCTCACCTCGCTCAGCCGCTCCAGGGCGCCGGGCAAGCCTAGCGACCCCTACGTGGAGACTTCCGCTGCGTTGCGGCGGAGCGGGAACCCGGCCGCTTCGCCTGCGCCCGAGTAGACGAGGCCGTCTTGCCGGTCTTGGCCGCCGTAGCGGCCTTCCCGCCCTTTGCCGCAGACGTCTTACCCTTCGCGGCCGCCGGTCTCTTAGCCCTGGCGCGCGCCTTCTTGCCGCCGACCTCAACTCCCGGCTCTGCGCTCACACCCGTGGGCAGATCGGTATCACCCTTGTGTGTGCTCTCCATATCGACGACGGTGACGGCGGCGACGGACCCGCCCTTTTCAATGTCCATCAGTGTGACGCCCTGGGTAGGCCGTCCCTGCACGGAGATCTCCTCCACTGCCGTGCGCAGCACAATCCCGCCCTCCGAAATGAGCATCAGCTCCTGTTTGGGGTTGACCATGCGAGCGGAGATGAGGTCACCGGTCTTGGACGTGATCTTGAAGGTGATGACACCCTGGCCGCCGCGACCCTGAAGCGGGTAATCGGCCACCGGCGTACGCTTTCCGAATCCCTGGGAGGTGACGACTAACATCATCTCGTCGGGCGTGGCGATCTGCAGCGCCACCATCCGGTCGCCCTTAGCAAGCCTGACGCCGCGGACACCGCCGGACTGGCGAGAGGCTGAGCGCAGCGAGCGCACGGAGAAGCGGAGCGACTTGCCCTTCCCGGTGACCACTATGGCGTCGTCGCTGTCGCTCGCCTGCTTGACCGATACCAGCTCATCCCGCGCCTCCAGGTCCATGGCGTTGAGGCCGCCGCGGCGGACGTTAGCGAAGTACTTCAGAGGCGTCTTCTTCACCTCGCCCAGCTTTGTGCCCATCACCAGGTAGTCCTGCGCCAAGTCCTTGGGCAGACGCACCACCGCGGTCACCCACTCCTTCTGATCGACGGAGACGAGGTTGATGAGGGGGATGCCGCGGGCGGTGCGCACCGCATCCGGCAACTCATAAGTCTTAATCTGGAAGCAACGTCCACGGTCGGTGAAAAAGATGAGGTCGTCGTGGGTGTCAGCGACTAGGAGGTGACGGACGGCATCATCCTCGCGCGTCTTCATACCTGTGATGCCGCGACCGCCGCGCCGCTGCGCACGGTAGGTGTCCAGGGGCAGACGCTTCACGTAGCCGTTAGTGGATAGAGTGACGACCACCTCCTGGTGCGCCACCAGGTCCGCATCGGAGAACTCCTCCGCCTCCTGGTCCATGATCTGCGTCCGGCGGTCATCCCCAAACCGCTCCTTGACCTCCTGAGAGTCGTCCCGGATGAGGAAGTCGATCTTGCGAGGATTCGCCAGCAGGTCCTCCAGGTAGGAGATCTGCTTGATGATCTCCGCGTACTCGTCCTGGATCTTCTCCCGCTCCAGGCGCGCCAGGCGACGAAGTTGCATATCCAGGACGGCCTGAGCCTGGCGGTCGCTGAGCTTGAACGGGGCCTTCATCAGCCGTTGCTTCGCCTCATCCGCGGAGGGAGAGCGCCGGATCGCCTTGATCACCTCGTCCAGTTGGTCCAGCGCCTTCAGCAGCCCCTCCAGAATGTGGCACCGCTCCTGCGCCTTCTCCAGCTCGAACTCCGAGCGGCGCCGGATCACCACCCGGCGGTGGCCGATGAACGACTCCAGCATCCGTTTAAGGCTGACGGTCCGCGGCTGGCCGTCCACCAGGGCCAGCATGTTGACGGCGAAGTTGGACTGCATAGCGGTGAACTTGTAGAGGTTGCTCAGCACCTGCCGCGGCTGCCCCTCTCGCTTCAGCTCGATAACGATGCGCATGCCGTGGCGATCGGACTCGTCCCGCAGCTCGGAGATACCGTCGAGGCGCTTGCTGCGGACCAGGTCGGCGATCTTCTCGATGAGCACCGCCTTGTTCACCTGATAGGGAAGCTCGCTGACCACAATCTGGTAACGTCCTCCCTTCGCCATCTCCTCTATGTGAGCGCGGGCTCGCACCATGACGCGGCCCTTGCCATCGGCGTAGGCGGTGCGGATAGCGTCTCGTCTCTCGCTGGTTGGACCCTCGCCGTTGGTGGCCGGTAGCCGCACCGTCTCGTAGCGGAACGCGATGCCCCCTGTAGGAAAGTCGGGCCCGGACACGATCTCGGTAAGATCGGCGGTTGTCGCCTCCGGGTTCCCTATCAGAAGCGAGATGGCGTCGCACACCTCTCTCAGATTATGAGGCGGTATGTTGGTGGCCATGCCCACGGCGATCCCGGAGGAGCCGTTCACCAGCAGGTTGGGCACCCGCGCGGGCAGGACCAAGGGCTCCTGGAGAGAGCCATCGAAGTTGGGGGCGAAGTCCACCGTGTTCCGTTCGAGATCGGCCAGCAGCTCCTCGGCGATATGGGTGAGACGCGCCTCTGTGTAGCGCATCGCCGCCGGCGGGTCGTTATCGACAGAGCCGAAGTTGCCCTGGCCGTCCACCAGCGGGTAGCGCAAGCTGAAGTCCTGGGCCAGCCGCACCATCGCCTCGTAGACTGGGTCGTCGCCGTGAGGGTGGTACTTGCCCAGCACCTCACCGACGATCCGGGCGCTCTTCTTGTAGGCGGAGCCCGGGCGCATCCCCATATCGTGCATCGCGTAGAGGATGCGGCGCTGCACCGGCTTGAGGCCGTCACGAACGTCCGGCAGGGCGCGAGCCACGATGACGGACATGGCGTAGTCGAGGTAGGAGGCGCGCATCTCCTCCTCGATCCTGATGGGGCGGATGTTTCCCAGCGATGCGGTGTCTATTGCCATGAGATTGCCTGCCTTTTGCGTAGCTGCAAGCCTTTAGACCCGCTCATCGGCTGGGCAGGGATGAAGCCCATGCAGCTACATACTCCTAGCTCATGCGAGGGGCTCACGACTCTGTAGTTAGGAACGCCCGCTCGACATCGGCGTTAACCTAGGCGATGATAACCCACGTGGCGCATTCGTTCACGCCAGCATCTGCACCGAAAAAACGAGCGCTGGGGCGCTATTGGTCGCTCACACGCCCGCGCTGACCGTAGCGGCGGTGTGCACGCTGAGAGGCCGCTTCTCGTGGTGGTCAGGCTTAAGCCTGACCCACCGTTGGATCACCCTCCTCGCGCCACTCCACCTCGTGTAGCCGTTGCGGCTCCTCGAACCCTTTGAGCGAGACCTCGCCGCCGTCCGTGAAGGCGAATTTCTTGCCGACGGCCAGCCCCTTCACAACGTCCGAGACGAGAATCTGACCTGCCTCCGCCTGAGCGGCGACGCGTGCGGCGAGCTGGACGGCGCTACCGAACAGGTCGTCCTCCTCCGCCACCGGCTCGCCCGCGTTGAGGCCGACGCGCACGCGGATGGGCGCGTCAGCGTCCGTTTCGTTACGGGAAGCAAAGCTTCTCTGGATAGCCACGGCGCAGGCGAGGGCGCGGGCAGCCGACGGGAAGGAGGCCATGATGCCGTCGCCGGTGTGCTTGACTTCTGTGCCGCCGTGGGTGTTGAGGGCCTCGCGGATGATGGTGTTATGAGTGCGCAAGAGCTCCTGCGCCTTCGCGTCTCCCAAGCGCTGGGTGAGAGAGGTGGAGCCCTCCATATCCGTGAACAGGATGATCTGTAGCCCCTCGCTCACCTTTGTTGCCGCCCGTGGCCCTTCGCCGCCCGCCAGAAAGTCCTCGATGGCGCTGATCAGGGGTTCGGTGTCGCCCAGCCAGGGGACGTGAATGTCGCCCTCCAGTGGCACGAATCGGGCCCCTGGGATGCGGGCGGCGATCTCCCGACCCTGCTGGAACGGACACGCCTTATCACCGCGGCGGTGGATAACTACGGTGGGCGCGCTTACCTGGGGCAGCAGAGGCGTGATCTCGTACTCGAAGGCGGTGGTTAGAGTACGAGCCGCGTCTTCGGCGTTGGCTGACTGCCGCTGGTACTCGGCGAACACCTCACGCGCCTCGGGAGGGGCACCCGGTATGAACACCTCCAGCATCGTGGTGGCCCCATAACCGCCCCAGTCGGCCCGGATCACCCCTACGAAAGCTTCTACCAGAGATTTGAAGTGAGTGCTCTTGCCGTCATGATAGCTGCCGTACACGATGAGGTGGGAGACGTTCTCCGGGTGCTGGACGGCGTAGGCGATGGAGATGGGACCGCCTTGGGAGTAGCCGAGAAGGTCGACCCCGCGCAGCCCCAGGGCGTTGATTATTGCGTCCAAGTCGGCCACCTGTGCCTCCAGCGAATAGTCGCTGACGTCACGGTCGGAGAGGCCGGTTCCCCGCTTATCGTACCTGACCAGCAGGTGGTCGCGGGCCAGCCGGTCGAACAGGTCGTGGGACACGGGCCAGGTCCAGTCCAGCTCCAGGTGGCTGATCCAGCCCGGCACGATGAGCAGCGGCGTGCCGGAGCCCATGGTGGCCACGGCGAGGCTGACGCCGTCCGGCGCCGTGACGAACTGGATCTGCTGCTGCATGGCTGGCTCCCTCCAGGGGCGAAGAGATAAAGCAAGGATAGCACTATCAACGCCAGAAATAAACGATATCGTCTGTCCGCCGCGGTTCACAGACAGCCGGGCCAGGCCCGCTAGGAGCGCACGCCGTACAGCCGCACCGGGTCCTCGAACCCCCGCAGGACAACGTCCCCTTCGTCCGAGAACAGGAACTCCTTGCCCGCGGCAAGCTGGCGCACAACGTCGGAGACCAGAACCTGGCCCGGCTCCGCGCGGGCGGCGATACGAGAGGCTAGCTGCACGGCGGTGCCGAACAGGTCCTCACCCTCGGCCACCGGCTCCCCCGCGTTGAGACCGATGCGTACCCGTAACGGCGTGTCGGGGTTAGCCTCGTTCCTCGAATCCAGCGCCTTCTGAATGTCAACCGCACAGTCAATAGCGCCGGAGGCGGACTGAAACGAGGCCATGATCCCATCGCCGGTGTGCTTAATCTCGGAGCCCTCGTGAGCCTGAAGCGCCTCACGCACGATCCGGTCGTGGGTCCGCAGCACCTCCTGGGCTCTGGCATCACCCAGACGCTGGGTGAGGCTGGTGGAGCCTTCCATATCCGTGAACAGGATGATATGCAGGCCGAAGGCGACCCTTGTCGGCCGAGCGTGCTCACTGTCATGCCCATCTGCATGTACGTGTCCGTCCTTAGTGGCCAGAAACTCGTCGACGGCGTCTAGGATCGGCTCGGTCTCACCGTAGAACGGGAGGTGGATGTTCCCGGGCAGTGGCATGAAGTGAGCGTGAGGTAGAAGGGCGGCCAGCTCCCGGCCGCATTCGAACGGGAAAGCTTTGTCGTCGCGGCGGTGCAGCACCAGCGTCGGCATCGTCAGCTTGGGGAGATACTCCCTGACGTCAGCATGAAACAACGCCTCCTCCAGCAAGGCTGCCGCGACCTCCCCGGAAGCGGAGTTCCTCATGTATCTGGTGTTAGCGTCTCCGATCTCCTTGTCGGCATCGGGAAAGACGAACTCCGCGACCGCTTTGGAGCCCACGCCCCAGTCGGCGCGAATGAGGTCGACGATCGCCTTGCCCAGCGCATCGCGGCCGCTCTGGTCTCGGCGGGCAAAGGTGGCGTAGAGGACGAGATGGCTGACCTTTTCCGGATGCGTAGCGGCGTAGACAATCGCCGGCGGGCCGCTATGCGACGAGGCGAAGATGGCCACATTGTCCAGGCCCAGGTGATCGACGACCGCCTCAAGATCGCGGGCACGGGCCTCGATAGATATATCCTCCACCCGACGGTCAGAGAGGCCGCTGCCGCGTATGTCGAAGCGGATCAGGCGGCGTTGGCCGCCCTTGGAGAGCCCCTCATAGAACTCGACGTTAGCGGGGTTGTCCATCTCCAGCTCCAGGTGGGAGACCCAGCCCGGAGCGACGAGGAGCGGTGGTCCCTCACCCATCGTGCTGTAAGCGATAGTGACGCCGTCAGAGGCACGAGCGAAGTGGATATGCTGCTTCTGCATGGGAGCCGCCCCGATCTAGCGTGTATGCGGTGGTTCAAGCATACCACCGGAGGGTATCGCTGGCAAAGCTCCATCGGTCACCGGCGCTACTCGCGGCAGGCGGCCACAAACGCCGCGAAAAGAGGAGCCGAAGCCGGGTGCATCTCCGGCCGCTCCGGGTGCCACTGAACGCCCAGGACCCACCTGTGCTCCCGGCTCTCTACCGCCTCCACCAGCCCGTCCGGCGAATACGCCAACGGCACCAGCGACGGGGCCAGCCGCTCCGGCGTCACCCCCTGATGATGCCGGGAGTTCACCCTAAGCTCCCTGCCGCCCCGGTACACATCGCCCAGCCGCCCGCCGCCCTCGGCAAGCGAAACCTCGTGCCAGCGGGAGAGCCCCTCGTCGTCACGGTGGCCGTCGCCCTCTATGTACTGGACCAGAGAGCCGCCCACCGCCACGTTTAGCAGCTGATGGCCTCGACACAGCGCCAGTACGGGCAGATCGCTCTCCAGGGCCTGGCGGAGGAGGCCCAGCTCGTGTGCGTCGCGCCGCCTGTTCGGCTTGTCTGTCCCCGGACGTCGGCGCTCCTCGTACAGGTGCGCGTCCACGTCCACGCCGCCGGTCAGCAGCAGGCCGGCCGCGTCTGCGGGCAACTCCGGCCCGTCCACCACCAGCGGCTCGCCGCCTGCCCGTCGCAGCGAACCGAAGTAGTATTGCGTCCGCTCGAACGTCGGCGCCCGCCAGTGCGGGACGACAATGCTTGGGATCATGTCACTTGACCAGCCGCCTCCGCATGGAGACGAGGGCCAGGCCGAAGAACAGGGCGCCAACCACGACCAGCCAGGCGATGTCCCCCAGGTGATTCCAATGGAGATCGCCTGATAGCAGGCCGCGGTAAATATCCACCACGTGGGTGATGGGGAGGAACCAGGAGGCGACCCGCATGCCTTCCGGCAGCCGCTCCAGCGGGAAGAAGACGCCGCCCAGCCAGAACTGAGGGATGATGAAGACGGCGAAGAAGTAGTTGAGGGAGCTGATGGAACGGGCGAACGAGGTATAGAAGAGGGCGATGCTGGCGAACATGATACCGGGCAGGACAGCCAGGGGGAGAACGAGGATCGCCAGCGGAGAATCGACAAGCCCCCAGATGGAGACGATGACAAGGATGTAGGCAGAGGTGATGACAGCGCGGCTCGCCCCCCACAGGATCTCGCCCGTGATGACATCTTCGATGCTTACCGGCGTGGCGACGATAGCGTCGAACGTCCTATGGTTCTCCATGCGGAAGAAGGAACCCCAGGCGCACTCAGCGGCGGCGGCCCACATGGCGAACACCGCCAACAGCCCGGGAGCGATGAACTCAATGTAGCGCTCGCCACTCGGCAACTCCACCAGCCCACCCAGCCCGATGCCTAACGCCAGCAGAGTGATAATCGGCTCCGCCAGCGGCCAGACGAGCTCCGATCTCCACAGGCGCAGATAGACGTCACGGTTGCGCTGCCAGACCCGGAGGGCGCGAAGGGAGACGTCCGGCCGGCGGACGGTGAGCCGGCGGAGGGCGACGGCTGTCACTCCGTGAGCCCCCTGCCGGTGAGGCGGAGAAACACGTCCTCCAAGTTGGCGCGGCGATAGGTCACCTTCTCCGCCTCCAGCTTTAGAGAGGCGGCGTCAAAGTCGTCGCCTGCGCGGACGTAGACGTAGAGGATGTCCTCCACCTCCTCCACCGTCACACCCTCCTGCCACGACAGGAGATCGAGGAGGGGCCGGCGTTCGTCGACGCCCAGGTGTAGCTCGACGACCTCGCGGCCGACGAACTGCTCGATGAGGTGAGCGGGAGTGCCCTCAGCCATAATGTGCCCCTGGTGAAGGATGACGATGCGGTCGCACAAGTGGGCGGCCTCGTCCATGTAGTGGGTCGTCAGGAGCATCGTCACGCCCTGGGAGCGGAGGTAGCGCAGCTTCTGCCAGACCAAGTGCCGCGCCTGCGGGTCCAGACCCGTGGTCGGCTCGTCCAGCACCATGATCCTGGGGGCGTTGATCAGGCTGCGGGCGATGGTGAGGCGCCGCTTGAGACCGCTGGAGAGGGAATCGATGCGGTCGTTCTGCTTCTCAGTGAGCTGGAACAGAGCCAGCGATTCATCGATCCGCTCCTCCACCAGTCGCGGCTCCAGGTCAAAGTAACGCCCGTAAACTCGCAGGTTCTGCCGAACGGAGAGATCGGGGTCAAGGTTGTTCTCCTGAGGCACCACGCCCAGGGCGGCCTTGATCCTGCGAGGGTCGCGCCGGACATCCAGACCATCCACTGTGAGCTCACCCGAGGTGACGGGCGAAACGCAGGTGATCATCCGGATCGTGGTGGTCTTACCGGCCCCGTTAGCCCCCAGGAAGCCGAAGCATTCCCCAGCCCGCACGCAGAATGAGACGCCGTCCACGGCCGTGAACGTACCATAGCGCTTGACAAGCTCGTGTGCACGGATGATGTCGGTCATGAGGATACGGGTGGCTATTCATCGGGCCCCAGGTATGTTATCAAAGCGAACCGGAGGGGGCAAAGGTGTCGGCGGCAACAAGAAAGGCCGGGCCTCAAAGCCCGGCCTGCTGACCGCTTGAGTGTGAGCCTACTCTTCCCCACCCTCCTCTTCATCCACCGAAGGCGTGCCGCCGAACTTTTGAACTCTCACCTCCGCCTCGTCCTCCTCCCGATTGCCGTCCGGGTCTTCGCCCTCATCAGATTCGTAATATGACTCCCCCTGCGTGTCCTTCCGGATGAGCCGATCCTTGAGATAGGGCCGGACCGGCTGCGTGGCCATGGGCGGGAAGGAGCGCTTACCCTCCTGGCTCGGGTGCTGGAACGTCTCACGAATGAACACCTTGACGTCGCTTTCGCCGATGCCTCCGATGGCCACTACGTACTGGTTGCCGGCCTCCATGAGCTTACTCAGACGCTGGCCCAGGCGAGGCTCGACCTCGCCGATGAACTCATCGTCAGTGGTCTTGACAACGAGCGAACCGTTATCACGCTCCAGGCTGACTTGATCTCCGGCGCTCATGCGAGCGGCGACCCCCATATTCGACCTCAGCAGTGTAGTCACGCCCGTCTTGCCCATCTCCTCGATGAACATCTGGGGCGAGAGCTTCTGCGTAGCCTGCCGCGGCGCAGACTTCTTGCCCAGAGTAGAAAGGCGCGACAGGTTCTTGCTGGCGATAGAGTTGAGCGGGTCGATCTCCAGCGCCTTCTGGTACGCTTCCCTCGCCTTACCGTAGCGACCTAGCTCGGTCATCGCCCTGCCCAGCCGATTATGCGAATCCACGTCTGTGGGGAACGCGTCGATGATAGACTTGTTCAGGTTAGCAGCGTCCTCCCAGCGCCCCCGAAGCGCCAATTGGATAGCGGCTTGCCCCCGCTGCCTTCTCACTTTCGCTCTGTCCTCTGCCTGATGAACCATCCTCCGCTTCCTCCAATTCCATTTAGTCCCCGCATTGTAAACCCGTTCCGTCAAGGCCTGCAAGGGGGTATTGGTCACACTAGGGTTATAACGAAACCCTGGCCATGAAGTTGCTTCTCCGCTAACCCAATAAGACGGAAGATTTCGCACTTCGTTACTGCTTGCCACATCCTCATTTCTCTTCGCGAACCGTGAAGTCTACCAGCGGCTACCGAGTGGTCATAGCAACCCGCTTGGGGCATGCGCGTTGTCTCTCATAGTGATACGCGCGAAGAGGGCCCAGATGGATTCGTGGGCGCAGGACGACGGCGGATTTGACTGGACTGGTCGGGGTGGGCGGATTCGAACCGCCGGCCTCACGGCCCCGAACCGTGCGCTCTAGCCTGACTGAGCTACACCCCGCCGATCGCAGATGAATGTTATCAAGGTCATGCGCCGAATGTCGAGAACAGCGACCGTTGCCGCCCGTAGAGGGCACGCCCTAAGCTAGGCGACAGGCAGGCCAGTGACGATGCAGGATCAGGGCGGCAGTCAAGGCAGCTTTTTCCTCAACGTCAACCTCGTCTTCCTCTCCCAGATCGCCACCTACGGCCTCGCCTTCGGCCTCCGCGTCGTCCTGGCTCGCGGCCTCGGCGATGAGGGTCTGGGCACCTACGCACTCTTCTTCCTCGCCGTCATCGTTGCCGGCGGCATCGTCAACCTGGGGATCGGCCTGGGAAACATCTTCTTCCTGAACAAGGGGCCCCACTCCTACCGCGTGCTCCTGGCCAACAGCCTGTCAGTACTGGCTGTCACCACCGCGCTGACCTGGATGCTGATCGCCGCCTACGGCCTCATCGCCGAGCCGCAGTTCCTGGTCTCCGGCCGAACCTTCTGGCTCTACGCCGCCGCCCTCCCGAGCGTCGTCGGCTATGTAATGCTCACCTCCTTCCTCCACGGCTCCAGCCGCTTCCTGGCCCTCACCGCCGTGGCCGTCGCCCAGGGGCTCTCCGGCCTCCTCATGGTTGCCGGCCTCTACGCGTTCGACGCCCTGGACGTGTTCGGCGCCCTGGCCGCCTGGGCCGGCTCCTTCCTCCTGGCCGATCTCCTGGCCCTAGCCCTCATCGGCGTCCGTAACGTGGACATTGGCGGCGTCCTCCGGCCCAACTGGGGCGCCCTCAAAGACCAGGTCCGCTACGGCGCCCAAGGACAGATCGCCAACCTGGCCCAACTCTTCAACTACCGCCTGGACCAGTTTCTGGTGGCCGCCTTCATCTCCCGCGCCGCCGTCGGCCACTACACCGTCGCCGTCGGCCTGGGCGAGAGCGTCTGGTGGATCTCCTCAGCCGTAGCGATGGTGCTCCTGCCCCGCCTCACCCAGATGGACAGCGAGCGGGCCCGCGAGATGACACCCCTGATATCCCGCAACACCCTATTCGTCAGCATTGCCGCCGCCGCCGCGCTCATGGCCGTCTCGCCAATCCTCATACGCGTCCTCTTCGGAGACGATTTCATTCCGGCACAGATACCGCTATTGTTGTTGATGCCCGGCGTCATCGCCGCCAGCGCCGGCCGCGTCCTCGGCAGCTACCTGTTCAGCCAGGGCCGCGTGATCTACAACACCTACGCCACCTTCATCGCTCTGGGCGTGACGCTAGCTCTAGACCTGGTCCTCATCCCCACCCTCGAGATAGAGGGCGCCGCCATCGCCTCCTCCATCGCCTACGTCGTCTCCTTGGCCGCCACCCTATACTGGTACCGCCAGGTCTCCGGCGGCAGCGTGTGGGAGGCGCTCATCGTCCGCCCCAGCGACCGTCGCTTCTACAGCGACCTCCTGCGACGAATGCGGGCAAGGGTTCTCCCCGCCGAGAAGAAAGCCACCTAGGCCCTGCGCGGCCGCACAGGATCATACTCCTTGCGGAACCGCGGCTCGACGTCGAGGACAAACCGCATGATGGCCCCTCGGCCTCTAAACACGGCCGCTACGTAGGAACCGCCCCAGGCGGCGGCTCCGTGACAGATGGCTGCCGAACGCGAGAAGGACTAGTGCTGCGGACCCTTCGCTCCACATGACCTGTGGATCGCGAGTGTAACGGCGTAACATCTTCAGGCCCCACCTTTCCAAGCGCCGCTGCTTCCGGAAGCGAAAGCCGCCAAGTGGCCAGAAAAAAGTCCGTGGCGACAACATCACCTGGTCAGTGAGAATGTGTGTCACCACTCCCAGCCCAAGGCTCAGCAGTCCGTGACGCCTTCGACGGGCCAGTAGCGAACCGGCCAGCACAAGACTAAGGCCAAACAGCAGCGTGTGACCATAAATGCGACCGCTGCCCAACTGCCTTGCCAGTAGATATATTCCCAGCGGCTTATCGATGAGGTCGGGTAACATGGTCCCCGCCGCGACAAGTCGATAGTCTATTGGATCCGCGTCGCGATCTTGGTTCTCGCCTATCTCCCAACCCACTGGCAAGTCGCTCAGTAGACGTACGCTACCCCAGGTGACTCCTGTGCCCAGAACGACATGCGTGAGCGGAAACACCCCTGTATCTTACGCGATTACCCGCCTTCGGTTGCCTGATGAACACTCGACCGGCGTTAAACCGATTGAACTGGGGCTTCTGCGCTGTGCGTCATCGCTCGGGCACGCCAGCTGGCGTTAACGGCTGGCTTGACACACTCGGCCAGTCGGGGAAACACGGCGAGCAATCGGTCGGCACCATACTCCTTGCGGAAGCGACCCTCGATGTGGGCCGCTACGCCGCGCACCTCCACCAGGACGGTGGCCCTTAGTGTCCACCCACCCCCTTTGACTATTTTGGCCAGACGGAGAATAATCGGGCTTACCTCGAGGCGGGCCACCGTCTGGCCAGATCGTTCGACTCAGAAGCTAACCGCTGACAGGGGGTAGCGATGACTAATGGACCCATTGCCGTCGTTGGTGCCACGGGCTACACCGGTGGTCGAGTATTGGCGTCGCTCGCACGCCGAGGCGTCCCTGTTCGGTTGGTCGGTCGCAACCTCGAACGGCTAACGAGAGCAGCCGGTGGCCTAGATAGCGCCGAGGTGCGAGCGGTTACACCCTGGGAGTCGGAGCCACTGGGTCAGGCGCTGGAAGGCTCCTCTGCCGTCATCTCGTGCGCCGGGCCATTCGTCCGAGCGGGACGACCGGTCGTGGCGGGCGCACTGAAGGCCCGCGTACCCTACACCGACTCTACGGGAGAGCAGCCGTTCATCCGCCACGTCTTCGATCAGTTGGATCGACCGGCGAGAGAGGCCCGGCTGCCGTTAGTGCCCGCGTTCGGGTTTGACTACGTCCCCGGCGATCTCGGCGCCGCCCTCGCTGCGTCGGAACTTGGGCCCCTGGAGCGCATCGACGTCGTCTACGCGGTGGAGGGCGGAGAAGCCAGCGTCGGCACCCGGCGAAGCGCCGTCGAGATGATGGCCGCGAAGGGCTATCAGTACGTGAACGGAAAGCTGCGCCCTGAGCGCCTGGGCGCTAGGCGCCGCACCGTGCAGACATCATTCGGGAAGAGAACAGCAGGCAGTATCCCTGGCGGCGACGTCATCACCATTCCGCACCATATTGACGTCCGGACAGTCCATACTTACATGGGTCTCCCCGGCGCCCTCAGCCTGACGTCGCCGATAATGGCGATCATCACCCGCCTGGTTGGCATCCCCGGCGTCTCAGGCCTTCTTCTCAAAGCTGCGGAGCGCGGGCCCGCGGCGCCCAGCGAGGAGGAGAGCCAGGCGCGGGTGGCGTGTCACGTCGAGGCGAAGGCGCTGGATGGCCGCCGGCGAGCGGTTCTCATCGAAGGCCGGGATGGCTACGGCTTCACCGCCGAGGCGCTGGCCGAGCTCGCGACGCGCATGGCCCAGGGCTCGATTGAGGCAGTTGGGGCATGTGCGCCGTGGCAGGTCGTCGAGCCACGGGAATTTCTGGAAGCAATGAACTTTAGCATTAACGAGGTCGAACCCGCCTAGTGAAGTCTAATCGGCGCAGGCGTCCAGTAAGATGCGAGGTCGCCATGTACCGTCAAATCGGCATGCCCAAGCGCGTGGAGATGGCGGAGGCGATGCTAGGGGGACTGTAGCGGCTTGGACATTGCAGAAGCCACACTAGGTGCCGTTAGTGTGAACATCCGCCGTTACTCGTTCTCCCGCCACCTCACCTCGAACAGCCGCACCGGATCCTCGAAGCCCCGCAGCTCGGTCTCACCCAAGTCCGCGAACAGGAACTGCTTCCCGGCAGCCAACTCCCTGACGACGATGGGAGCGAGAATCTGGTCCGGCTCGGCCTGGCCGCATATCCTGGCTGCCAGCTGGACGGCGGTCCCGAAAAGGTCCTTCTCCTCGACGATGGGCTCGCCCGCGTTGAGCCCTATTCGCACTCGTACCTGCGTCTCGGCCGACTGGTTGCGCTGGTGAAACGCCCTCTGAATAGCGATAGAGCATCTGAGGGCGCGGCTAGCGGAGGCGAAGGAGGCCATAATGCCATCGCCGGTGTGCTTGATCTCGGAGCCACCGTGGGCCCTAAGGGCGTCCCGCACGATTGAGTTATGGGCATGGAGTATAGCCTGCGCCTCCGCATCGCCATGGCGCTGTGTTAGGACGGTGGAGCCTTCAATGTCTGTAAACAGGATGGTCAGCAGAGGCTCGCCCCTATCCGCGTCGACTGGCTGCGGCTCCGGTCCCAGCTCCACTCCAAGGAAATCGGCCAGAGCGCTAAGCACCGGCTCGGTGTCGCCCAGGAACGGAGCCGGGGAGGCCCCATCTAGGATGACCAGGTGCGCGTGCGCGATTCGGGACGCGAGGCGCCTGCCGGCATCCACTCTCGGCGCGGAGAACTCACGACGGTGGAGCACCAGAGTTGGCGCCTGAACCAGTGGTAGGAGGTCAACTACGTCGTAGTGTTCGATCGCGTCGCGGACCGCCTTTACGACCTCGCGTGACACAGCTTCACGGATGAATACGGCGAACTGGCTCGCCTTCTCGCTTGTGGACCATCCGAAGCCGACGTGCGCCATTGTCTCTGTGTACACCTCCCAGTCTTGATCCAGCAACGCGCGGGTCGCCTGAAGCTGCGGCGACGAGCTATAATCCTCGGCGCCGTGAGCGTATGTACACCATAGGATGAGGCGTGAGACGCGGTCCGGATGACGTGCGGCGTAGGCGATCGCCGCCGGTCCCGAATGCAGGGGCCCGAACAGATCGAAAACCTCTAGGCCCAGGTGGTTCACTACCGCTTCCAGGTCCAGGACGTGCGCATCAAGCGAGTGGTCGTCCACGTCGCGGTCGGACAGCCCGGACCCTCTGGAATCGTAGCGGACCACGGTTCTCTTCTCGGCTAGCCGTTGGAACCATTGGTTAAGCTCAGGGACGCGCCACTCCTGCTCGATGTGACTCCAGGGAACGTTGGGCATCGATACGAACGGCGGACCGTCGCCCAAGCTCCAGAAAGCGATGCTCACGCCATCGGCGGAGCGGGTGTACTCGATGCGCGGCTCCATCAGCCAACCTCTGCATCAGAGATGGCGGCTGGCGGCGTATCATCTCCGCACAGCTGGCAGACGATCCGTACGTCGCCATCGGCCAACTGGTATCCACTCGCGAGCGGCATGGGGCTACCTCCCGATGCGAGGATTGTAACAAAATTCGCACGGTTCCTCATGCCAGAACCGGAGATCTGATTATACTGAAAGCCCAGGTTTGGCGCCGTTAGTGCAGGTTATCGATCGAATCAGCGTTGGTCGAAGTCCAGCGATAAGCTGTTGATGCACCAACGCTGTCCGCCTCGCTCGCGTGGCCCGTCGTCGAAGACGTGACCGAGGTGGGAATCGCAACGCACACACCGCACCTCCGTGCGGACGATGCCGTTAGAGCGGTCCTCTCGCAGATCGATCGCTTCCGGCGCGACGGCATCGGTGAAGCTCGGCCAGCCGCAGTCGGACTGGTACTTTGTCAGGCTATCGAATAGCGGGTTGCCGCAGGCCGCGCAGCGGTACACGCCATCTTCGTCCGTGTTGACGTACTCTCCCGTGAAGGGGCGCTCGGTCCCCGCCTGGCGCAGGACGGTATACTGCTCTGGCGTTAGCCGGCGGCGCCACTCCTCCTCGGTCTGGGCTACCTCCAGGAGCCCGTCGTCCACCTCTGAAGATGTCGGAATCGAACACGAAACGCCCGTACCGGCTAGGCCGCAGTACCCGTTCGGCACCTTGTGGAGGTACTGCTGGTGCTCCTCCTCCGCATAGTAGAAGGGGCCGGCCGGCGCGATCTCGGTCGTAATCTCGGGTAACCCGGCCTGCTGGAGGGCCTCGTTGTAGGCGTCGCTCGCGGCCTCCACGATCCGCCACTGCTCGCCGTCGGCGTAGTAGATGCCGGAACGATACTGGGTGCCGATATCACCGCCCTGGCGCATACCCTGCGTCGGGTCATGCTCCTCGAAGAACGTCTTCAGCAGCAACTCATAAGAAACCTTAACTGGGTCGAACGCTACGAGAACCGCCTCCGTGTGCCCCGTGCGACCCGAGCAGACCTCATCGTAGGTGGGGTTCTTGGTGAAGCCGCCGGTGTAGCCGGCTGCCGTCGTGTAGACGCCGGGCAGCTGCCAGAAGAGGCGCTCCGCACCCCAGAAGCAACCGAGGGCGAAGACCCCTGTCTGGACGCCCTCAGGAAACGGCGGCTGGAGAGGTGTGCCCAGGACGGCGTGCCGTGCGGGGACGGCGAAGGCTGGGCGGTCCCGGCCGGGCAGTGCGTCATCGGGCGCGACGATCTCGTTCTGGCGCTTGCTGAACAGCATATTTGATCCTTCCAAAATAATCATAACCTATGTCGAGCGAACATGGCGCAGGCACGGCGTCGACGATTCGCGACTCAGATCCCAGTAGGGACCCGGTGCGGATGAGTGGAGCGCGGACCCTCGTCTAGTTCGACTCACCGCGAGGCCTGCATTATCCATACGTAGCAACAGAGCTTGGCAGATTCCGAGTCCGTGGCGCCTTGACACTTCGGCGTGCAGACGCTAACTTTGCGTTTGCTAAAGGAAGGATGCTGCGCTGTGACGACTGAACCGATCAAGGACTGGGCCACCGACTACGATATCTTCGATCCCAAGTACATAAAGGACCCGTTTCCGGTCTGGGACGACCTGCGAGGGAAATGCCCGATAGCGCATACGGAACGCTGGGGCTCTTCCTGGATGCCGACGAAATACGAGGACGTTCTCGCGATTGCTCAGGACATCGAGCACTTCTCTTCGCAGGAGCCATTGGTGGTGCCAATCGAACCACCGGAGGGCGCTGAACAGAGTAACGGCGAACAACAACCCTTCTTTGACGTCGCTGCCCCGCCGATTTCGTCCGACCCGCCGGAGCACACTTGGACTCGCCGCCTCCTCCTGCCGCCGTTTTCCGTTAAGTCGATGGAGAAGTGGATCCCGTTGACACGGGACCACTGTCGATCGCTTATCGATGGCTTCATCGAAAATGGCCGCGCCGACGCGGCCGCCGACTACGCGCAGCAGATACCCCCGTACGTTATCGCAAAGATGCTCGGAATCCCATCTGAGCTGTCCGGCACGTTTACGCAGTGGGTCCGGGAGTTCTTGGAGTTTGGCCTCCAGAACTTCGAGATGGGGGCTGAAGCAAGGAACAAGATCCTCGCCTTCCTCTGGCAGCAGATGACCGAGAAGAAAGAGAATCCGGGCGACGACCTCATCAGCTATCTCGTGCAGGCCGAGGTCGAAGGGGAACCCGTGCCGGACCAACACGTGCTCGGCACCTGCTTCCTGCTTCTCGTCGCCGGAATCGACACGACCTGGAGTTCCATCGGGTCTGCCCTCTGGCACCTCGCCCAGCATCCCGAGGACAGAGCGCGGCTCGTGGCTGAGCCGGAGCTCATGAACACAGGCGTCGAGGAGCTGCTGAGGGCGTACGCGCCGGTCACAATGGCGCGGAACCTGACCGAGGACTACGAGTACGACGGCTGCAAGATGTCAGCGGGCGACAAGGTGTTGATGTCGTTCCCCGCCGCCAACCGTGACCCCGAGATGTTCAAGGACGCGGATAAGGTAATCATCGACCGCGCTGATAACCCGCACATCGCCTTCGGCGCCGGCATCCACCGCTGCGCCGGCTCCAACCTGGCGCGCATGGAGATGCGTGTGGCGCTACAGGAGTGGCTCGCTCGTATACCGGACTTCAGGCTGGAGGATCCCGAAAACGTTACCTGGGCAGGCGGACAGGTCCGCGGCCCGCGCTCGATGCCGGTGGTGTTCGGATAGTGCGTGTCAAAGTCGACAGCGACAAGTGCCAGGGGCACAATCGCTGCTACGCCATCGCGCCGGAGCTATTCGATCTCGATGAGTACGGCTACTCTCACGAGAAGGGTAGTGGCGCCGTTCCCAAGGAGCTGGAGGGGAAGGCGCGGCTGGCGGTTGCGAACTGTCCGGAGCGGGCGATCGAAGCCGTTTCCGACTAGCGACTAGAGCTTCGGCCGGCGGTCGAAGCCGACGCCGTTCTGGAGACTGGTCGCACTAGAACTTCATAGAGTGGCTCTTCGTCAGCTCCTTGATCGCCCTCGCCTGTGCAGGCAAGCGCACCCCGGATAGGCCCGTCCGCGACACGCTATTCCGAGCGAGGGCGCGCTTCATGACGATGGTTCACTTGCAACCCTGGCGCCGCCAAGCATTTAGCCAGACTCTTGCGGAGCTAACTACCCCGATCCACCCTTTTCTTTGACCTCGTAGATCCTTATCGGTCGATGTACCCCTTCTAGTTGAATCTGGTCAATTTCCGTCCCGTCGACCAGGTCCCGGATCGCCACCATCGTCCTCTCGCTGACAAGAATCTGCCCTGCCTTCGCCCGATCCGCTAATCGAGAGGCGAGGTTGACCTGGTTGCCCACCACCGTATAATCCGTTCGCGCTGCGGAACCGATGTTGCCAACGGTCACATAGCCGGTACTGATCCCCATGCCAATAGTCAAAGTTTCCTCGTGCTCTACGAACCATCGGTGCTGTAATTCGGCCAGCTTGGCCCGCATCTCCAGCGCCATCTTCACGGCTCGCTCCGCGTGGTCTTCGTACGTGATCGGGTCCCCAAAAAACACCATGATGGCGTCCCCTATGTACTTATCCAGCGTTCCTCCGTACTTGAATACGACCTCGGTCATAGCCGTCAGGTATTGGTTCAGCATATCCACCAACTCTTCAGGCTCGAGCCTCTCCGACAATTCGGTAAACCCCCGAATGTCGGAAAAGAAGATCGTTAAGTTTCGTCGTCTCGAAGCGAGGTCTACTTCCCTCTCGCCTGCTAGTATGGAATCAGCTACCTGAGGTGACAGGTAGCGCTTCAATCTCGCCGCCCGCTCCAGCTCATCGACCTGTTCGTCCACCTTTTCTTGAAGATTCTCATTCAAAGAGCGAAGATCCTCATAGATAGTTCCTAGTTGCCCCGTCATCTGATTGAGGTTCAAACTAAGCGTCCCAAATTCATCCCGGTTTGGCACCTCAACCCGCTGCGTAAAGTCTCCATCGGCAATCCTCGCGAGCGCTTGGTCCACCCTGCGCACGGGCCGGACAAAGGTCCAGGACAGAACGAATCCTAAGAACAGCGACGAGACCAAACTAACTCCTGAGAAGATACCCACCACTGCGGTGAGCACTCTCCGATCCGATTTGAACGCAGCCACTGCTTCCGTCATTTCCGCGCTGGAATCGCTTATCAGGTCGTTCAGTGCTGCTTCGAGTTCATGGGAGACCTCGTGCTCCTCGCCAATGTGCGTGTCCAGGGCCCCCTCAACATCGCCCGCTTCATCCAGGGCCAGCACCGATTCGCTAGCTATCGCAAACCGGCCATCTGTGTCTATAGCCCGACTCACGAGCGCCTCTTGCTCCGGCGGGCTGCTCCTGTCCAGTTCGTCCAAATGTTCTGTAAACGCCTCCTTAGCCCCCGCGATCTTATCGTTCCAGGGGATCTCTGGCGTGCAGTCAGTGGGCGATTCGGTCGGCAGTGACGGTACCGATTCGCAGACGAGTGCCATGGCCCGGAAGTGGCTCTGCGCCGTAACTAAGTAAATCGCCTGTCGGGACTGATCGACGTTGTCCTGAAGGTCAGTCAGTTCTCCCACGCGTCGGTTCATTCGATCTATAACAAAGAGGCTAAGAATCGCCATCGCTAGGAGCAGCATCGCACCTACAAAAAACCCCGCGAGCAGCTTTAGTTGCACACCAGCCTTAACCCGCGCCACCAAATCCACGATGGGGCGCAGTAAGCCTGGTAAGGCCAGTTCTCCCCGAGTTGAGTAGCCGCGGCTCTTGCCGTCGGGAAGACTTTGCCGCTGCCCTTCCCCTTCAGTCTCCTGGATTGGCGGCTCTGCTCCCTTCTCCTCCTCGTCGCTTGCATCAGCCATGAACCGCACCTCCTCACGAAGTGATTTTCCCGAGTTCCCGGGCTCAGTATTTGCTTGCCGGGCACCCCTGACTACGTTCGGGGCCCCGCGCTGGTCTACGGTGGTCGTCCAAGCCTACTGGAAATGCCTCTCCATAGCTACCGCCCCACCTCGAACACCTGGTGCGGGCCCGCGAGCCCCTCCAACTCCACCTCTCGCCCATCGCCGAACGCTGGCCCGCCCCTGTATTCCAATCGAAGATTAAGAGCAAAGGCAATGGTGCGTGAAAGCGGCCTAGCTGTCAACGTTGGAAAGCGCCGAATCGACCTCTCGGGCGACACTAAGGCAGAATAGTGACTGTCGGAGGGTACCAGGCCCGGCCGGTGAACGCTCATCTCAACCCACGACGAACAGCACTATCCCAACACCGAAAGCTATGAGGCCCGCTGCGCCCGTTAGCGGGCGGCCCGCTGCTGGGCTCTGCGTCCCCGCTATCGCCATCATGATCATTCCAGCGAGAAGGAACGGTATGGGCAGCCAGTCTGGCATTAGCAGATCCAGGCGTTCAGCAGAAAGCCACTACTGCGGGACTGGCTCCAAGCACGCGGTATCGTCGTTCTTGACGCTGTTGACGCGGGGCGAGACGGGCGTACCGACCAGCACGCCGTCCCGCGCAGGAACTAGGAGACCACTCAGCGCAGCGAGGTCGTCCTGCCGGGGGTAAAGCCACTCATCTACCACGTCATCGGGTAGGATGACCGGCATCCGGTTGTGGACCGGTTCAACC
Organism: uncultured Dehalococcoidia bacterium; assembly: GCA_964649215.1. Classification (GTDB taxonomy): domain Bacteria; phylum Chloroflexota; class Dehalococcoidia; order SM23-28-2; family RBG-16-64-32; genus JADFNQ01. The sequence goes on from CAZYOV010000004.1 coordinate 21,337, forward strand.
GTCGCGTTGGCGTCTGTCGTGACGATGGTGAACGTCGGCTCCCACTCGCCCGGCTCTCGCTGCCACGACTCGTAGAGCCCAGCGAACAGCAGCAGGCCGCCATCGGGCCGGTGGAACCAGATGGGCTGTCGCTGTCTCTTCAGCCCCGCCCACTCAAAGAAGCCGTCCGCTGGCACGGCGCATCGCCTCTTCTCGAACGCATCTCGGAAGGCGGCCCTCTTATCGAGCGTCTCGGCGCGGGCGTTGATCTGCCGATAGCCGATTTTCCGGTCCTTGGCCCAGTGGTTGATTAAGCCCCACCGGGCACAGAGTAATTCTCGGTCCTCGTACTCCATGCGCATGATCCAGTGTCTGTCGGTGGGCGCGATGTTGTACCTAGGCCGGTAGCCATCTTCGGGAAGCTGGCCAATGGGAACCCCGAGTTCGCGTGCCAGGCTGACGCGGTCCTGCCTGGATAGTGTGAAGCGCCCGCACATGCACTCAGTGTAGCAGCCAGATTCGGGCCCGTCAGGGCTAACTGAGAGGTGACACTGAGCTCCCATAGTGTATGCGGCCGTGGCGGTGCCGGCGAGATATACTCGCAGGCATGGGTGAAGGGCAGAACAGCCGGGACCGCGCCGATAGGTGGTCATGGCTGGGGGTCATCAGTCGTGGCCCGGCTGCGGCGGACAGATACCTGGACAAGACGCAGGCGCAAGTGTTCCGGTTTCTCTGGGCCTTCCTGCCCGAACCATCTATCGCCAGGGTTCCGCGGTTCCAGCATTTGCTGGCCTCCCGTTTCCTGTCAGACGCGGGACAGCAGTCGCTAACGTTCGGGGCGCTGATCGCGGTGGCGAGAGATGGGGGATCAGCGCTGGAGCTTGCGTTGATAGGTGTTGCGGCGATGATCCCATCAGCTGCCCTAGGGCTGTACGGCGGAGCCATAGCTGATGAGCTGCCGAGAAGAGTGGCGCTGGCGGGAGTGTACGCTGGGCAGGCGATAATGTGCTTTATCATCCCACCTCTGTTTGGGACAGATCTGCCCGTAGTGTTGGTATTGATCTTCGCGGTCAGCACGCTCGGACAAGTTTCAAGCCCCACCGAATCGTCTGTGTTGCCCTTGGTGGCGTCCGACGGGCAGCTCGCTAGCGCTGCGGCAATGATCAATCTGGCCGCGGCAGCCGGAACCGCATTCGGGATCGCCCTACTTGCTCCGATTGTCGTCCGGTCGGCAGGTATTGAACCGGTCTTCTATTTGGCCGGCGTCTTGCTGCTGCTCGCGGCAAGCCGCGTCTTCGACCTCCCTGTCTGGGATAAAACACGAAGGGTCCGCCTGGCACTTCCGGAAGCGCGAATCAGACCGGCGATGATGTGGCTCGCCCAAAATCCTGCAGTCGCAACGATGATAATCGTGGCGGTCCTAGCGGGTACGATAAACCTTGTGTTGATGACCCTGGCGCCGCGCTACGTGGTATCGGCGTTGGATGCTGATGCTGCGGATACAGCCTATGTGTTGGCGCCTTCCGTAGTAGGTATCGTATTGGCGTTGGTGTCGGCGCCCACGATCATGAGGATCGCGGGAGAAAGAGTGGCGGCACTGGTAGGTCTTAGCATTGGGGCGGTCGGCCTGTTCAGTCTGGGGTTGGTGGGCGATGTGGCTACCGTGGTGGACCCAGTCAACCCGATCCGGCTGTTGGGCCTGCTAGGCATCGATCTTGGCGAGAAGCTGAGGACGGCGAGCCTTCTAGCGCTGCCTCTGGCTCTTGGAGTTTCCCTTGCGACCACTTCGGTTCAGACGTATATCAACCGCCGTGTGCCACTTCGATACCAGGGAAGGACGTTCGCCCTCCAGAGCTCGCTACGCAACGGAGCAGCCATCGTACCCCTTCTGACGCTGGGAGCTGCAGCCTCGCTTTTCGGGACAGAAAAGGTATTGCTGGCGTCTCCGTTCCTATTGTTACTTGTGGGCTACGCGCTAGTGCAAACGAGCTTCAGGTTCGCGAAGCGGGCGCCGCCGGCGTATTTGGAGGCCGCAGAGTCGTTCTGGGAGGAGCCGGAGGGCAAGCAAGAAGAGACATGATAACGCCTCAACGTGTGGCAGCGCACCCCTCTCAAGCCCTGCGTGAACGCACACTAAGTGCCGATAGTGCCTCCCCCCAGGTGAGACCGGAGACAGCTGCTACTTGACAGTAGAATGCCTGTTCTACACAATGGGGTGCGCAAGGTCGCCCCATGCTTATCGCCTGCGTACACATCCCACGATTCGCCGTTGAGGTCGAGCGGCAGCGCCGACAAGATCTCAACACACGGCTGATCCTCGTCGGAGAGGTCGATGTCTTCGACTGCTCCATTGGCGCCGAGACCTCGGGCATCAAGCGCGGGATACGCATGTCGGAGGCCATCGGCCTCTGCCATCGGGCGGTAGTGCTGCCGCCGGACCTCCCCTACTACCAGCGCCGGTTCGAGGAGGTCCTGGACTTTCTCTGTGAGTACAGCCCGGAGGTGGAGGTGGGCGATCTGGGCACCGCCTACCTCTCGTTAGAGGGCCTCTCGATTGAGCTCGAACCCTTCGCCGAGGAGCTGATCTCCTCCTTGCGCCGGCGGTCCGGGTTTATGGCCTCGGTGGGCATCGCCGGCGGCAAGTTCATAGCGCGGGTGGCCGCCCAAACGAAGCGGCCCGGCCTGGCCAGAGCGCTCCTGCCCGGCGAGGAGGCCGCCTTCCTGGTGCCTCTGCCCGTCGACCACCTGCCGGCCAGCGACTCCATGCGCTGGCGCCTTGGCCTGCTGGGCATCGAGACGATGGGCGATATTGCCCGGCTGCCCCTGGGGGCCTTTCAGTCTCAGTTCGGCCCGGAGGGCAAGCGCTGCTGGGAGATGGCCCGGGGCGTCGACAACGAGCCCCTGCTGCCGCGGGTTAAGGAGGAGACCGTCGTCCGACGGCTCCAGATGCCAGCCCCGGCCGTGACCCTGGAAGCGATCCTTATGGGGATCGAGCGGCTGGTCCAGGCGGCCTACGGGGACTCTAATCGCCACGGCCGCTGGGTGCGCAAGGCGGTGGTGCGGGCCGCCCTGGATGGGGGTGGCACATGGGAACTCCCCGTTCCCTTCCGCGAGGCCCTGGCTGACCCCCGCGACGCCTGGTTCGCCGTCAAGACCGCCATCGCCCGCAGACCGCCGGAGCGACCGGTGGAGGAGCTGGAGGTGGAACTGGTAGGCCTGAGCGCCGAGTCCGGCAAGCAGGCCACCATGTTCGAGAGCAAGGGCAAGCTGCGGGGACAGGTCGAGGAAGCGGTGCGGCAGCTGCAAGCCCAGCATGGGCGAATCTCGCTCGGAAAGGTGGTGGAAGTGGAGCCATGGTCACGCATCCCGGAACGGCGAGCGGCTCTGGTCGAATTCGACCCCTAAACCGCCCGCGGCCCCTGCGTGTGGAGGCTGGCGATGACGATCGGCCTGTCGCAATCCACCTCACGAACGGCTACTTCACCGTGGAGGAGGTGCTGGAGACCTGGCGCATCGACGACGAGTGGTGGCGGAAGCGGACGGTTTCGCGGCTGTACTTCAGCTTGGCGCTGGCGGACGGCCGGATGGTGACGGTGTATCAAGACGCAGTAAGCGGGCGATGGTATCAGCAGGCTTACTAGGGTGTTAGGGCCGAGAGGGTGAATCCACTACGAAGGCTTGGAGTTCTCGACCATGGCCTTGAATCTTTTCATAGCTCTCGGGGTTATGAGTGTGAAGGGCCAGAAAATGAGGAAGATCAGTATACGCCCGAGAAGAGCCTTAGATGTGGGGTTCACGGTAAGGGTGACATCTGTGGCTCCATCCTGCGGATCGAACTCGAATTCGGGGTGATCGATCCACAGCCCGGAGAGCGCTTCCTCATACATGCGGATGTGATGGCCCCGCTCATGCTCAACGACGGTCTGCTTCATCTGCACCGTCCACGGACCCAGAACGGCGTAACGGACCATGATAGAAGCTCCCTCTTCCGGCCAGTTCGGGTCGACCGACTCCAACCCCCGATAGGCTCCAAAAAACGTGAACCACTTGTCGGGAGCGAAGCCGTGTTCGTATATGGCCTCAACTGGGGCATCAACCCGGAATTGGTGTGTCCACTTCACGGTGTTGGCTATCTTATCCGCAGCTTGATGGCCTTGCAACAATGACTTACTCTGAACTCCACGCCCACTCCAACTTCTCCTTCCTCGAAGGCGCCTCCCACGTCGAGGAGCTGGTGCTGCGGTCGCGGGAACTGGGATACGAGGCGCTCGCCCTCACGGACCACGACGGGCTACACGGGGCGATGGAGTTCGCCCAGTGCGCCCGCGCCTGGGGCCTGCGCCCCATCACCGGCGCCGAGATCACGCTGGCCGACGGCCACCACCTGACCCTCCTCTGCGAGACCCAGCGCGGCTACGCCAACCTCTGTCGTCTCCTCACCCACGCCCATCTGGACCACGAGCGCGGCAGGCCCTGCATCGAGCCGGAAGCCCTCGCCCAGCACACCGAGGGGCTCATCGCCCTCTCCGGCTGCCGCAGGGGCGAGGTGCCGTCACTGGTCACTCAGGGCTGCTACCGCGAGGCCGAGGAGGCCGCCCGCCGCTACATGCGCTGGTTCGGCCCCGGCAACTTCTTTATTGAGCTCCAGAACAATCTCGTCCACGGTGACGCCAGCCGCAACCGCGCCCTGGCCGACCTGGCGGAGCACCTGGGCCTGGGCACCGTCGCCACCGGCAACGTCCACTACCACGTACGGGAGCGCCACCGCCTCCAGGACGTGCTTGTCGCCATCAAGAACTGCTCGACCCTCGACGCCTCCCACCGCCAGCGCCGCGAGAACTCCGAGTACTACCTGAAGCCGCCTGAAGAGATGGCCGAGTTGTTCCGCGATCACCCGGAAGCGCTAGCCAACACGGTCCGCATCGCCGAGCGCTGCCAGTTCGACCTGACCCGCGACCTGGATTACCGCTTCCCCGACTACCCTGTGCCGGGGGGCGAGACGCAGGACTCCCATCTTCGAAAGCTGTGTTACCAAGAGGCTGAACGCCGATACATGCGCGTCACTTCGGAGGTCGAGGAGCGGCTGGAGAAGGAACTGGCGCTGGTGAAGCACCACGGGCTGGCAGGGTTCTTCCTCATCCATCAGGAGATCCTCCAGCTCGCCCACCAGGTCTCCGAGGAGGTGCGCGGCCGGCCCTGCCACACGCCCCCCGGCCGGGGCCGCGGGTCGTCTGTCGGCTCCCTCATCTGCTACCTCATCGGCCTCTCACACATCGACCCGGTCGCTAACAAGCTCTTCCTGGGCCGCTTCCTCAACGAGGAGATGGCCTCCGTCCCGGACATCGACCTGGATTTTCCCCGCGACATACGCGAAAAGCTGATCCTCCGCGTCTACGAGCACTTCGGTCACGAGCACGTGGGGCTGGTGGCCACCTTCCCCACCTACCGCATCCGCAGCGCCGTGAGGGAGGTAGGCAAGGCGCTCGGGCTACCACCCGCCGAGCTGGACCGGCTGGCCAAAGTGAGCGAAAGCTACGGCTCCGCCAGGTCGATCCGTGAGGAGATGGGTCGTCTGGCCCACTACCGCGACAAGCTGTCCGCCCCCCTATGGCGCCACCTGGCGGACCTCGTGGAGCAGATCGCCAGCTTCCCTCGACACATCAGCCAGCACGTGGGCGGCATGGTCATCTCCTCCCGGCCGCTGGTGGAGCTGGTTCCCCTGGAGCAGTCGGCCATGGAGGGGCGTGTGCTGATGCAGTGGGACAAGGACTCAGTGGACGACGCCCGCATGATCAAGATCGACTTCCTCGCCCTGGGGATGCTCTCGGCGGTGGACGAGACCCTCGACCTCATCGAAGAGCACCACGGCAAGCGCATCGACCTCTCCCGCCTCGATTTCAAGGACGATCGGGTGTACGACTCCATCTGCGCCGCCGACACGATAGGCGTCTTCCAGATCGAGTCGCGAGCTCAGATGCAGACCCTGCCCCGCACACGGCCTCAGTCGCTGGAGGACCTGACGGTCGAGGTGGCCATCATCCGGCCGGGCCCCATCGTGGGTGGCGCCGTCAACCCATACATCAACCGTCGCCTGGGGCGGGAGGAGGTCACATACGACCATCCCTTGCTGGAGCCAGTGCTGGCGGAGACGCTGGGAGTCGTCCTCTTCCAGGAGCAGGTGCTCCAGGTGTCGATGGCCCTCGCCGGGTTCAGCGCCGGTCAGGCCGAGGGCCTGCGCCGGGCGATGAGCCGCAAGCGCTCGAAGGAGGCGATCGAGAAGCTTAGGGGCCAGTTCATCGAGGGCTGCCTCAATAACGGGGTGTCGAAACGGGTAGCGGAGAGCGCGTTCCAGAAGATCGCTGGCTTCGCCGAGTTCGGCTTCCCGAAGGCACACGCGGCGGCCTTTGGGCTGCTGGCTTACCAGACGGCCTGGCTACGCATGTACTACCCCGCGGAGTCGTTGTGTGCCCTGTTCAACGCCCAGCCGATGGGGTTCTACGGGCCGCACGTGTTGGTGAATGACGGGAAGCGCCACGGGGTTAATGTGCTGCCGCCCGACATCAACCTGAGCGGGGCGAACTGCGCCATAGAGGGCGACGCTGTGCGGATCGGTCTCCGCTACGTAAAGGGGTTGAGCGAGGCGACTGCGCAGGAGGTGGCGGAAGAGCGACAACAGAACAGGCCCTTCCGGTCGCTGTTCGATCTCCTGGAGCGCACCCGGCTCAAGCGGGAACCGGTCGAGAACCTGATCGCTTGCGGCGCCTTCGACGGCCTCGGCCTGGAGCGTCGGGAGCTGCTCTGGCAGATCGGTCTCCTTTATCGCTCCCACGGTCGCAACAGACGCGAGCGGCAGCTTGTGCTCCCCCTGCCCACCGAGCAGGACATGGTGGAGCTGGCTCCGATGAGCGAGTGGGACCGCATGGTGGCGGACTACGCCATCCTGGGACTATCTCCTAACCACCATCCGATGGCATTCTTGCGGCCTCGGCTCAACGAGGGAATCGTTCCCAGTCGAATGCTGGAGTCTCTGCCTGACGGCACGCCGGTTGAAGTGGCTGGCTTGGTCGTTTGCCGGCAGCGACCCGGCACAGCCAAGGGATTCGTGTTCGTCGTGATTGAGGACGAATTCGGGTTGGTAAACCTGGTGGTGAAGCCGGGCCTCCACGAGCAACAGCGATCGCTGGTGCGCTCGGAGCCCTTCGTCATCGTCCAGGGGGAGCTCCAGCGGCGTGACGGGACGGTGAACGTGATAGCTGAGCGTTTCACAGCGCTGCCATCAACGGGTAGCCTCGCGCCGACAGCTCACAACTTCGGCTGACCAAGGTCGGGAAGGGCGACCACCTACGCCTGAGCCGCCTCGTTAGGCCCAGGCCGTGTCTCAGCGTTACACGAGGCTGGGCGTGAGGGCCTTCTCCAGCAGCTGCTGCAGGTCACGCTTTGGTCGGAAGCCGACGATCTCGGCCACCCGCTGCCCGTTCCTGAAGAGCAGCAGTGTTGGTAGGGCGCGGATGCCTTGATTCGCAGCCGTCTGGACGTTTTCGTCGGTGTTCAGTTTCGCGAACTTCACTCGGCCGTAGTACTCCTCAGCCAGCTCATCGACGATAGGTGCCACCATTCGGCAGGGACCGCACCACGTCGCCCAGAAGTCGACCAGGACGGGCAGCTCCGACTTGAGCACCTCCGTGCCAAAGTCGGTGTCGGTCACTTCTTGTGTCTTGCTCATTTGCTGACTCCTTTCAGATATGATTCGTCGTACGATACCCCTGTGGGGTATACGCCGGGGAGCCGCCTTCAGATCGGTATGCTTTGACGTCAGTGCGTCGTTGCCGAGGATGGTCAGTCCGGGAGTGGTGGTCGATCCGAGCCCCCACTAAGCCTTCACCGTGTGGACGTGATATCCATGTGGCCTTGTCAGCCACAAATTCGCCGATTACCGAACAGCCCTTACAAGACTGGCCGTTAGTGCGGCTCAGGCAGCCTCGGACGCCGGCGTGAGGACCATCACCGGGATCTTGCGGCCGGCCCGCGACCCGTACGTCTCGTAGCCCGAATACATCCTCACCGCCCGCTCCCAGATCTCCGCCCGTTCATCGCCTTCGGCCTCTCGTGCGCTGTAGGCGCGGCGCTCGCCCTTGATCTCCACCGTTGCCTCCGGGCGGGCGCACAAGTTGTGGTACCAGCCGGGATGGCGCGTACTGCCGAAGCGAGTGCCGATGATGGCGATGCCGTCACGCCATTCGACGTAGAGCAGGGGTATGGTGCGAGGCTTTCCACTCCTGGCGCCTGCGGTCGTGAGCAGCAGCACTGGATAGGCGGATGCGAAGCTCAAGCGGCCTCGCGTCAGCCGCAGTAGTTGCCGGTCCACTGGGTGCATGGTTTTGCGGAAGAACGACGCCCCCGGCCTCGATGTGACTATCGATACGATAAGCCTGTCCAGCCATGATCGGCGGGGCTCCTCCAGCTCCATCAGCACCCTCCTTGTCAAACTTCAACCTTGAGTAGGCCATCTATTGCCACTGTATCTGATGCACCTGGTGGGCCCCTGCGAGACCCTTTAGCTCTACCTCACGCCCGTCACCAAAGGCGATGTCGCCGCCGCTCTCCGTCAGCTCCTTCAGCAGCGACGACACCAGTATCTCGCCACCCTGGGCCTGGCCGGCGATGCGGGCGGCCAGAATCACGTTCTTGCCGTAGAAGTCGTCCGCCTCCTTGATCGCCTCCCCGGTGTGCAGACCGATGCGCACCTGGATCGGCTCCTCCGCCGATTCGTTGCGCTGGGCAAACGCCCGTTGTATGGCCGCGGCGCACTGGAGAGCCTTGCGAGCGCTCCCGAAGGCGAGCATGAAGCCGTCCCCCTCCGACTTCACCTCGAACCCCTCGTGGGCGGCTACCTGCTCGCGGACGATGGCGTTATGCTCTCGCAGCAGCTCCAGCCAGCGCTGGTCGCCCAGGCGCTCGGTCATGGCGGTGGAGCCCTCGATGTCGCTGAACAGGATCGTGACGGTGCCGTCGGGCGCCGCGTGCTGCCGCAGGTCCGGCTTATCGACGTAGACCGAGGCGGCGACGGCGTCGATGGACGGCTGTGGGGCCGACGGGTCGATGCCCTGCGCCCGCAGCTTGAGAGCCAGCGCACGCTCTACCAGCACCTTCATTCCCAGCTCCTGGGCGGTGTCCAGCGCTTGGCTCACGAGCTCCAGCGCCTTCTTGCGATCACCTGGCTCGTCGCGGGCCAGAAACATGTCGGCATACTCTTGCTGCGTTCGGGCCACGTAGGGTCTAGCCCCCATCCTCTCGTGCATCTCCAAGGCTTCCTCGTAATGCTGGATCGCCTCCTCCCAACGGGACATAGTGCCGGCCAGGACGCCCAGGAATCGCGAGGCAGCGCCATTGCAGACGATCCCAGGTCCGGTCACAATGTTGCGCCCGGCGTAGGGAAGAAGGAGCTCATACAGGATAGCAGCACGGCGGCCGTCAGTGACAAAGGCGCAGACATCGGAGAGGAGAGCGACAGTGATGAGCCAGTTCGCATCCTTAGGCACATCGGCGAAGTCGTTGGCAGCCAGGAGTTCGAACTCGCTCCGCGCCTCTCCCTCACGGCCCAGTTCGCTGTAAAGAAAGGCCAGCACAGAGCGCCAGACAGGGATCTCCTGGTACTGCTCGACGAAACCCTTGACCGGTGCCTCCATCTCCTGGAGCCGGCCCTGCTCTCTGCGCAGCGCGGTAATCTGGGCCCCGAAGAATTGGCGCGAGCCCTCGGCCTGCGCCCGCTGAGCGATGGCCAGCGCCTCGAGTGCCATGCGCTCGCTGTCTGCGAAGCGGCCCTCCAGCAGGGCCCGCATCGCCCCGTGTGCCGGCGCCCACCATCGTTGCTGGGGTTGGCGCAGCTCTTCTGCCACCCGGGTGATCGCCTCCATCTCGACGCCTGCTGCCGCAACATCTCCCAGCTCCAGCAAGCCGACGACGCGAAAGATGTGGCCGTTAAGGGCCAGGGATTTGTCGCCGACTTGCTCGGCCAGGTGCAGGATCTCACCCGCGACGGCCAGCCGTTCCTCGACGTTCTCAGGCCCCCAGAGAGCCCAGTGCATTCCTGTGAGGGCCTCGGCTCGCAGGCTTGCGTCCCCGGACGGTTCGGCTAGCTCTACAGCCTCCTTGGCGAGTGCCAGCTTGCGCTCGGTTGAGGCCCGGAAGTAGAGCGCTCTGGGCAGGCGGGCAAGCGCCAAAGCGCGCAGGGAAGCGTCCCTCTCTCCCAGAGCAGTGAGGGCCTCTTCGAGAATGGAGGCTGCACGCTCACCGGAATTCGCAGCTCCCCACCTGGCTTCATCGTAACCCACGGCGGCACGGGTCAGCAGGTCCGGGGCTCCCAGCCCCCTCGCTATAGTGACCGAACGCTCGCAGGTGTCCATAGCCGTCTCCGGCTCACCAGCCTTGTGCTGGGCCTCCCCCAGGTCCAACAGTAGCTCGCAGCGCTGCCTCTCGTCCGGCTTGTCCCTCACATCCAGGGCCTGCAGCGCCATCTCATAGTGCGTGGCGGCTTCCTCGTGGGCCAGTAGCGCCGTTGCGCGCCCGCCGGCCCGCGTGGCGTAGTCGATCGCCTTCCCCACGTCTCCCCCTTGGGCGCCTTCAGAGAAGTGATAGGCCAGCTCCGCCAGGTGGGGCTCCAAATTCTCGCTATGAAGCTCCTCCAGCACCATGCCGATCTGGCGGTGAAGCCGCACCCGTCGCGTGGTGGTCAACTCCCCGTACAGCGTCTCGCGGATCAGCGCATGGGTGAAGCTGTAGCGGCCCACCGCGGATGGCACCTCCGTGACGACCCGGGCAGCGACAGCCTCCTCCAGCGCCTCCAGCAGCCGGTCGCCGGAAACGTCGCTCACGCGCTCCAGGGCGTCCAGGCCGAACTCGCGGCCGATGACGGAGGCGACGGTGAGGACGCCGTTGCACTCTTTTGACAGGTGGTTCAGGCGGCGGCCGACCACCTCCCGCACCCCCTGGGGGATCGTGACGCTCCAGGACTTCACCTCCTCAGGACGCTCCAGACGGCCGTCGGCGACCAGCAGCCGCACGACCTCGTTGACGAAGAACGGGTTGCCTTCGGTCTCCCTGAAGACCGCCTCAATCAGCGCCTCCGGGGGTGACATACCGGCGGTGATCTCGATGAAGCGGGCCACGTCACGCTCGCTAAGGCCGCGCAGGAGGATGCGCTGGCTGAGCTGCTCCCGGGCCAGCTCGCCGAGCGCGTCGGCAAGCGGGTGCTCGCGTCGCAGCTCCACGTCGCGGTAGGTGCCAAGCACCATCAGGCGGGCGCCCCGCAGCTCCCGCGCCAGGAATTGCAACAGCAGGAGCGAGGGCTTGTCCGCCCAGTGGAGGTCGTCCAGGACAAGGACGATCGGCTGGCCCTTCGACGCGTTCTTGAGGAACGTCGTGATGGAGTCGAACAACCGAAAGCGTGCCTGCTCCGGCTCCAGCGCCGGCGGCGCCGGCAGGCCCGGCAGCCGATCACGTACCTCCGATACCACCTGGGCGATGTCAGCTGCGCCCGGCCCCATCTCCGACATCAGCTCCTGGGGGTCGCGCTCGTGGACGTAGGCGCGGATGAGCTGGACCCAGGGCCAGTAGGCGGGAGCGCCCTCCCCCTCGTAGCAGCGGCCCCACAGCACCTGGGTGGTGCGCAGCCCGGCGTAGGTGGCGAACTCCTCCGATGTCCGCGTCTTGCCGATCCCCGGCTCGCCCACCAGCATCAGCAGCCGGCCGCGGCCGGAGAGGGCGTCCTCCAGGCCGGCCCGCAGCACATCCATCTCCTTCTCGCGGCCCACGAAGACGCCGCCGGCCAGCCGGTCCAGAGGGTTCGCCTCCTCCTGGACCGTACGGTCGGTTACTGTCGAGGCGGCCTCTTCGACGGCCTTAAGGGCCTGCTGCACGGCGGCAGCGCTTTCTGGGCGTTCGTCGGGGTCCTTGGCCAACAGCCGCATGACGAGCGCCTCCAGGGTCCTGGGCACCTCCGGGTTGTGCCAGGTGGGGGCCACGGGCGCCGTGTTGATGTGCTGGGAGATGATCGCCACCGTGTCGTCGCCCAGGAACGGCGGGCGACCGGTCACCATCTCGTACAGCACGCAGCCCAGCGAGTACAGGTCCGAGCGTGCGTCGGCCTCCCGTCCCAGCGCCTGCTCCGGCGGCATGTAGGCCACCGTCCCCAGCATCATCCCCGCCACCGTGACCCGAGAGCGGTCCACCGCCATCGCCAGGCCGAAGTCGCCCAGCTTGGCCGTGCCCTCCTCGGTGAGCCAGATGTTGCCGGGCTTCAGGTCGCGGTGGATAATCCCTCGACCGTGGGCGTGCTCCAGCGCCTGGCGCACCTCGTTAGCGATGCGGACGGCGTGGTCCATCGGTAACCGGCGGTTCTCGGCCTGCTGCAGCAGCCCCTCCAGGTCGCCACCCGCCATGTACTGGGAGACGATGTAGGGCTGGCCGTTCTCGTCGCCGATGTCGTGTACCGTGACGATGTGGGGATTGTCTCCGAGTCGTCCCATCGCCTGCGCTTCATGCCGAACGCGTGTCAGCCCGTCGGAGTCGAGCCCCTCCGTCTTGATGACCGCGATAGCGACATCTCGGTCGAGCCGTTCGTCGTGGGCAAGGTAGACGCGCTTGCGACCGCCCTCGCCCAGGAAGCGCTGGACCTGATAGCGCCCGTTCGCCAGGGAGGTTGGCAGAGCGGGAGAGGGTTGAGGGGTTGGCGTCCGGGTCGTCTGTGTAACTGACTCAGTCAGTCCCTGCCCGCACTCGTGACAGAACTTGACGCCCGGCGGATTGGTGAACCCACAACGCGAACACGGCGCATCGATCTTGAGGGCAGCTCCGCACTCTCCGCAGAACTTAACGTCTTCAGGATTCTCGCGGCCGCACGATGGGCAGAGCACTGTTCCTCCTCGCCTCGCTATCTCGGAGCATGCCAATCGTGCGCGATAGCACATGAGTTGTCAATCCGGGAGACCCGCCACGGCTGCACTAGGCCCCGCCATAGGATCGGGGCATGGTGTCACATATGGACGACTTCGGAGGAGGCGGCAGAGGCCCATATGCTCCCGGCAAGACTCTTTTCGCTTGGGCTGCTAGCCACCCACTATTCAACCGCTCAGCGAGTCACTGACACAACCTGATGCGACTTGTTAGGGTATATACCAGCGAAAGCTCCAGAAACAGCACAATGCCCGATTTTCTGACAGCGTTTGGAGTCCTGGCGGTCATTCTGATCGTGACGGCGCTCGCCTCCGGCCTCGTCGAGCGGTCGCTGTTGTCGTTTCCACTTATCTTTCTCGTCACTGGGATAGCGCTCGGCGAGGGTGTGCTCGGCGTGTTCGAGGTCGGAGTCAAGGACGAAAACCTGGAGATCGTCGCAACACTCACTCTGTCGCTGGTCCTGTTCCTTGATGCGGTCCGGCTCGACACGAAGGAACTGGGGAGACGATGGCTGGTCCCAGTGCTCGTGTTGGGTCCCGGCACCGCGCTGATCATCACACTCGGCGCTACGTCGCTCGCATTGATCCTGGGGTTCGGCTGGATTGTCGCGTTCATGGGTGGAGCGATGCTGGCGTCTACGGACCCGGTCGTTCTGCGTGAAATCGTGCGTGACCAACGAATCCCGCGCTCGATCCGACAAGTCCTCACCGTCGAGGCTGGCACCAATGATCTCGTCGTTCTACCCGTCATCCTCGTGCTAATCGCAGTCGCGCAGAAGGAGGTTGGCGGCGTCGGCGGCTGGCTCGAATTTTCAGCGGAGCTCGCGCTGGTTGGGCCGATCATCGGGCTTGCGATCGGCGGCGGTGGAGCGTGGCTGATGTCGAGAATCGACTCGCGAATGCCCGTCCGGCGCGAGTACGAGGCGCTCTACGGAATCGGCCTCGTGCTCGCCGCGTACACGGCGGCGACAGCGGCCGGCGGAGACGGATTCCTTGCTGCTTTTGCCGCCGGACTCGGGGTGGCGCTGTTCAACCAGACGCTATGTGACTGCTTTCTCGAGTACGGAGAGATCACCTCCGAGATAGCGATGCTTCTCGCCTTCGTGTTGTTCGGCTCGGTACTATCCGGGATCCTCGATCAGGTCGATCTCCTCCCCACGCTGGTCGTGGCGGCGATCCTCATCTTCCTGGTCCGACCCGGCGTGCTCGGCATCGTCCTGGCGCGCGCTAAGATGAGCCTCGAGGCGCACGCGTTTGTGAGCTGGTTCGGCCCAAGAGGGTTGAACTCGCTCCTGCTCGCGCTTCTTGTCGTCCAGGCAGGGATCGGCGGCGCGGAGCTACTGCTCGCGACAGTCGGACTTGTGGTACTGACGTCGACGGTGATTCACGGCGCCACCGCGACGACGGCCAGCGCCTGGTACGGGCGCAGGGCGGAAAGGAAGGTGCTGGCGGAGGAGCGTGAGAGCACGGCCGCCGGCCTGTTCGAGCACGACGAGACGGCGGTGCCCCGCATCTCCGTGGACGAACTCAACCGCATGCTCGGCCAGCCCGAGCCGCCGATCGTGCTCGATGTCCGCTCGCACTCGAGCTACGACCGGGACGGAGCGCAGCTACCGCAGAGCGTACGCGTGCCACCTGACCACGTCGCCGAATGGGATCCGGGAGACGTCAAAGACCGGCTTATCGTCGCCTACTGCACCTGACAGAACGAAGCGACAAGCGCCCGTGAGGCGCAGCAGCTCCGGAGGCGCGGCTACAACACCGTGGCGCTCGCTGGCGGGTTCAACGCGTGGAAGGCGAAGTACCCTGTCGAGCCTTTGCCGGTCGTCGCCTAACCAATTACTCGACGTACTCCGAATCGACGCCTAGGCACTACTCCTTGTTGCAGCCCTGTTGCGCCACATCGTTAGGAGGATGTAGAAATTCCTCAAGTGGAGAACGGGGCCTCGGCAGAAAGCACCGATATTTCACCGGACATGGCCTGTGCGCGGCGAAGTGGGTATTGAGACGCCAGGCGGTCGAATAGTTCGTTAGACTTCCGGCCGCCCCCGGTGTAAGCTACATCTTCAGCGACGGCTTGAACGGGAGGAGCGGAACGTGAGACGATACGGCATCGTTTTCGGCCTGGCAGCGCTGGCCTTGGCGGCTATGCTGCTGGCCGCGTGCAATAGCGGCGGCGGCGAGACGCCCACGGTTGTCGAGACGGAGGAGCTGCAAGGCGAGGCGACGCCCACACCAACAGCGCGGGAAGAGTCAGTCCAGGTGGACGAGTCGTACTGGCACGCCGGGTTCAAGGTGACGCTGGGTGAGGCGAGGTTGACCGCAGGCGACTCCGGGATCCTGGGTATGGAGATCGATGTGGTGTTCGAGAACCTGAGCGACGCTGACGCGACGCCGAACTCGACGCTGGTGCTGCAGTCAGGCGGGCAGAACTACACGGAGCCGACTCTCGATCAGGAGATCCCCCAGGTACCGGGCGGTCTGACCTCCAACGGGCTGATCACGTTCCAGGTGGACGAGGCGTTCAGCTTCGACGATGCCGTGCTGGTCGTGGGGCTGCCCTCGAACAACCAGGCGATGGTACCGCTAACGCCAGGGGCGGGCGAGCTGGTATCGCTGGAGCCCCAGGAGATCGCTGCGAGCGGATCGGCGACGGCTGGCGCGCTGACGGTGACGCTGACGGGGGTGGAGGTGCGAGCGGACCTGCCGGAGAATCACGACGAGGAGGAGGAGGGGAAGCTGGCGCTAACGGTGTTCTTCTCGGCGATGCCGGTGGCGGGGATTCAGATCGGCCAGGGCGTGCTCCAGAGCCAGAATGTAGCGCTGAAGCTGCCGGACGGCACGTCCGTTGCCGTGCGGAGCGACGGAATCAGCGGCGTCAATGAGCTCCTCCAGGGGAAGGAAGGGACGACGATCACCGACCTGTCGGTGCGGTTCGACGTTCCGTCACCAGCGGCGGGGGAGTACGCGTTCATCATCAAGGGCAAGTATGGCCCCGGCGGCGCTCAAGTGGAGGCGGAAGTGTCGTTCAATGTCCCATAGGCCCCAGTGCCCCTGCGGGCCTTCGTATCCGATAAGATTGGCGCGCACCTGAACTGTTTGGGTATGCCACTGTGGGGTCGAGCCCCGTTGACGGCGGCCCAGCACCGTCACAAATGCCCGGCCCCTGTTACAATCCGATTTCTCCCTCGGTCGCAGCCCCTAGCGCGGCGCCGAAGGCATCCACCGCGTAACCGATTTCCCGCTCAGTGTGGACCAGCGAAATGTAGAACTTGGTCTGCAACTGGACCAGCACGCCGCGATGGATCAGCTCGCGGTTCACCGTCTCCCGGAGGAGCGCATCGCACCCAGGCCGCCTAGTATCCGAGAACTTCACCGCTGCCATAGGGCCGCTCCCGACGACCGAACCACCAACGTCGTGGACTCGCATCTCGCGGGCCAGACCAGCCCGAAGACGCTCTCCCAGCCCCCGAAGGCGTTCGTAGACGCCCGGCCGCTCTAGCTCGGCAAGGGTAGCGAGCCCGGCCACCGCCGAGATCGGATTCCCGCTGAGTGTGCCGCTAACGTGAACGAAGTTGGAGCTGGAGGACAGGGCGGGATCAGCTAGAGTCATAATGTCGCGACGGCCGCCAACCGCCGACAGGGGAAAGCCTCCGCCCAGAATCTTGCCGTAGCAGACGAGATCGGGCTCAACGCTGTAGTACTCCTGGGCTCCACCGAAGGCAAGACGGAACCCCGTCACCATCTCATCGAATATCAGGACCGTGCCGGCGGTCCGGCAGAGCTGGGCGAGACGGGGCAGGAACCCGGGCAGCGGATCGACTGAACGATGCTGGGGCTCGACGAGGACGGCCGCCAGGGAATCGCCGTGGGTTACGAAGGCGTCCTCGACGGTTCCGATGTCATTGAACCTGGCGACCACGGCGTCCTCCAGTACGCTGCGGGGGACGCCGCCGCCGCGAGCCATAGTCGGCCCGCGGTGGCCGATGAGGGCCAGGTCGTGGCTGCCGTGATATGAGCCAGCGAAGACCAGGACCCTGTCGCGCCCCGTGTAGCCGCGGGCCAGCCGTACGGCGTGGAGTGTGGCCTCCGTGCCCGTAGATGCGAAGCGTACCATCTCCACGCAGCCGGGGATGTCAGCGATGCGAGCCGCCAGCTCCAGGGCCGGACGGTTGAGGGCGTGGAACGCCGAGCCCTTGGAGAGCTGTTGGGCCACGGCGTCGCACACCCGCGCGTGGGCGTGGCCCAGGATCAGGGGGCCGGAGGCGAGCAGGAAGTCGATGTACTCGTGCCCGTACTCGTCCCAGACACGGCTTCCAGCGCCCCGCTCGATGCAACCTTCTAGGGGAAGAGGGAAGGCAGAGTTGCTCCCTCCGACCAAGACTTCGTCCGGACGAGAATCCGAGGGATCGGCTGCCGTAGGCTTCGCCACCCGCCCGCGCCGGTCGTCGACCCCGGGAACAACCTCAATCATGCCCGCACCTCTTCTGCTTGGGGGAATGGCCATGAAACGGGGCTCACTCCCACCGCAATGTGAGGCCTCTCCCACGCCTGCGGGCTTAGCTTGCCGGTTCGGGCCGAAAGGCTGGCCCTAGTCGCTTGCCGCAACATTCACCGCTTGGGGCGGGCCGCCCGCTCCTCTTTTGGGGGGACTCGGCGTTTACGTTTTCCAGATGATAACGCGTGAAGTGCCGCTACCGCTAGTGGTTCGGCGAGGAAACTTGGAGAAATAGCAGACGAGCTGCGACGTCACACCCAGTCGACAAAGTGGATGACGCAACGTGGACATCGGCGGCGTCCTCCGGCCCAACTTGGGCGCCCTCAAAGACCAGGTCCGCTACGGCACCCAAGGACAGATCGCCAACCTGGCCCAGCTCTTCAACTACCGCCTGGACCAGTTTCTGGTGGCCGCCTTCATCTCCCGCGCCGCCGTCGGCCACTACACCGTCGCCGTCGGCCTGGGCGAGAGCGTCTGGTGGATCTCCTCAGCCGTAGCGATGGTGCTCCTGCCCCGCCTCACCCAGATGGACAGCGAACGGGCCCGGGAGATGACACCCCTGATATCCCGCGACATCCTCTTTGTCAGCATTGCCGCAGCCGCCGCGCTCATGGCCGTCTCCCCAATCCTCATACGCGTCCTCTTCGGCACAGACGCCGTTGTTGTCCTTGATGGCGAGGATTTGTTTCGCAGTTTTTGATCATCCGCATGCCCGCACTTCCAGGCGTGGCAACGTGGAAAGTCTCGGCTGTAGATTATGAACCATAGCTCAACAAGGAGTGCTTACGGAATCAAGCTGAAGACGGGTTGGGCGAGCGCCGTCCTCAGCTCTCTGACAGCCCCTGTACGTCCAGCCTCGCCAGTGGTGCCGCCCCACCCTGGCGCCGCGCCTGCATAGCTTCGAGCTCGTGCAAGGTCTGGTTGAGCTGCCTGTTGAGGTGGGCCTCGTAACGCATAACCTTATTCAGGATATCCTCGTTCGGCAGTAGCTGCTCTCGACGCAAGCGGTCTACCTCTGCTATCGCGCGGTCCAGCTGCTCCTGATGAGATCGCACGAACCCGCGATGCTTATCTGCGACCGCATCGAGGAGTTCCTTGGTCTCCATTTCCCCGTACGTAGCTAGAGCTTGGATCGTGTCCCGCAGCAAACCGACCGTCCATCCTTCGAACATCTCTAGGTCGTCATCTTCGATGTCCTGTAGAGGGTCGGGAAGACGGATGTCGTCCAAGTCCACGTCTGCTATGGCTTCCATGTGACCGAGGATGTATGCCACGGCATCCGATCCAGATATCCGCTCGTCCCTTGGCAGATTGGGCAGCTGTTCAACGAGGCGAACGTGGTCCTTTGCTCTATCCAGATCCTCGCGTGCTGCCGTAACGGATTCCGACTCATCGATGCGTTCGTGCGAAACGGCGATGACCATGGTTTCGTACCGGCTCACCCTCTGTAGCCGCCAGAGCAGGAGCGCAATCCGCTCGGCCAGGGCTATCTCCAGTTGCCCCTCCGCGGCCAGGTTAGTCAGCACACCCGTACGGTGTGCCTCCCAATCTTCCTCTTTTTCGAACCCGGGGATCACAGGGGTTGTGGAGAGCACGCCGTGACGGACAGCGTTGAAACTCACGATGACCTTCCCCTCCTTGGACTTTGGTCCCGGTTTCGCCATGTCTTTTTCTCCTTCCACATAGCGTAGTACAGACTAGCTAAAGTATAGGAAGGGTGCCGCCGCGCGAAATAGTTACCGGGACGGGCGATCCTCTAAATCGGTACGGATTTTCGACGAGGTCGGCCAGGAGGCAGGGGAGGTAGGGCGATGCCTAGCTCCCTAGCTAGACGCGAGACGGCGTTTCGTGCGGTGTAGGGGCTGCGCCTGTCCTTGTTCCCGATCTTGCGCCAGCCCCAAGGTCTCCCGGTATCGGGCTGGGGACTGATCCTAAGGTACAGCCATCGGACGTGCAGCTCCAAAGACGGTTCCGTGTCGATAAGAACGAGGCCCGCCTTAATGTATTCTTTTTTTATGGCATCCCGTTGCCGACGGGCTTCCTTGACGATCTGACGTTCTATTGCCTTCCATTCGTCATTAGGCCAAGGCTCGTACAACACCTTGATGCGTATCGCATGACCGCGTATACCGAACGTCCGTAGGCTCCCGATGTTGCGGAGCCGACGGGCTGTCGCCCGACCATGAGGGAACACCAGGCGAATCCACTCCAGATAAGAGGCGTGAATCCATGCTGGCGCCCAGTCGCTACGGAGGCCCCACCGGTCGCAGAGGTCGAGGAGATCCCTCAGATAGCGGCGCAGATGGCTATTGCGACTTCTCCTCACCGTTCCCGCCGTTACCTGCACCTCCCGGCTGCCGATGACCGAATTCAAAGCAGAGAACGCGGCCTCGTCTCGCATGTAGATCGCAACATCGGGGTGCCGGTGACTCGAACGGGTCAAAGCCAGGAGTAGTCGCCTATATGTATTGAGAATGCGCCCCCAATCACGCCGAAACCGGATGTCTACTTCATAATGGCTCATCAACAGGCTGCGTAGCGAATCTCGGTATTTTTCGGGGAGTGTCAATCGTCCTCTGGAGGCCATGATCGTGTCACCTCCGCGAATGGGTTGGGTGTTAGCGTACCGGTGCCAGTCAGCTGCGGAGTACTAGCTACAGGGTTACTTGCGATTCTGCCGTGGGGAACCATTGGATCGGGACTACATCCTCGATCTGGCGTTCGCAACTTCAGTCTTCGGTTTCAGGCTCTATTCAGCGCAATATACTATCACGCCAGGCTTCGACCTCCGTTGGGTCTAGCCGTTCGACCTCGGTCAGACGATCGAGGCCAGCGTCAGCAGAGATGATGCGCTGAACCCCCAACCGCCCCAGGATCGCAGCGTGCAGCAGGTCCCGAGCCCCAAGCTCAGGGAGCTCATCGGCGAGCAGCGCTGCCTGCTCGACATCGATGGCCTGAACCGGCTCCACCCGCTCCCGCATGAGGTCTGCGAATCCGTGGAAGACATCCCTTCCCTCAGGCCAGAGGCGTAACGCCAGGTACCTGTGGAGCAGCTCCTGCAGCACCTCCGCATCGGTCAAGAATGCCTCTGGCCGCTCAGCAGCCAGCATCAAGACTTGTGCGCAGGGCTCCTTGAGGCGGTGCGGGCGGCCCGCGGCATAGATGGGAACGTTGGCATCAAGGAAGGTCGGCGGGCTCATAGGTGCCCTCAAGTTGACGGCTGAGAGTTGCGGGATCAGGTACGTCCTCTACCGCGAGCCGGGCCAGCTCCCGGGCAGCTCGAATACGGCGTTCGCGAAGGGCTTCCTTGTACGCCTCGTCGATCATCTGGCGCACGGCTTCGGACACGCGCACTCCCCGGCCCTGCGCCAGCTCCGATAGCTTGCGCCGGCGCTCGCGGTCGAGGCGAACCTCGAGACGTTCCGTTACCATGTGCGACACCTCCGTTCGTACGCTATTGTACGGCACATCAGCACCGGACACAAGCTGCGTCACGTTTCAGGACATACGCTGAGCCATCTTAGCCATGGGTGTTGGGCGACCAGTGGCGAGGGGCGCTCACACACGCGGGCCCAATTAAGTGGCCAATGTAAGAGCCTACTTTTCAGGCTCTGGATCCCCCTCATAGGTCAGCCAGGCAGGAGCGCGGGCGGGTCCCAGGCCGTTGGCTCGAAGGATCTCCCGGTAGAGTTCCTCCAGCATCATGCGGATAGCATTGGATGTCGGCTCGTCTCCACCCTGACCGCGTCCCCGCGGCTGCGTTGCCGAGCCGCCCAACAAGTACGCCAGGTCGGGACGCAGTTCCCGATAGTCTTGCCTGTTCTGTACGACGTTGATCGCCAAGGCTATGACGTCGGACGCGGTGAGTTGCCACGACATTCCACCGGACAGACCGGCGCTGGACCGGTTGCGCCGGCCTCCCGCACACTGCGTCATCGCCTGGCCACGCCGGCCGGCCGCTGCCCCAGCGGCTTAACGATGA
The DNA here is from genome assembly GCA_964649215.1 of uncultured Dehalococcoidia bacterium. Taxonomy (GTDB): domain Bacteria; phylum Chloroflexota; class Dehalococcoidia; order SM23-28-2; family RBG-16-64-32; genus JADFNQ01. Next base: position 42,746 of record CAZYOV010000004.1, read on the forward strand.
GGGCCCGGGAGTGAAGGGACCGCGTGAGCACCCCCGACCGCTCCAGCTCCGTCTCGGTAACCATCCCCGCCGTCACGCAGGCCTCCAGCTGGCCCGTGTCCACAGCGGACTTGACGCACCCAGCCAACCGGGGAAAGACGGCGACTAGGCGCTCAGCGTCATACTCCTTGCGGAAGCGGGCCTCGACGTGGACAGCGACACCGCGAGCCTCGTCCACGAAGTGGCCGTGCTCCGTCACCAGGTCGCGTAAGCGGTCTCTGACCTCCCTCATGCGCTTCTCCAGCGGGCCCAGCTCCCCCTTGATCTCCATGTACTCGTCCAGAAGGGCCGACCCGACGTTCATCCCGGCCGGGCGTTCCAGGGTTCGCTCTTCCACCATAACTCTGTTCTCCCGTCTACTCGAAAATCGTGTCAGGCCTTGAGTCCGCGAGGTCCGCGGCCGGCCCGCCGGCCTCGATCACCCTGCTTCTCCACGGCCGCCTCTCGTGCGCCGTTCTCCAGTGACCGGTGGAGGAATAGGGCGATGCGGTGCTTGCAGGGGTGGCCGCTCCCGTGGCGCAGGTAGTCGGAGCACTCACACTCCCCCTCCCTGACAGTATAGAACCGCAGCCCGTCTTCGGAGCCAACCCGCCAGATGTCCGTGCCCAGGCGCTCGATGGGACGCAGGAGCACTAGGAAAGCCGCCTTCTCCAACCGGCCGGTCAGGTGGGGCCTCCGCATCGCCGCGTCGTTGATCAGCTCCCGCAGCTCTTCGATCGTTCCGATCATGCCACTATCTCTTCGTGCATCTTGTTGTCCGGTTCATCGCCGTTCCGAGCCTCGCCATCCCGCCAGGCAGCCCTCGCCTTCCGGTAGGCCTTCAGTACGCATAAGGTGAGGGCGTTCCGCTTGACTCTCGGGACTCGCTCAAGCAGTACGACGCCGCCATCACGCCGGGCCCAGCCCTGACTCCAGCGGGGCTCCCGGGCCCGACCGGAGACTCGCCGGTGCTCATCCCCCAGGCGGACCACCGCTTCGAAGTGGGTTTCGGTCTCGGTGATAAGGATCGTCCGTCGTAGATGCCGCAGAACAAGCCGTCTTTGAGACGTGTCACCCTGGTCCCCTGTGCTGGGCGAAGGCTGGTCAGCGGCAGTGCTGGCCCCGTATTGCCGCATCTCCATCTCTCGCCGGTAGGCGACCTCGGCGCTGTGACGGTAGCGGGCCTTGGCCACCAGCCCCGTCTCCAGCAACCACGCAAGGCAGTTCTGCCCCACGAAGTAGTGACGGTCGCTCACCGTGTCCCTGAGGCCGAATAGTGTCCGCGGCAGGGTCGAGCCACAGGCGTCACACACTCCGTCCTCGGGATCCCGCACCGCCTTCGCCAGCCGGCCCAGCCGCTTACCCTCGGCAAAGGCCCGCAGCCGTTTTTCGTAGTACGTCGTGGTCATAGCGCTGCCTCCGCGGTCGACGGCACGCCGGTATCGCAACCTGGGCAGTCCCCCGGCCGCACCACCTTCCCTAGCTTCGTACAGTAGACCCGCAGCCACTTGCAGCGCTGAGAGTCACTGTCGGGAAACAGCGGGTCGTCCGTCGCGGCTCCCGCTATGCGTATCTCGTCGCGAAAGTCAGCGACCGAGTAGCCGGGGTCCTCTGCCTTGCGGTCCTCGCCGTAGGCTAACCAGAAGTGGGGAGCCTCCGTCTCGGAGGCAACGATGTACCAGGTGACCTCCTGCAGGCTGCAATTTTGCAATTGATTGCAATATTCGCCCTTCTCCCCACGGAAGTACACCTCCCACACCCGGGCCAGATTGTAGGCCTGCCGCCATCCGATGCCGAAGCTACGGCCCATTGATTCCCAGGCCCGGTCGCCGTAAACGCTCCGCCGCTTCGCCTCCCAGAGGATTGCGGCCTGCGCCTTCCAGGTGCGCTGGTCGAGGCCACGAAGGTAGCTGAAAAGGTCGACGAGCTGGTCGTCAGTGAGGTATGGTACGCCTTGAACCAAAGCATCCAGCTGGGCCTCCAGGAGGTTTAGCTCCTGAAAGTATTGGGGAGCATTGAATTCAGAGGCGAAGAGCCGCCTCGCTACCACCTCACCTGTCGGCACCTCGGTGACCACAAGCTGGCGGTCAGTCCGATCGAAGCTCCAACGCTGCTCGGTGATCTTGCTATGGCAGGAGCGGCAGAGGATGGCCTTATTGGCAGAGGCCTCGATCTCCGGTCGGCGGGAGCCTCCCATACGTCGGGGCTCGATGTGATGAACCTCCAGGTTCCTAGAGGTACCACAGATTTCGCAGCGGGAATCGGGGGCGACGAACATTCTTGATTCCTATCGATTGCAGCATCTCAAAAGCATCTCATACGTATACGCTATGCTTCTAATTATATATTGGCGACGGGCGGTCGTCAAGACCATACTGAAGGGAGCCCGCATCGGAGCTCGATGTGGACTGGTGGACCCTCGCTGATACTATGTCATCGATCCGAGGCCAATAAGGGAGCAGACCTTGGCGACACTCCGCGAGCTACGAGAGCGTGCCGTACTTACCCAGGCGGAACTCGCGCAGTTAGCCGGCGTTACGCCGGCCACGGTGTCCGATCTTGAGATGGGAAAGCGCAAGCCGCGACCATCTACCATTCGTAAGCTGGCAAAGGTTCTGAGAGTCAAGCCTTCAGTGATACAGTTTGCTCGATAGGAATCGCCACTGCCGGAGGGAGGACTAGTGGAACGAGGCTTCGTAGTGTGGTTCACGGGGCTTTCGGGCGCGGGCAAGTCGACTTTAGCCCGCGGACTAGAGTCGGTACTTAGGGAGCGCAGTCTCAAGGTAGAGGTGCTGGACGGCGATGTCGTCCGCACCAACCTCAGCAAGGGGCTGGGCTTCACCAAGGAGGATCGGGACACCAATATCCGGCGTATCGGCTTCGTCTGCAGGCTGCTCGCCAGCAACGGGGTCGCCACGATAGCCGCCGCCATCTCCCCATACCGCGAGATCCGCGACGAGATCCGCCGCGCGATTGGGGACTTCGTTGAGGTCCATGTGAAGTGCCCCCTCGATGTGCTCAAGAAGCGCGACTCCAAGGGCCTCTACGCCAAGGCGCTCCGGGGCGAGATATCCAACTTCACAGGCATCTCCGATCCGTACGAGGAGCCCCTGAACCCGGAAGTGACTCTGGAGACCGACAAGCAAAGTGTGGAGGAGAGCTTGGCCGCCCTAGTGGCCAGGCTTGAGGATCTAGGTTACCTTACGCCCACGCGAGCCGTCACTAGGTAGGGTCGTCGTGGCTGCGCAGTCCGTCCTCACGGCGAGCGGCCAGCGGATCTGCGATGAGGGACGTGGACGTGGAGGCGATACTGAGCGGGTCCCCAGTCGGAAGTTCTGGCTGTATGCGCCTGCGCTCGACTATCGTCGGCTACGCGCTACTCACCTGCTTCTTCCACGGCTCCAGTCGCTTTCTGGCCCTGCCCACCGAGAAGAAGGCCACCTAGCCCGAGGAAGACAATATGTTCCTGATACCCAACACAGGCCGCTGTGCCTCACTGGCCCTGTGCAGCGCCCTTAACGAATACACCGACCACAGAACTCAGCACGAGCCCGAGCCACGGCTGCTGTACGAGTCTTACCTGAAATCACGCGGAGAGCCATACGCAACGGATACATTCAGGCAAAAGATGGAATCCTTCCACCTCAAGATGAATCAGACATACGGAGAGTCATTTAGGGCGTTCAACCTACTTGAGGACATATGTCGTGAGGCCCCAGCCACTAAATTCCTTCTGCTCGTGCGCCGCCCGGTCGAGTACGTCGTCTCCGCGTACAACAAGGGTGTCATGACTCGTGGAGACGACGAATGGGAGCGCTATCGTGTCCATCCGAAGGTGCACGACTACGACGTGATGCCAGTGTACCTGAGGCTGGCCCACTATTGGAAGCTTCTCAATGCCGAGATGCTCTCCCAGGTCTCCTCGCTTCGGCAGGGACAGGCCTTGATCGCTATCGTGAAGGATGACATATCTGAATCCGTATCGGCGATATGTGATTTCCTGGGCGTTCGCATTATGGATCGACCCGGGTTGATGAGACGCCTCGCCGACCGACCGAACAGGTCCGCCAAGATGGACCTGCCGCCCGGTTTTTCTGAGGCCGAGATCATCGGGACCTGTCGCCCCTTGCTTGACGAGATACGTCGATCGAACCTTCCTAGGGTCTAGGCCGATCCCGTGGCATCAGCAAACTCAGCCGACCCTGCTTCCGCCTGGTGCGTCACACTCGCCGAAATGGCCGAGCTCCGCTCCTAGCCGCTTGGACGCCGCCCGGTGATCAGCCTCTCCCTGACCACCAGCCAGACGAACCAGGGGATCGCCAACTGGCGGCGTAGCCGCCAGGGCTGGCGCGCCAACCGGTACAGCCACTCGAGCCCCAGCCGCCGCAGCCAGCTAGGCGCTCGCGGCGTCACGCCCGACATGAAGGAGAAGGAGCCGCCTTCCGCGACGGCCACGTTCACCTGGAGCCGCGAGAGGTTGGCAGCGATCCACTCCTCCTGGCGGGGGAAGCCCATCGCTACCAGAAGCACCTCCGGTTGGGCCTCGTTTATAGCCTGGAGGATAGTCTCGTTCTCCTCTCCTGACAAGTCGAAGTGTCCGTTATGAGACCCGACGACACGTAGGCCGTCGAACCGCGCCTCGATCCGCTCCCTCGCGCCCCGCACCTCCGCCTCCGTGCCCCCCAGCAGGAAGACCCGCGAGCCGGCCTCGTCCAGACGGGCCAGCATCTCCCAGGTCAGGTCCACGCCCGCCATGTTCTCCTTGAGTGGCCCGCGGGCGGCCGCCGGGTTAAAGGCCACAGCCGCCAAGGACACGGGGAACTGGGCCAGGGCCCGCAAGGGTCCTCCAGGCAGGGCCAGGTAGTGGGCCGCCCACAGAATGCCGATGCCATCGGCCAGGCAGAGGTCAGCGCCGTTCAGGACCTTCCGTATGCTGGCGTCGCGGGTGGCCCGCGGCATGAACTCGGAGTAGGGCTTGACTACGTACGCCTTGCCGCCGACCCGGGCCAGCTCAGCGATGGCGCTGGCCGCCTCCCCCCGGCTGAGGTTGTGGAACCGAACTCCCAGAACTTCCGATGTTTCCAGGGGCGGCGCCCCCTCAGGCCTTGGCGCCGGCACCGCTGAGGACCTCATCCAGGGGCCCGTAGGCCGCCTCGGCCAAGTAGTGACTGCGGACCAGGGCGCGCCCGTTTTCGCTGAGGGCCCGCCACAGGCCGTCCTCCGAACGGAGGAGGCGCCCCACGGCCTCCGCCATCGACTCCGCATCGGACGCGATCAGTAGATGCTCGCCCGCCACCAGCTCCAGCGCCTCGGCCCCTTCCGGGCTGGCCACCACCGGCAGGCCGCGGGCCAGGGCGTTAAGCACCTTGAGCCGGGTGCCGCCGCCGCTGCGGCTCGCCTCAATGAACACCCGCGCCTGCCTGTACAGGGGCTCCGCGTCCTCCACCGGGCCCACAAACTCCACCCCGGCTGTTCGACGGGCCAACCGCTCCAGCCAAGCCGGCGCCCCTTTCCCAGCGACGACGAACCGGGCCTCCGGCACCCGCTGTCGCAGCAGAGGGAACACGGAGCTGAGAAAGTGCTGGAGACCCTCGACGTTGGGCGGCCAGCTAAGCGTGCCAAAGTAGAGGATGACCGACTCCGCTGCAGCGAAGGAGAGAGCAGGGCGCTCAAGCAGAGCCGGGTCAGGCAGGTTCGGCAACACACGCAGCCGCTCCGGTTCCGCCCCCAGCTCGATCAGGGCCCGCCGGTCCGCGTCGGACACGGCGAAGACGACGTCGAAGCGGGAGAGGATGGAGGCTTCGTAGGCGCGCACCCGTCGGTACTCCAGGCGGATTAGGGCGCGGAGCAGAGGGTTGCCCTCCCGCTCCGCCTGGCGACGCCACATCACGTGCTCGGCGTTATGCTCGTGCAGCACGGTCAAGCCGCCGAATCCTCGTGGCAGGTATTGGGCCATAAGCCAGCCGTCCACGAACAGCGCATCGTAGCTTTCGTCGCTAAGCCGCTGCGAGACCAGGGCCGCCATCCGTTCGCTGCGGTTCCGCTCAATGCTGAGGGGGAGCCCGCGCAGGTAGCTGCGTACCAGGTTGAGGGGGGTGCGACCGCGATTCAGCGACACCGTCTCCGCGCTGTCTATCTCCGCGCACCAGCGGGCCTGCTCCTGGGTCAGGGCGCGCCGCTTGAAGCAGAGGAGGTGCACTTCATGACGCCGCCTCAGGTATTCCAGGATGCTGGCTGTCTTGATGGTGGCGCCGCTATCGGCGGGGTACGGCAACTCCGACGACACAAACAGGACGCGCATCGTGATCCCGGGCCGCGACCTAGGGGCAGCGATGGGGCGGCGGCCCTACCGCGCCCCCTTCGTGCTCAGAACCAGGACGACGGTCTTGAGAAGGATCGCCAGGTCGAGGGTGATCGGGTGATGACGCACGTACTCCAGGTCATAGCGGATTTTCTGGTCGTGGGTGATATCGGAGCGACCGTTGACCTGGGCGAGGCCGGTCATACCAGGCTTCACCTTGTGACGCTCGTGGAAGTGAGGTGGCCAGTGCGCTACGATCTCCGGCATATCCGGTCGCGGTCCCACCAGGCTCATATCTCCCTTGATAACGTTCAGGATCTGAGGAAGCTCATCCATGGTGGTCTTGCGGAGCACCCATCCGATCTTCGTAACGCTGGGGTTGCGCTCAGGAGGGCTAAGAAGGAGCTTCGTCAGGTCACCCCTAGGAATTCGATCGGAGATGCTGTTCTCCGAGCCGTTGACCATAGTACGAAACTTGTAGAAGATGAACTGCCGTCCGCCCAGCCCAACTCGCTTCTGTTTGAGGATGACAGGCCCAGGACCGTCAAGCTTAATGAGGATCAGGGCCAGGAGCCAGATCGGCGCGAGGACACCCAGGGCGAGGGAGGCCCCGATTATATCCGACCACCGCTTGACGGCCGAGGTCGGGTAGGCGTCCACCTCGAAAGTGGCCTCCGCGCCTTCCGCGAAAGGTTCGTCGACGGCGTTCTGCGGCGTTTCCGGCGCACCCTCGCCGGAAATAGGCAAGTTGGCCGACTTTGGATTCTTTCTCTTGATACGAAGCATCTTTTCCAAGTCTTAAGAACGTCCCCGTTAGTTTATCAGTTAACTTGGGTCGCGGGTGCCGCCGCGCCGGAATCGCTTCGCGAAGTCTGGAGGTGTTCCGCCAGCGCCTCTTGCCACGGTCGCAACTCAATGCCAAGGTGGGCGCCACGGACGTTGGCCAGTGCGGAGAAGGCTGCTTTGCGGTAAGGAGCCCCGAACTCTCGCTGCGTGGTGGCCTCCACTGGGATGCCCTCCAAGCCGGACAGGCGCAGAATCTCCGCCGCCCACTCCAGACGCGAGCAGTACCCGCTGTTTGAGAAGTGGTAGACTCCCCAAGCCGGTTTCTGTATCACGTGAGCCATGGCACCGGCCAAGTCCACCGTCCACGTAGGCGAAGCTACCTCGTCCGTCACCAACTGCAACCGTCCCTGCTCTCTCGCCGCTTGCACGATCTTCTCGGGAAAGCTAACTCGCCCAGAACCGTAGAGCCAGGACGTCCGCACAACGTAGTAGCGCTCCAAGAGAGACTGCACGTACCGCTCCCCCTTCAGCTTAGAGCGGCCATAAGCGTTGATCGGGTTAGGCTCGTCCTCCTCATGATAGGGCTCATCTTTTTCCCCATCGAACACCTCATTGGTGCTGACGTAGAGCATAGCCGCTCCGGCGCGGGCGCAGGCCTCGGCCGCGATGCGGGTCCCCTCGCCGTTCACCTGCAGCGCCCGCGCGGGGTCTGCCTCACAGCCTGCGGTATCAGTCCAGGCCGCGACGTGGATCACCACCTCCGGCCTAAACCCGCGGACAGCCTCCTGCACCTTGCCGGCGTCGGTGACGTCCAGCTCCGCATGGCCCGGAGCCGACACCTCGTGGCCGGCGAGCGCAGCCTGAAGGGCTCGTCCCAGCTGACCCTGGCCGCCCGTTATAAGGATGCGCATCTACTTGAACGTGACCTCCCAGTCGAAAGGTATCTGGTCGGTATTCCAGGGGAGGCGGTGCTCATCCGGCTCCTCCCGGTCGTACACCTCCGAAGGGAAGTTGACGAGGAGGGAGGGCTCCCCGCCAATCGTCTTGTAGCCGTGAGCGACGCCCACTGGAATCTTGAGGAGAATGTTGTTGTTGTCGCCCAGGTAAAATTCGTTGACCTCACCGCGGGTGGGCGAGCCCTCGCGCATATCGTACAGGCCAACCTTGATCATCCCCTTCACCACCACGAAGAAGTCGTCCTGCTTCTGGTGGTAGTGCCAGGCCCGCACCACGCCCGGGTAGTTCATGGAGACGTAGCATTGACCGAAATTCGTGAAGATCGGGTCGTCGCTACGCAGGACCTCCATTAAGAAACCGCGCTCGTCGGCATGCCTGGCGAGCTGCTTCACCTCCACTCCCTGGATCATTGGGGCGTTCTTCCTTCAGGGTCATACGGTACGCCGCTGGCCAGCCGGTCACCGTACTGGCGCTGGTAGTAGTCGCGGAAGGGGCCGGCGTAGATGGGCTCCCACCACCAGCCGTTCTTCTGATACCACTGCACCGTCCTTTCCAGAGCGGAGAGGAAATCGTGTCGGGGGGCCCAGCCCAGGGCCCGCAGCTTCGACGAATCAACGGCGTAGCGGCGGTCGTGACCCTTGCGGTCCTCCACGAAGCGGATGAGGCTCAGCGGTTTCTCCAACAACTGGAGGAGGGACTCCGCCAGGCGGATGTTCTCCTGGTGGTTATCGGCGCCGATGTTGTAGATCTCCCCCGGCTTCCCCTCCCGCGCGATGAGCTCCAGGGCGCGGCAGTGGTCCTCCACGTACAGCCAGTCGCGGACCTGACGGCCGTCGCCGTACAGGGGCAAGGGCTCGTCCCTCATGGCGCTGGTGACGAACAGGGGCACCATCTTTTCGATGTGCTGGCGGGGACCGATGTTGTTAGCGGCGCGGGTGATTATGACGGGCAAGCCGTAGGTCTCGAAAAAGGCGTTACACTGGGCATCGCCGCCGGCCTTGCTCGCGGCGTAGGGGCTGCGGGGGTGAAGGGGATCGCTCTCCTTGGCCCAAGCACCGGGCGACATCTCCCCGTACACCTCATCGGTGGACACCTGCACGAAGCGTTTGACATTTGGGTGACGGCGCGCCGAGTCCAGGAGGACATGGGTGCCGAGGACATCGGTCAGGATGAACGAGCCGGCCTCCATGAGAGAGCGGTCCACGTGAGTCTCGGCGGCGAAGTTGAACACCGCGTCCACCTCCGCCATCAGCCCGTCTACAAGCTCGCCGTCACATATTTCGCCTTGCACGAAGCGGTAGCGGGGATCGCCTTCCACGTTCCGCAGGCTGGCGAGGTTGCTAGCATAGGTCAGCTTGTCCAGGTTGACCACCTGGGCGTTTGGGTAGCGCTCGAGCAGGTGGAGAATGAAGTTGCTGCCGATGAAGCCGCAACCGCCGGTAACCAGGATACGGGCGTCGTCCAGCATCCCTATCCTTCAGGCATCCCGATCTCGCTGTGGTCGCCCAGGGTGAGGCTGTAGCTGCCGCCCACCACCTGACCCCCTCGCAGCGTCACGTAGCGTCCGATTAGGCTGCGATCGATGGGCCAGTGGATGTCCTCAATGCTGGTGTGCTCCATGATGATACTACCCTCCACGCGTACACCCTTGAGGCGGCAGTCGTGGTCTATGGTCGTGAACGGACCCACGTAAGAGTCTATGATCTCGGTCTTCTCACCGACAACCAGGGGCCCCCGCAGCACGCTGTTTACCACCCTCGCGCCTTTCTCCAGGACCACCGGCTCGTAGACGCGGGTTCGCTCGTCCACCTGCCCCCGGTTGCTGGGCGCCAGGCTCTGGACCACCATGCGGTTCGCCTCCAGAATGTCGTCCATCTTGCCGGTGTCGATCCAGTAGCGGTCCAGCAGCTCCGCTTGAACGTCGAGACCCTTATCGATGAAGTACTGGATCGTGTCGGTGATCTCCAGCTCGCCGCGGGCGGAAGGCTTGATTCGCTCCACGGCCTCGAAGACGTGCTGATCGAACATGTAGACGCCTATCACGGCCAGGTTAGACGGAGGGCTGGCAGGCTTCTCGACGATGCGCGTGACGCGGCCGTCGACGAACTCGGCGATTCCGAAGGCCTGGGGGTTCTTCACCGGGTGAAGCAGTATCTGGCAATTAGCGCCGTTCTCCCGGAAGCTGTCCACGAAGCTCTTGACGCCACCCAGGAGGAAGTTGTCACCCAGATAGAGGACGAAGGGCGTCTCACCCATGTACTCGCGGGCGATCTTGACCGCGTGGGCGA